>NZ_CP115757.1:1682142-2018571 GCF_027912675.1 Paracoccus sp. SCSIO 75233 | reverse complement strand
AGATGCGGCTGCGCAACAAACAGGGCCAGGAAACACCGTTCACGATCGCGGCGCTTGATGAGGATGGTGGCGCATTGCCGGATCTCCAGCTTGCGATTGAAGGGGCCGACGGGAATATTACCGAGGTGCCGGCAGATGAAACCGCGACAATCCGGATTTACCTGACCGCGGCAGCGGGATCGCCCCTGACGCAGGACAAAACCTCCGAGATCATGTTGGTTGTCAGCGATGACACGGGCACGCAATCCGGTGTCGATACTGTTTTTCACGGAAGGAACTGAGCATGGGCCTGTTTGCAGAATTGAACGCACTGATTCTGAGCCTCATTCTCGTGCTGGTCGTGGCTGCGATCTTCTTCTTGCCGTTTCTGCTGTTCACCGGGCGGAAGAAGCTGACCGGCCGCCGGATGCTGCTGGCCTTCGTGGGGCTGTTCGGGGTCATCATCGGGGTGAATATCGTCCTCGCCGTTCAGGCCGTGCAGACCTTTCCCGGGCTGGAGGTCGCGAATTCCTATGTTGCCTCCCAGAATTTCGACCGGGAACGCGCCGCGCAGGAGGCTCTGGGCTGGAACGTCGTGCCCAGCTATGACGGGGAGGTGCTGACCATCCGCATCATGGATCAGCAGGGCATGCCCGCCCCGGTTCAGGCGCTTCGCGTCATCGTCAGCCGCCCGACGCAGAAGCGTGACGATGTGTCGCCTGACATGCGCTATGCGGGTGGTCTATGGGTTGCTGATGTTTCGCTGGCGCCCGGTGCATGGGTCCTGCATCTGGAGGCGGATGCCCCTGATGGCACCATCTTCCGTCAGCGCCTGTCGGATTATCCGGGGTCTATGGTGAGTAGCTGATATGGCGGATCTGAGCGCGGACAGGACATATTCGTCACGGCTCAGCGCCTGTCCCGCCTGCGATGCCGCGCCTCTTGCCATGCGGGTTGCAGACGCCTCGATGAAGGGCGGCGACATCGTCCTGTCCTTGCCAACGGCACACTGCGCGGCCTGCATCACCGATGTCGAACGCGCCCTGAACGGGCAGCCCGGCGTCCGCTCCGCCCGCGTCAATCTGAGTTTGCGTCGGGTGATGATCGACGCGCCCGGACATGAGGCGGCGGAGTTCATTCCGGTACTGGAACAGATCGGCTACGAGGCGCATGAGCTTGATCCCGCTGCCCTGAGTTCGACCGCCGCCGACCGGCAGGGCCGCGATATTCTGATGCGCATCGGCGTGGCCGGTTTCGCGATGATGAATATCATGATCCTCTCCATCGCCGTCTGGGCGGGGGCAGAGGGTGCGACGCGGGATATGTTCCACTGGATCTCGGCGGTCATCGCGCTGCCGACGGTGATTTTTGCGGGCCAGCCCTTCTTCGCAAGCGCATGGCGCAGCCTGAAATCGGGCAGGCTCGGGATGGATGTGCCGATCTCTCTGGCGCTGATCCTCGCCACGGCGATTTCGCTGTTCGAGACCTCGCAATCCGGCAAGCACGCCTATTTCGACGCGGCGGTCATGCTGTGTTTCTTCCTGCTGGTCGGGCGCTATCTGGACTACCGCACCCGCGCCGTTGCCCGTTCGGCGGCGGAGGAACTGACTGCGCTGGAGGTGCCTCGCGCAACCCGCCTTGTTGACGGGATCGAGGAGCAGGTAAATGTCGCAGACCTCACCCCCGGCGACGTGATCCGGGTGCGTCCCGGGGCGCGACTGCCCGCCGATGGCACGGTGATCGCGGGCATGTCGGAAATCGACCGCTCGCTGCTGACGGGCGAAAGCCTGCCCGTGCGGGCCGGCCCCGGTGCGGAGCTGTCTGCGGGGGAGGTCAATCTGACCGGCAGGCTGGATCTGCGCGTCACGGCAGCGGGGCGCGACAGTTCCCTGTCCCGGCTGGCCGATCTGGTGGCGATGGCGGAGGCGACGCGGGGGCATTATGCCTCGCTCGCCGAACGCGCCTCGCGCGCCTATGCGCCCGTGGTGCATCTGCTGGCGCTGCTGTCTTTCGCGGCGTGGATGTATCTGTCCGGCGATTGGCGGATTTCGCTGAACGTCGCGGCGGCGGTGCTGATTATCACCTGCCCTTGTGCGCTTGGCCTTGCTGTGCCGGCAGTGGTGACCTCTGCGTCCGGGCGGCTGTTCCGCAAGGGGCTGCTCATCAAGGATGGCACCGCGCTTGAGCGGCTGGCGGAGGTCGATACCGTCGTCTTCGACAAAACCGGCACGCTGACACTTGGCAAGCCGGAACTGACCAACCTGACCGACCTGCCCGAGGATTTGCGCCCTGTTGCTGCCGCAATTGCTGCGGGATCAAACCACCCCCTGTCGCAAGCGCTAAGCGCCGCACTTCGGGCAGCAGGCGTTTCCGAAGGGGAGATCGACCGCACGACCGAAATCCCCGGCTATGGGGTAGAAGCCGAATGGCAGGGCAGACGCGTCCGTCTGGGCCGCGCCGATTGGGTCGGGGCGGACGCGCCGGATGCGGATGGTCCGGTCAGCGTGCTGGCCGTGGAAGGGTGGTCCCCCGTGGTGCTGCGCTTTGCCGACGCCCTGCGACCGGGCGCGACGTATTGCATCGCGGCGCTGACCGCCCGAGGGACGCGCGTCATCATGCTGTCGGGTGATACGGAGGCAGCGGTTGCTCGCGCTGCCGCCGAACTCGGCATAACCGATTACCGCGCTGGCGTGACCCCGGCAGAGAAAGAGGCCGAGGTCGCATCGCTCGCCCAGTCCGGCGCAAAAGTGCTGATGGTTGGCGACGGTCTGAACGACACGGCGGCGCTGGCCCGCGCGCATGTGTCGATTTCCCCCGCCACGGGGCTGGACGCGGCACGGGTCGCCTCCGACATCGTTCTGACCGGGCAGGAGCTTTCGCCTGTGGCGGATGCGCTCGATATGGCGATGAAGGCGCGGACCCGGATCAAGCAGAATTTCGCGATTTCGATCCTCTACAATATCGTCGCCGTGCCCTTCGCAATGGTGGGGCTGGCCACGCCGCTGCTGGCCGCGCTCGCCATGTCGGCAAGCTCGATCTCGGTCACGCTTAATGCCCTGAGGTTGCGCTGATGGAGATACTTGCGCTGCTTATCCCGGTATCCCTGATCCTCGGCGCAACCGGGCTCGTCGCCTTCATGTGGTCGCTGAAATCACGGCAATACGACGATCCGAAAGGCGATGCCGAGCGGATCCTGTCAGACGAATGGGACGATCATCCGCGTCCCTCCCCGGATCAGAACAAGGATCCCTGAGGGTCGCGATCATTCCGCACCGGCAGCTTGCCATCGGCGAACTCGATCTCCATCCGCGTTGCCTCATTTGCTGCGTCCGCTGTGGTCAGCACCTGACCCGCATCATCCCGGACCACGGCAAAGCCGCGTGCGAGCGTTTGCGTGTAACCCAGCGACACCCGCATCCGGTCCAGCCGGTTCAGCACCTCGTCACGCTGTGAAATTCCCCGACCGAAAGCGGCCTGCATCCGCTTGTCGAGCAGCCCCAGCTTTTCGCGGTTCTCGGCGGATTTCCGGCGGGCGTCGGCGAAAACCCTGCTGCGCCCGTTCTCCAACCGCTGCGTCAACCCGTCCAGCCGGTCCTTGCGGCGATCATTGGGCGCTCTTGCTGCCGTGCCAAGACGCTGCGTCACCGTATCCAGCCCGGTCCGGGTCCGTTCGGTGATCCGCAGCAGCATCGCTGGTGTCAGGCGCAGACCGCTCAGCTGATCACGGCGGCGATGCACGAAATTGCGCAGAGCCGGTTCCAATGCGCTGCCCCGGAAATCCAGCCGCTGCCGCGCCCCTTCGGTCAGCGCCTGCGGCCGGCCGAGCGCGCGGCCCAGATCGACCAGACGCTGCGACATCCGGTCCTGACGCTGACCCATGGCCTGCGTCATTCGCAGCCGTGCCTGCTGTAGCTGCGCCCCAAGTTCGCGCCGCACCGGAACCGCTATCTCAGCCGCCGCAGTCGGTGTCGGTGCGCGGCGGTCGGCGGCGAAGTCGATCAGCGTTGTGTCGGTTTCATGCCCGACCGCTGAAATCAGCGGGATCTGGCTTTCAGCGGCGGCGCGGACCACAACCTCCTCGTTGAAGCCCCAAAGATCCTCCAGCGAGCCGCCGCCACGCGCCACGATCAACAGATCGGGTCGCGGGATCGGCCCGCCCTTGGGCAGTGCATTGAAGCCGCGAATTCCTGCCGCGACCTCACCTGCACTTGCCGCGCCCTGAACGGCCACCGGCCAGATCAGTACATGGCTTGGGAAGCGGTCGCGCAGCCGGTGCAGAATATCCCGGATCACCGCGCCGGACGGCGAGGTCACAACGCCGATCACACGCGGCAGGAAGGGCAGGGGCTTCTTGCGCTCCGCATCGAACAGCCCCTCGGCAGCGAGTGCTTTGCGGCGCTTTTCCAGCATGGCCATCAATGCCCCGGCCCCTGCTGGTTCCAACTCGTCGACGATCAACTGATATTTCGATTGCCCGGCAAAGGTGGTCAGCTTGCCGGTCGCGATGACCTCCAACCCCTCCTCGGGCTTCTGGGTCAGCCGTGCGGCCTGACCTTTCCAGCTGACCGCCGCGATCACGGCCCGGTCGTCCTTCAGATCGAAATAGACGTGACCAGAGCGCGGCATCGACACGCGCCCGATCTCCCCCCGGACGCGGACCCGCCCGAATTCGCCTTCGATCACGCGCTTAACCGCGCCGGAAATTTCCGACACGGAGAGGGGGGGCGTATTGCTGCCGGTTTCCGGCTCTTCAAACAGGTCGGACATGCGACCGTTTTGCCGCAGCGAGGCGCTGTACGCAACGGCCCAGACGGAACGCGGCAGAGGCGAAACGGGGCGAGGCTGGTTTGCGCCGTTAATCAAGGTTAACGTGGCCCGTCAGTTCCTAACCTTCATTCCAGAAAATCCATGACACGCATTCGTATTGTACTGATTTCCTCGTTCCTTTTTGCCGCACCTTCCGTCACGCTCGCCCAGCAATGCGATCCGAATTACGAAGGCGCCTGCGTCCCCGTTGCATCAGATGTCGATTGCGCAGGCGGCAGCGGCAACGGTCCCGCCTATGTGCAGGGGCCGGTCTATGTCGTCGGGCAGGATATCTACGATCTCGACCGTGACGGCGATGGCGTGGGCTGCGAGAACTAGCCGCTTCCTTGCACTGCTGGCCCGCTGCTTCTAATAGGCAGCAACGATCAGCGAAGGCAGGGGCGACAGATGAATATCCTCATTCTCGGCAGTGGCGGGCGGGAACATGCGCTGGCCTGGGCGATCCGGCAGAATCCGAAATGCGACCGGCTGATTGCCGCGCCCGGGAACCCCGGCATCGCGGCCGTGGCCGAATGCGCCGATCTGGATATTCTGTCCCGTGCCGCGGTGTCGGAGTTCGCGCTTGAGAATGCGGTTGATCTGGTGGTCGTCGGCCCCGAAGCCCCGCTTGCCGCCGGTGTCGCGGATGCGCTGCGTGCGGCAGGCGTTCTGGTCTTCGGGCCATCGAAAGCGGCGGCTCAGCTTGAGGCGTCGAAGGCGTTCACCAAGGAAATCTGCGACGCTTGCGGCGCGCCGACGGCGGCCTGGGCGCGGTTCTCCGACGCCGCTGCCGCCCACGATTATGTGTCGCAGCAGGGCGCGCCTATTGTGGTCAAGGCGGATGGCCTCGCCGCCGGCAAAGGGGTGGTCGTCGCGGAAACCGAAGATCAGGCCCTTGCCGCCATCGACATGATCTTCGACGGTGCGTTCGGCGACGCCGGGGCGGAGGTCGTGATCGAGGAGTTCATGCAGGGCGAGGAGGCCAGCTTCTTCGTCCTCTCCGACGGCATCAACTGCCTGCCGATCGGTACGGCGCAGGATCATAAGCGGGTCGGCGAAGGCGACACCGGCCCCAATACCGGCGGCATGGGGGCCTATTCCCCTGCACCGATCCTGACAGACGCGCTGCAACAGCAGGTGATGGACCAGATCATCCGCCCGACAGTGGCAGAGATGGCGGCGCGCGGCACCCCGTTTCAAGGTGTCCTTTACGCCGGGCTGATGATCGATCAGGGGCGGGCGCGGCTCGTCGAATATAACGTCCGCTTCGGCGATCCCGAATGCCAGCCGCTGATGATGCGGCTCGGTGCGCAGGCGCTGGATCTGATCCATGCCTGCGCCGAAGGGCGGCTGGATCAGGTGACGGTCAACTGGGCGGCGGATCATGCGCTGAGCGTGGTGATGGCTGCGAAGGGCTATCCCGGCAGCTACGAGAAAGGCTCGGAAATTCGCGGGCTGGATGACACGGCGGAGGATAGTTTCCACATGATATTCCATGCGGGAACCTCTGAAAAAGACGGCAGAACACTCGCGACCGGGGGCAGGGTGCTGGCCGCCACCGGACGCGGATCAACCCTCGCCGAAGCGCATGGGCGGGCCTATGCCCTGATCGACGGCATTGACTGGCCGGAAGGGTTCTGCCGCCGCGATATTGGCTGGCGGGCGTTGTGATTGGTGTGGTGCGCTGAAGCGCACCCTACATCCGCAATCGCCGTAGGGTGCGCTTCAGCGCACCGTCACAACATCCACAATCGCCGTAGGGTGCGCCTCAGCGCACCGTCACGACATCCACAACCGCCGTAGGGTGCGCTTCAGCGCACCGTCACGACATCCACAATCACCGTAGGGTGCGCTTCAGCGCGCCGTCACGACATCCGCAATCGCCGTAGGGTGCGCCTCAGCACCGTCACAACATCCGCAATCGCCGTAGGGTGCGCTTCAGCGCACCATCACCGGAAGATCAGAAATCCACCTTCACGCCCGGCAGGTTCAGCGTCGTAATCAAATCACGCAACTCCTGCCGCGCCGCGATGTTCGACATATTGAGCGTCTCGCCCCCGACATCTTTCAGATCCAGCAGCGTCAGCCCGCGCGGAAACAGCTCCCGGAACACGACCCGCTCGGCAAAGCCCGGTGCGACCCGGAACCCGATCCGCTTCGACAATTGCGTCAGTGCAGAGCCGACCTTGCGCTTGTTGTGCATCGCCTGCGTCCCGAGCCGGTTGCGCAGCACCACCCAGTCGATCGGCCCGGCCCCTGCCGCCTGCCGCCCCTGCCGCGCGCCCCAGACCATCTCCGAATAGATCGAGGGGCCGAGCACCTTCCCGTCAGGTGCCAGTCGCGCCAGCAGATCGAAATCGATGAAACTGTCATTCATCGGTGTGATCAGCGTATCGGCCAGCATATGCGCCATCTGCGCCAGCCGCGTATGCGAACCCGGACAGTCGATCAGGATGAAATCATGCACCGGGTCCAGCTCCGACATGGCTTCGGACAGCGGATCGGTCTCGTTCGGTGAGGCTGCGTTCAATGCGCCCAGCATCGGCAGCGGCAGGCTCAGCCCTTCGGTTTCGATAAAATGCGCCCGGTTCTCCAGATACCGCCCGAAGCTCCGCTGCCGGATGTCCAGATCAAGCGCGGCGACGCGATGTCCCATCCGTGCCAGCGCTGTCGCGACATGCATGGAGGTGGTGGATTTTCCCGAGCCGCCCTTTTCATTTCCGACGACGATAATATGCGCCACGCTAGGCCTCCGCACTGACCGGGCGGAGCCTATCCGCTAGATGTGGTGAAGAAAAGCGGGCGGCACACAAAAGCTGTGGACAAATTGCCGCCCGCTTCGATCTGATTAAGACTCGCTCTTGCGCAGTTCGGCAGTCAGCAACCGGAAGAAATCGCGCACGCTGCGCAGCCCGGTTTCAGCAGAGTTCATATGCTCTTCAAGATGGTCGATCTCGCGATGCTGGGCGGCCTGATCGCGGCGCGTCAGTTCCGCTTTCAGGTCGGTCAGAGAGGTCTCGGTTTCGCCAATCATTTGCTCCAGCTTCTCGCGGGAGAGGGTGCGTGGTTCAGTCATGGTATATCGCCTTTCCAGTTCAGATCACGGCCGTGATGCCGAGGCAGATTGCCGGGATCACAAAGAATACGCCTAGAATATAGGCGAGCGCGATGGATTTGTTTTCGGACGCCGTTCGCCCCAGCCATTCCGCCGCCCGCACAGGCAGATAACGCAGGAAGGGCAGACCATAGATGATCAGCACGCCAAGCACGTTATAAGTCAGGTGGATGAAGGCGATCTGCAACGCGGCCTCGCTGTTGCCGGTCACGGCAGTGGCGGCCAGAAGCGCGGTCAGGCAGGTGCCGATATTCGCGCCGAGCGTGAAGGGATAGATCTGCTTCAGCCCGAACGCACCCGACCCGGCCAGCGGCACCATCAGCGATGTCGTGGTTGACGACGACTGCACGAGGCAGGTCACGATCGTACCCGAAGCGATGCCCGCAATCGGTCCGCGCCCGATCGCCGTGTGCATGATCTCACGCGCCTTGCCGACCATCAGCCGTTTCAGCAGCTTGCCGATATAGTTGATCGCCAGGAAGATCATGGCGATGCCGACGATGATCAGCAGCACGCCGCCCATGACATTGCCAAGCGAGAGGATCGGCCCGGAAATCGCATCCGTCACAGGCGAAGTTGCTGCCTTCACGAAGTTGAACCCGTCCATCGAGGCATCGGCACCGTTATAGAAGGGCGCGGCAAGAACCTTGCCGATCTTCTCCAGCAAGCCGAACGCCATCTCAAGCGGAAGGAAGATCACCACTGAGAGAAGGTTGAAGAAGTCATGCACGGTCGCGGCGGAAAAGGCGCGGGCGAATTCCTTCTTCTCGCGGACGTGCCCGAGCGAGACGATGGTATTGGTGATCGAGGTGCCGATATTCGCGCCCATAACCATGGGCACGGCCACCGAAACTGGAAGACCGCCTGCCACCAGACCCACGATGATCGAGGTCACGGTAGAGGAGGACTGAATCAGCGCCGTCGCCACGGTGCCGACAACAAGACCGGCAAACGGGTTGGTGGCAAAAGCAAAAAGCTCTTTCGCCTGATCGCCGGTCGCGGTCTTGAAACCGGTCCCGATCAGGCTGACAGCGCAGATCAGCAGATAAACAAGCCCCACAACGGCCAGCCATTGAAGCCATTGGTTCTTCGGTGGCGCGTCGGCCAGCATTTCCGTTTCGGCGTGAAACGTATCAGTATCGGACATAGTCGAACCCTTGTCACAAAATTGTCAGCGCGAATCGGGCGTACAATGACCATGCAATATGTCGACTTTGTGTCCATTCGGTTGGGGCGCGGCGTGTCGTTGACAGTGCTCTGAAAACCAAACAAATGTTTTTTCTGCGCTGCCGCAAAAAGAAAACGCCGCCCATAAGGACGGCGTTTCCGAAACGATGTGGGCGGGGATCAGAAACCCAGGCCCGCATATTTGTTTTTGAACTTCGAGACACGACCGCCCGCGTCCATCAGACGGGCCGAACCGCCGGTCCATGCCGGGTGCGAGGTCGGGTCGATGTCCAGCGTCATGGTGTCGCCTTCCGCACCCCAGGTCGAGCGGACCTGATAGGTGGTGCCGTCGGTCATCTTGACCTCGATCATGTGGTAATCGGGATGGATGTCTTTTTTCATGACGATGATCCTCAGGCGTTGGCGTCGGCCTTGTCGGCCTTCGGCTTGTAGTTGGTGACTTCGGCGATACGGGCCGATTTGCCGCGACGGTCGCGCAGGTAGTACAGCTTCGCGCGGCGGACCTTACCGCGGCGGACCAAGGTGATAGCGTCGATATTGGTCGAATAGAGCGGAAACACACGTTCCACGCCTTCGCCGAAGGAAATCTTGCGGACAGTAAAGCTAGCGCCGATGCCGCTGCCGCCTTTGCGGGCGATGCACACGCCTTCATAGTTCTGCACACGGGTCCGGGTGCCCTCGGTCACTTTGTAGCCGACGCGGATCGTGTCGCCGGCCTTGAAATCCGGAATGTCTTTGCCGAGTTCGGCAATCTGCTCGGCTTCGAGCTGTGCGATCAGGTTCATCGCGGTTCATCCTTGTCTTGCGCGGGTTCGGTCCCCGCTTGGTGTGATGCGCCCGAGAGCTGTGCGTCCTTTGCCGGGTCATGCGGGGTGCCGGTCTCCCGGTCCCGATATGCCCGCCACAGGTCGGGGCGGCGTTCTTTGGTCAGCCTTTCGGCCTCCTCACGCCTCCAAGCAGCAATGGCCGCGTGATTTCCGGACATGATGACATCCGGTATCCTGCGGCCTTCCCACTCGGCGGGGCGAGTATATTGCGGGTGCTCAAGCAAACCGTCCGAAAAGGACTCTTCAGCCAGCGATGCCTGATTCCCGACGACGCGCGGTATAAGCCGAACCGTCGCATCAATCAAGACCTGAGCGGCAAGCTCTCCGCCGGTCAGGATATAATCCCCGATACTGATTTCCTCGATCTCGTGGGCGTCCAGCACGCGCTGATCCACGCCCTCGAACCGCCCGCAGATCAGCGTCAGTCCCGGACCCTGTGCTAATGCCCGCGCGCGTGCCTGCGTCAGCGGCCTGCCGCGCGGCGACAGATAGACGACAGGCAGCCGCCCGCCAGCCTCGCGCAGCGCCGCATCCATCACATCAGGCCGGATCACCATGCCCGCACCGCCACCCGCAGGCGTGTCGTCCACGTTGCGATGCTTGCCGACGCCATGTTCCCTGAGCGGGATCGTGCGCAGATTCCACAGCCCCTGATGCAGCGCCCGCCCGGTCAGCGACAGGCCGAGGACGCCGGGAAACGCCTCAGGGAAGAGTGTGATCACATTCGCCGTCCACGCCCCGACCCGCTGCGGTTCGGCCATCAGGTCGCGTGGTTTGCGCGTTGCCTGGGCAGACAGGCGGCCGTGGGATTTCATTGTGGTTCTCCCTTATCATCCGCATTCGCCCGGATCAGATCGCGCTTCGCTTGCGCCAAAGCCTCCGCATCCAGATCGCTGCGGTTCAACGCGACCAGCTCCGAAACCAAGGCGGGATCGGCGGATCGGTGACGATGCTCGACCGGCGAGAACTGCGCCAGGCGACCCTCCGGCAGGTCCAGAAAATCGACGAATGGCTGGGCGATGCCGAACCGCGCATTCGACAATGTCTCGATATTTTGCGCGGAGACCGGACAGTCGGGCAGGGCATTAACGATCCGATCTGCCTCCCAATCCAGCGACAGATGCGTGAAACGTGCTGCGAACCTGCCGAAGTCCTCGGTCAATCGTGGCTGTTCGGGTTTCGCGGCGAAATGCGCGTATAGGCTGCGCACCCAGCCGGGCTGTGTGCGCATCGACAGGTAAACCACGATCTCGACCGGCGGCGGCAGCGATTTCAGCGCGGCGATAATCGCGGGCAAGAGTGCCCCCGCCACCGGATAGGGGCAATCCGACCGCCCGTCCGGCATCCGGCCCAGCATATTCTCGGCGCTGATGACAAGATCGCGCCCCGGCAGGCGTTTCAGCGAGCGAAAGAAATCCGCATAGGCGTCGCGCATCCGGTCCAGCATATCGGGCTCCGGCAGATCTTGATACCAGAAGCCGAGCCGGGTCAACCCGCGTATCCGCGCAGGCAGGACCAGCACGGCGCGGTCGCGGAGCAGGGGACGATTGCTGCGCAGGAAATGCTGCACGCTTTTGGTGCCGGTCTTGTGAAAACCGGCATGCAGGAAGACCCGCGTCACTCGTCCGATTCCGGCGGGTCCGCGACGATCCTGCCCGCGGCGAGATCGACGGTCGGGACCGCAGCACGGGTGAAGGGCAGAAGCAGCGTCTGCTTGCCGGTGATTTCCAGAATATCGCCCGCGCCGTGGTCATAAATGGCCCGCACCCGGCCGAGCGGCTGGCCGCCGGGGTCGAATACCTCCAGCCCGATCAGATCGGCGTGGTAAAATTCATCATCCGGCAGGCTCGGCAATGCGTCGCGCGGTGCCCAGAGCGTCGTGCCCCGAAGCGCCTCCGCCTGTTCGCGGGTTCCGACGCCGGATAGTCGCGCGCCCAGCCCGCCTGTGACCGGGCGGGTCAGGGTGACCGCGAATCTGGTCTTGCCATCCTCCGTGGTCAGCGGACCATAGGCGGCGATGTCCTCAGGCGTCGCCGTGAAGCTTTTCAGCCGCACCTCGCCGCGCACGCCGAATGCTCCGGCAATCGCGCCAACGCAGATCCTGTCAGTCATCGCCTACGGCCCTCCGCAAATCCCGGCACGCAGCCAGACCCCGCCCGATTTCTCGCACAGATCCATCTGGTGACCGCGCTCGAAGAACATGCCCGCGACGAAGGCGAGCATCAACAGAATGCACAGACGGATCAGCCGGAAGATGAACATCGCGCCCCCGAAAGATCAGCGGCCCGCCGGTTAAGCGGGCCGCGTGGCGCTTATTCCGAAGCGGCTTCCGCTGCGGGCGCTTCTTCGGCGGGTGCTTCCTCGGCCGGGGCGTTCTTGGCTTCTTCCGCTGCGCGCTTGGCCTCTTCTTCGGCTTCCTTGGCGGCGGCGGCTTTTTCCTCGCGCTCCTTGATGCGTTCCTGGGCTTTTTTGCCCGGCTCGGCCTTCTTCATGTTGGCGCGGACGGCCTTCTCGCGGACGCCGGTGGCTTCCAGGAAGCGGGCGATCCGGTCGGTCGGCTGCGCGCCCTGTTCCAGCCAGTAGGCGACGCGTTCCATGTTCATTTTCACACGCTCTTCGCTGTCTTTCGGCAGGAGCGGGTTATAAGTGCCCAGCTTCTCGATAAAGCGGCCGTCGCGCGGCATGCGCGAATCGGATGCGACGATGGCGTAGTGGGGGCGTTTTTTGGAACCACCACGGGCGAGACGGATTTTCATGGCCATTCTTGTTTCTCCTTGTAATGGCTAGGGTTTGGTGCGCGTGACGCGCACCCTACGATTGGTAGCTTTCGTGATGGCGGATGACTTCCGCGATCACGAAATTGAGGAATTTGCGCGCGAATTCCGGGTCCAGATCGGCCTCGCGCGCGAGGCGTTCCAGCCGCTCGATCTGCGTGGATTCACGCGCCGGATCGGACGGAGGAAGGTCGTGTTCGGCCTTGAGTTTTCCCACGGCCTGAGTGCGCTTGAACCTTTCGGCAAGCGTGTAAACGATGATCGCATCGAGGCGGTCGATACTGTCGCGATGCTCGGCCAGAAGCTCGGCGGCGCGGGTGATGTCGTCGGTCATCTGGTCGCTCCGATTGCGGGCACAGCGCGTACACCGCGCGTACACAGGTTGTACACAGGCTGTGCATACAGGGTGATGCCGCCGGGGGCGCTGCCCCCGGACCCCCGGGATATTTGGGCCAGAATGAAAGAGGGTTTCATGCCGGCGCCTCCGCCGATGTCGGGATGGCGTAGATGTCGCGGGCGTGGCCGTCTGGGAAGGTTTCGCGGCGAAACCTTGCCCCGCCGAGGGATTCGGTCAGGCGGCGGGCGGCGGTATTTTCGTCGCGGAAATGGGTTTCGACCTGGGTCCAGCCGAGTTCCGTGCGCGCCCATGAGAGAATGGCATGCGAGGCTTCCTGCGCGATACCGCGACCGCGTGCGACAGGCAGGAGCCACCATGTCAACTCATGACCCGGCCAGCCTTCGGGGTGGACGATGCCGCAGCCGCCGATGGTTTCGCCGTTCTCCACAATCACGAACTTGCCGTGGCCTTTCAGTTGCCAGTGACCGATATCGCGGCAGAGCACGCCGTAAGCCTGATCCGGGCGCAGTGGGCCGCCGTAGAAATGCGACGCCTCCGGGTCCGCAAAGAAGGCTGAATAGGCAGCGTGGTCGCGCGCGTCGGGCAGGCGCAGGGTCAGGCGCGCTGTGGTCAGGGCAACGGTGGTCATGGCGTCACCTGCGCATTATGCCGAAAACGCAGCATCGGGCCGTAAGGGGTGTCCCATTCGCCGTCGGGCCGTGCGCCCATGCGTTTCGCCAGTGCGATGGAGCGGGTATTGTTGGCCTCTATCGACGATATCGGCGCGGTGATTCCGAAATGATATGCGGCACCGTCGCGGGCAGCGATGGCGGCCTCTTGCGCGATGCCGCGGCCCTCGTGGCTGCTGCCGTAGATCATCCAACCCAGTTCGGGTTCGGGCCAGAAATCGGGGTGGTAGATCCCGGCGCGACCGATATTCTCGCCCGTTTCACGGTCGGTGATTTCCCAGAACCCGTAGCCGCGCAGCAGCCATTGTCCAGCAGTCGAGGCAAAATCGCTCCAGGCTTCCTTGCGGTCGAACGGGCCGCCGAGGGTTTCGGCGCGGTGGCTGGTGTAGAACGTCGCGAACGCCTCGAAATCAGCGAGTTGCGGCGGGCGAAGCGTCAGGCGATCGGTTTTGAGAATGGGGGCGTCGGGCAGGGCGGTCATGCGGCAACCCCCGCCGGGTGGCGATAGATCAGGCAGGGTGTGTCGCGCACGGTGCTTTCGGATTCGATGACCGCGCCCATGCGTTCGGCCAGTCGGCGCGAGCGGGCGTTCTCGGGGTGGATCTGCGAGATCAGCGGGCCGAGGCCCATCACACCGTGGGCATGGTTGCGGGCCGCCATCGCGCCCTCAAAGGCGAGGCCCTTGCCCTCGAAACCGTCATAGATATGCCAGCCGAGTTCCGGTTCCGGCCAGTCGATATGGTTGATAACGCCGATGCGGCCAGCGATCCGGCCCGTGGTTTTTTCCTCGACCGTCCACAGGCCATAGCCGCGGATCACCCAGTGACCGATGGGGGAGACGAGCGTGGACCAGACCTGCCATTCGCTGAACGGGCCGCCGACATAGCGGGTGCGGTCGGACATGCCGAATGCGCGGACCGCGTCCCAATCCGACTTGCGCGGCTCGCGCAGGATCAGGCGGTCGGTTTCAAGAACCGGGATCTCGACGCTGATGGTGGCGGTCTGGGGCTGCATGGCTTATTTCTTTCCGAACAGCCCCGAAAGCCCGCCGGGCAGGCCCGCGCCGCCCAGCTGACCGCCCAGACCTTTGGGGTCTTGCAGCATCTTGGTCGCCTCGGCCATTTTGGCCGGATCGGCATTGGCCATATCGGGCAGGCCGCCATCCTTGCCGGTCATGGCGCGCATCGCCTGTTTCAGCATGCCGCCCTTCATCTTGCCGAGCTTCTTCATCGTGTCGGCCATCTGGCGCTGCATTTTCAGAAGCTTGTTCAGCTCCGACACTTCCAGACCGGCGCCCGCCGCGATCCGCTTCTTGCGGGAGGCTTGCAGCAGGGCGGGATTGGCCCGCTCCTTCTTGGTCATGGAGTTGATCAGCGCGATCTGGTGGCGGATCATGGTGTCGTCCATGCCGGCCTGTTCGGCCTGTTTGGCCATTTTCTGCATGCCCGGCATCATCTGCATGATGGAGCCCATGCCGCCCATCTTCTGCATCTGCTCAAGCTGGCTGCGAAGGTCGTTCATATTGAACATGCCCTTCTGGAAGCGCTTCATCATGCGCTCCGCCTGTTCGACCTCCAGCACCTCCTGCGCCTTTTCGACAAGCGCCACGATGTCGCCCATGCCGAGGATGCGGCCCGCGACGCGCTGCGCGTCGAAGGATTCAAGCGCGTCCATCTTTTCGCCCAGGCCCACAAAGCGGATCGGCTTGCCGGTGACGGCGCGCATGGACAAAGCCGCGCCGCCGCGCCCGTCGCCATCCATCCGGGTCAGCACGACGCCGGAGATGCCGACCTTGCCGTCGAATTCGGTGGCGACGTTGACCGCGTCCTGACCGGTCAGGCCATCGACGACCAGCAGGGTTTCGCGGGGGGAGGCGACGTCGCGGACCGCCTGCACTTCGTCCATCAGGACTTCGTCGATATGTAAGCGACCGGCGGTATCCAGCATATAGACGTCATAGCCGCCAAGCGTCGCCTGCTGCTTGGCGCGTTTGGCGATCTGAACGGCGCTTTCGCCCTTGACGATCGGCAGCGTGTCGACGCCGATCTGGGTGCCGAGGATCGCCAACTGCTCCATCGCCGCCGGACGGTTGGTGTCCAGCGAGGCCATCAGCACTTTTTTCTTCTCGCGGTCCTTCAGGCGCTTGGCGAGCTTGGCCGTGGTGGTCGTCTTGCCCGAACCCTGAAGCCCGACCATCAGGATCGGGGCGGGCGGGTTGTCGATGCGAAGCGCGTCGGGTTCGCCTTCGCCCTGAAGCACCTTGATCAACTCGTCATGGACGATCTTGACGACTTGCTGGCCCGGCGTGACGGATTTGGTGACCGCGGCGCCGGTGGCCTTGGAGGTGACCGATTTCACGAAGCTGCGGGCGACGGGCAGGGAAACGTCGGCCTCCAGCAGCGCGGTGCGGACCTCGCGCATGGCGGCGGTGACGTCATCCTCGGAAAGCGCACCCTGCTTGGTCAGCCGGTCGAATACGCCGCCAAGACGGTCGGAGAGATTTTCGAACATGCGGGCCTCCTGCGGTCCGGTTTCAGGTCACGCGCGCGGGTGCTTGGCAAAGCACGAACGCCCCCGTGGGCGCGACGCGCTGACGGAGGGCGATCCCCGCGCAAGGTCAGGGACCGGAAGGCAGACCTTCCGGAGATTCCGCCCGGAAATAGGCGGGGCGGGGGTAAAAGTCAAGCGCGCTCAGAAGCGTCGGCGGGCGCGCAGCGCGGCGGTGATGGTGCCGTCGTCGAGATAGTCGAGCTCCCCGCCGATGGGCACACCCTGGGCCAGGCCGGTGACGGTCAGCCCGTCGGGCAGCGCGTCGGCGATGTAATGCGCCGTGGTCTGCCCCTCGACCGTGGCGTTCAGGGCAAGGATGATCTCCGTCACCTGTTCGGGGCCGATCCGGGCGAGCAATCTGGGAATGCCGAGATCCTCCGGCGAGATGTCGTCAAGCGCCGAAAGCGTGCCGCCGAGGACGTGATAGCGCCCGCGAAAGGCGCGGCCGCGTTCAAGCGCCCAAAGATCGGCGACATGTTCGACCACGCAAAGCTCCCCGGTCTGGCGGGCGGGGTCGGTGCAGATGGCGCAGATCTCCGCCTCCGAAATATTGCCGCAGCGGGTGCAGGCGCGGGCGGTTTCGGCGACGCGGGACATCAGCGTTGCAAGCTGTGCCATCTGGCCGGGTTTGCGCCCGATCAGCGACAACACGACGCGGCGGGCCGAGCGGGGGCCAAGCCCCGGCAGCCGAGCGAGCGCCGCGATGAGCGCCTGAATATCCTCGCCACCTTCCGCCACGCGACAGGGGGATCAGAAGGGCAGTTTCATATCGGCAGGCAGGCCGAGTTCCTGGGTGATGCGCGACATTTCCGACTGCGCTTTGTCCTGCGCGCGGCGCTGTGCGTCCTTGATCGCGGCGAGGATCAGATCCTCCACCACCTCTTTCTCGGAGGCGACGAAAATCGACGGGTCGATATCGAGCGCCGTCAGCTCGCCCTTGGCCGTTGCCGTGGCCTTGACCAGACCCGCCCCGGCCTCACCGGTGACGGTGATCCGGTCCAGCCCGTCCTGCATTTCGGCCATTTTGGACTGCATATCCTTGGCGGCGGCCATCATCTTGGCCATATCGCCGAAACCGCCCATTCCCTTGAACATTTCCTACTCCTCATCCTCGAACGGATCCCATTCCTCGGCCTCTGCGACCGGGGCGGTTCCGTCATCATGGGTTGTGCCGGCATCTGCCATCTGCGGGGCTTCCGCCTGAACCGGCGTTTCAATGCGTTTGGCCGCGATCAGCTTTGCGCCGGGGAAAGCGGCGAGCGCGGCCTGCACGGTCGGATGCGCCTCCGCCCGGCGGCGCAGTTCGGCGTCGGCTTCCGCGCGGCGTTCCGCGACGGTTGGCGCGCCGCCGGAATTGACCACTGTGACGGCCCAGCGTTCGCCGCCGGTCCAGCCGCGCAGGCGTTCCGCCAGCCGCGCCGCCAGATCGGCGGGGGCGTCCGGGGTCGGTTCGAACTCGATCCGTCCGGGGCTGTATTTCGCCAGCCGCAGGTGGTTTTCGACCAGAATCAGCAGCGGCATGTCGCGCATCCGGCGGATCAGCTCGATCACGTCATCGAATTGCGGAAACCGGGCGATCAGGCTTTCCGGCGCGTTCGCAACGGCCATCGCCTGACCTTGCGCGTTACCGGCGGTGACCGGGGCGGTCTTGGCGCGGGCCACGGGTGCCTGCGCCGTCCGCGCCTGCGTGCCGCCTGTGCCGCCGCCATTCGGGGCCGGGCGGGTCAGTTCGCCCGCGGCCTGCGATGCCTGAAGCCTGCGGATCAGCGATTCGGGATCGGGCAGATCGGCGACATGGGTCAGGCGGATGATCGCCATCTCCGCCGCCATCATTGCATTCGGGGCGGCGGAAACCTCTTCCAGCGATTTGAGCAGCATTTGCCACAGCCGGGTCAGCGCCCGCATCGGCACCTGATCGGCCATCGTTGCGCCCCGGACCCGTTCGTCGGGGGCGATGGTCGGATCCTCGATGGCATCGGGCGTGATCTTGACGACGGAGATCCAATGCGTCGTCTCGGCCAGATCGCGCAGCACCGCGACCGGATCGGCACCGTCGGCATATTGCGCCTGAAGCTCGGCAAGTGCCTGCGCCGCATCGCCGCGCAGGATCATGTCGAAAAGATCCAAAATCCGCCCGCGATCGGCGAGGCCCAGCATGGCGCGGACCTGTTCGGCCGTGGTTTCGCCCGCCCCGTGGCTGATCGCCTGATCCAGAAGCGAGGTCGCATCGCGGGCCGAACCTTCTGCCGCGCGGGTGATCAGGGCCAGCGCGTCATCGGTGATCTCCGCCGATTCGGCGGTGGCGATGCGGCGCAGCAGGGCGATCATCACCTCCGGCTCGATCCGGCGCAGATCGAAACGCTGGCAGCGCGACAGCACCGTGACCGGCACCTTGCGGATTTCGGTGGTGGCGAAGATGAATTTGACGTGAGGCGGCGGTTCTTCCAGCGTCTTGAGCAGCGCGTTGAAGGCGCTGGTCGAGAGCATATGCACCTCGTCGATGATATAAATCTTATACCGTGCGGAAGCGGCGCGATAATGGACCGATTCGATGATTTCGCGGATGTCGTTGACGCCGGTGCGGGACGCGGCGTCCATTTCCATCACGTCGACATGCCGGCCTTCGGCGATGGCGGTGCAATGTTCGCATTGCCCGCATGGCTCCGTCGTCGGGCCGCCCTGACCGTCGGGGCCAATGCAATTCAGCCCCTTGGCAATGATCCGGGCCGTGGTGGTTTTGCCGGTGCCGCGAATCCCGGTCATGATGAAGGCCTGCGCGATCCGGTCGGCGGCGAAGGCGTTTTTCAGCGTGCGCACCATCGCATCCTGCCCGACCAGGTCGGAGAAGGTTTCGGGCCGGTATTTCCGGGCCAATACCTCGTAGGTCTTGTCGCTCTCGGTCATGGTGCCTCTTCAGTTAAGCCTTATTAGACCCTGCGCGGCAGGGTCACAACAGAGCTGGGCGGCGTATCCTGCGGGTTCGATTCGGAATTGCTTAGAATTCTATCTGTTCCTTCGTTGCGGCATTGATGAGAACAATGATAGAACAAACCATATGCCGATCAAGAGGAGTTAAGATAAAATGAGACGGAAAACGACGAGTATGGGGCCGCTTCGCAATGTGAGGTTTGTGGAGGGGTGAGAGGCTGGACTGCGACCCGAACGGAATTCGTTGCGGCTGCTTCCTTCCGGACCTGACCGGGTTGGCGAAGTGTTCGCCCGCGCCAGCCTCTCGCCGCCGTAGATAGGGCCGGGGCGGCGCTGACGCAACCCCTGTGGCTTGATTGGGCGTCAGGATCGGAGATGCAGGCGCTGGAACCCGCGATCTGTCAGGCCCAGGGATTCGGCCTGTATCGGGGATTCGGTCGAATCAGCTTTGGGCGAGGTATCGAAAATTGCGGCGCTGCCAACGGGCGCGCGGAAACGGAAATGAGGTGTGTAACATGGATTGATTTCGCTGTGCTGTGACAGATGTCGAAGGATGATGTCGCGGACCGGAAGCCGCGCGTGATCCGGCAGTTGACAGGTTTTTCCGGCGGTCAGGCGGGCGTAATGCTGGCTGGCGGCCATGCGATAGCTGTTGGTTACCAGAAGGAAGCGATCATCTGCCCGGATGGGTGCGCTCCGGCAGGACAGGTTGCGAATGCGACCTTTGCCCATGTCTGGCGGCGTCGCGGCAGGGTCGGCGGGAGGGCGTGACAGGTCGATCTCGTAGTCCAGTCGCGGAATGATGTCGAAAAGATATCCGGGAACCGTGTCGTTGATGAGATGCTCCGTTTGTGCGCCGGGGGTGATCTGGTTGAAGTGCCGCGCGGCGAGTTCGAGCCACAGGCTGATCTCCGCGCCGGTCACCGGGATCGCGGCCACGACATTTCGGAAAGGGTAGAGCAAGGACAGATCGGCCAGCCGGATCGGGCCGGGTTCGATCAGGACATAGTTGTCCGGCCCATTGCGACCGCCCGTTGCGAAAGGTGCGTTGACGCTGATGATGGGGAGCGTGTTGCCGGGCAGGGCGCTGCCGACATGGGCGCAAACCGCTTCGTCGATGATCCAGAGACCGGGGCAGCGGCCAAGCTGGGCAAAATGGGTGTTCAGGGGATTGGTGCTATGCGCAATGGGGCTTTCCAGCCGTTCGGCAAATCTGCGGTAACAGCTTTTTGCGATGGCTGTGAGTCTGGGGCAGGTTTCCTTGCCCGCTGGAATCAGTTCCACGGATTTGCAACGGACCCGCCAGCTACCGGGCTGACCCGATAATTCCAGACGCAGCGCAGCGAGATGTGAGCCGCCGAAGCCGGGCATGACAATGGCGGCACGGGTGTCAGTGGCGGGGCGGATCAGAAGCTCATGGGTGTGCCCGGCGATCACGGCATCGACACCGGGCAGCGACGCGATCAGGTCGGAGGCGTTTTCCGGATGTGCGCCGTCATCGCCGCCCTCGCCGCCATGACTGAGGGCGATGATGATATCCGCGCCCTGTGCCCGCAGGTCGATGATGGCGCGTTTGGCGGCAACCGCGACATCTTCGGTCGTGACCTGTTTGGCGAGCGCGGGCATCCAGTCGGTGGTTTGTGGCGGCAGCACCCCGAAGACGCCGATGCTGATCGCATGTGGTGCACCGTTTTCATCCGTGACGCTGCGTCTGATGAGTGCGCAATGGCTCCAGGATGCTTTGCCCGCTGTCGGGTGTGCGTTAGAGACCACGACGGGGCATTCGACATCGCGAAGGGCGCGGCGCAGGAATGGCAACCCGTGGGCGAAATCATGATTGCCCAATGTGATCGCATCATAGCGCATCATGTTGAGCGCGGTGATTGCCGGGTGGGCGTCGTCGGGTGGCAAGCCGTTGCGGGCGATCTCGTCGCCGAGCGGCGTCCCCTCCAAGAGGTCGCCATTGTCGAAGAGGAGAGTGTTTCTGAATGCCTGCCGCTGCTGCCCGACCAGCGGGGCGATTCGTGAAAGGCCGCCGGTCCCGGCGCGGTCATCAAGGCGCATATGGATGTCGGTGGTTGCCAGTATCCGCAGATCGATGCGGGTGGGTTGGATCGAAGCGTCGGCGAAGATTGCGATAGGCTTGGCTTGGGGCATGCGCCAGTTTCACCCTTCAGAAACAATTTACTTGAACCACCACTGCATCAGGATTATCTCCCTCGCAGATTGACGCACAACCAATAATTGAATAAATCTGAATTTAATTTCTTAAAGATGTGTTGACGAAACTGTTAAGTGGCCAGCGCCTGCAATCCAAATAGAATAGTGCGAAATGAAATTCTCGACGCGAACTGATAAAAACATACCCGCCGAGAAGATGTTCGATGCTGTCGGTGATTTCGACAGGATGGAACGGGTTCTTATTCGCCGTGGTGTGTCGGTCAGACGCGTCGATAACTCGACCGATGCCACGCGCAGTTGGGATCTGGGGTTTGATTGGCGCGGGCAGAAGCGGGAGATGAAGCTGGCACTCGTCCAGTTCGACCGCCCGGAGAAGCTGGGGCTGAAGGGCCGCTCCCGGTCCTTCGATCTTCAGATCGGCATCTCCGTCGTGGCCCTGTCGCGGAAGAAGTCGCGTGTGGTTTTCGAGTTCGAGGTGAGGCCGCGCAATATGCGCGCGCGTCTGGCGATCCAGACCGCGAAGCTGGGAAAATCGAAGCTCGACAGGAAATTCGCCCAAAGCGTCGCCGATTTTGTCAACGATGCGGTTGATGTCTATGTCTAAAGCGGAATGCAACGGCGAGGCGTGCGAAATCGCTTTTTCTTATTATTAAGAAACGCTTAGCTGCTCCGCCCGCAACGGGTCTGCGGGGTAAACGCCGAGGATATTCAGCATCGAGGTGAAGTATCGCAGCTCATCCAGCGCGCGTTTCACATTCGCATCGTCCGGGTGGCCTTCGATATCGGCGTAAAACTGGGTGGCTGTGAACACGCCGTCGACCATGTAGCTTTCCAGCTTGGTCATGTTGACGCCGTTCGTCGCGAAGCCGCCCATTGCCTTGTAAAGCGCTGCGGGAATGTTGCGCACGCGGAACACGAAGCTGGTGATCATGCCGGGTTCGCCCTGCCGGTTGGCGCGGCGGGTGTAATCCGGCTCACGCGACATCAGCAGGAATCGCGTCGTGTTGTTCTGGCGATCCTCGATCTCGTCGGCGAGGCGGTCGAGGCCGTAGATCTCCCCGGCGAGCGGGGCGGCGAGTGCGGCAATGTGACGCTGGCCCTGTTCCGCAACGATGCGGGCGGAGCCTGCCGTGTCGGCCCCGGTCTGGCCGCGAATACCGTGTTGGCGCAGAAAGCCGCGGCACTGGCCCAAAAGCACGGTATGGCTCATCGCGTCGGTGATCTGATCGAGCGGCGTGCCGGGCAGGGCGAGCAGGCTGATATGGACGCGGACAAATGCCTCGTCGATGATATGCAGGCCGGATTCGGGCAGCAGGTGGTGGATATCCGCGACGCGCCCATAGGTAGAGTTCTCGACCGGCAACATTGCCAGATCGGCCTGACCGCCGCGAACCGTCTCGATCACGTCCTCGAATGTGCGGCAGGGCAGGGCTTCCAGATCGGGGCGGGCGTCGCGGCAGGCCTGATGACTATAGGCTCCGGGCTCTCCCTGAAAGGCGATCAGCTTGCTTGGGCTTGTCATTTTTATGCCATCCGTGTGAAATCCGGGTCGTTCGGGGCAGAACTATATCTTGAACCGGACGAGGGAAAGCGGATAGATACGCGCAGAATTTGAACACTACCTAGCGGGGACGGCAAATGTTCAACACGATGACCATCACCAAGGCTTCCGGCGCGCTGATCGGGTCGCTGCTGGCGTTGCTGCTGCTGTTCTGGGCTGGCAGCTCGCTTTATTCGATCGCTGTCCCCGGCGGTGGCGAGCATGGCGAAGAGGTCGCGCAGGCCTATTCCATTCCGGTCGAAAGCTCGGGCGGCGGAGCAGAGGTCGAGGAAGAGCAGATCGATTTCCCGGCGCTTATGGCCGCAGCCGATCCCGCGTCCGGCGAGCGTGTTTTCGCCAAATGCAAGGCCTGCCACAAGCTTGACGGGACCGACGGTGTTGGCCCGCATCTGAACGGCGTGGTCGGTCGCGCGGTCGCAAGCATCGATGGTTTCGCCTATTCCGACGCGATGGTCGAGCATGTGGCGGATGCGCCCGACTGGACCCCGGAGGCGCTGCAGGCGTTTCTGGAAGACCCGAAAGGTGTCGTGAGCGGAACGAAGATGACCTTCGCCGGTCTGCCCAAGCCCGAGGATCGTGCGAATCTGATCGCCTATCTCGAAAGCCAGTAACAGGCTTCAAAGAACTGGAATGCGGCGTCCGGTCCATTTGGGCCGGACGTTTTCGTTTCCGGGGGGTGTTCACGAAATCGCGGATTGATCCGGGGGCGGGCTGCGGCGTAGCCTGAGCGGATAAAATCTGTGAAGGAACGCCATGCGCCGGATGACCCGTTTTGCCGCTGTGATCTGCCCCCTTATGCTGGCCGCGCTGCCTTTGGGCGCTCAGGAACCGGTTGCGGCCGAAGGTGGCGAGGAGATCACGAAGACCCATGCGCTCGCGGTTTTTGGCGAGCCTGCGATGCCTGCCGATTTCGAGCGGCTGTCTTATGTGAACCCGGATGCGCCCAAGGGTGGCGAGATCTCGATTGCGGTTGGCGGCGGTTTTGACAGCTACAACCCGTACACGGTGAAGGGCAGGCCGGTGGCACTCGCCAGCGTCATGAACGAGCGGATCATGCAAAAGGTGCATGACGAGAGCGAGACATTCTACTGCGTCCTTTGCGAAACTGTGGAGTTTCCCGCAAGCCGCGACTGGGCGATCTTCAACCTGCGGCCGGAGGCGAAGTTTTCGGACGGCACGCCGCTGACGGCGGAGGATGTGCTGTTCACCTATGAAACGCTGCGGGACAAGGGGTTGTCGTCGTTCCGTGCCGTCATCGCCCAATCGGTCGCCGGGGCGGAGGTTCTGGACGATCACCGCATCCGATTCGATTTCGTTGAGGGTTATCCGCGCCGTGACGTGATCCAGCAGACCGGCAACCTGCCGGTGTTCAGCAAGGCCGATTTCGAGGCCAAGGGGCGGGAGCTGTCGGATAGCAGCCCCGATCCGTTTATCGGTTCGGGCCCCTATATGTTCGGCAGTGCCGATATGGGTCGACGTGTGATCTGGAAGCGGAACCCGGATTACTGGGGCAAGGATCTGCCGATCAATCGCGGGCGGTATAATTTCGATTCCATCCGCATCGAGTATTTCGCTGACAGCGATGCCGCGTTCGAGGGGTTCAAAGCGGGCGAATTCACGGTCCGGCGGGAAAATTCTGCGGAAAAATGGGCCACGGGCTACAACTTCCCGAATTTCGAGAACGGCTATGTCGTGAAGGCGGCGCTTGAGAACGAGGACAAGGCGTTGGCGCAGGGGTTCTTCTTCAATATGCGGCGCGAGAAATTTCAGGATGTGCGCGTGCGCGAGGCGCTCGGGCTGGTGTTCAATTTCGAATGGGCGAATACGACGCTGTTCCATAACCAGTATTCGCGTACCGAATCATTCTGGGAAAACAGTTATCTGAAGGCGGAAGGTAAACCGTCCGAGGGGGAGCTGGCGCTGCTGGAACCTGTCGCGGGCGATCTGCCGGAGGGGATTTTGACCGAGGATGCGGTTGTCCCGCCAGAAGGTGGCGCCCGCCAGCTTGACCGGGGCAATCTGCGCCGTGCCGGGCAGTTGCTGGATGCGGCGGGCTGGACCGTCGGTTCGGACGGTCAGCGGCGCAATGCGGATGGCGAGGTGCTGAGCGTCGAGTTTCTGGAGGACAGCCCGACTTTCGACAAGATTATCAATCCCTACGTCGAAAACCTTCGTGCACTCGGCGTCACTGCGACGCTGAACCGGGTCGACGATGCGGAGTTTGAAAACCGCCGCTATGAGTTTGATTACGATGTCATTGTCGCCAACGCGCTGACCTATATGACCGCCGATGACGGGCTTTATCAGACATTCGGCTCAAAAGGCGCGGATGACGTTTTCAACGCGGCCGGGCTGGCAAATCCGGCGATTGACGCGCTGATCGATGCAGGCGTCGCGGCGGAGACCGAGGAGGAGATGATCACCGCGACCCACGCGCTCGACCGGGCGCTGCGGGCGCTGCATATCTGGGTGCCGAACTGGTTCAAGGCGGAAAAGACAATCGCTTATTATGACCAGTACGCCTATCCCGATCCGCTGCCGCCCCTGCTCGACGCGGATCTGTATTTCCCGTTCTACTTCGACTTCTGGTGGTACGATGCCGAAAAGGGCGAGGCCTTGCGCAAGGCCGGCGTCCTGCGCTGAGCTGAGGGGAAGCGGTCCTTGGTCTCTTGCATTCTGCTGCTATAAGACAGAAAACGCATAAACGCTGAACAAGGCCGGGCGCGCCCGCGAACCGGCTGGCGGAACAGGCAAAGGGCAGGGCATGGCAGCCTATATTCTGCGGCGATTATTGCTGGTGATCCCGACATTGTTTGGGATCATGCTGGTGAATTTCGCGCTGATCCAGCTTGTCCCCGGCGGGCCGATTGAGCAGGTCATCGCCCGTGTGCAGGGCGAGGGGGAAAGCAGTCTAGACACCTCCGGCGCGTCGGGCGGCAATGTCGAATATGCCGGGGCGCGTGGTCTGCCGCAGGAATTTCTGGATGAGCTGGAACTCCAGATGGGCTTTGCCGAGATCGTCTGCGCGCCGGGTTATGAGGGCGAGCCGGATCTGAGCGCGGAGGCGTGCAGCAAGGAAAAGATCGGCACGGCGCGGCGGTTCTTCATCATGCTGGGGAATTACCTGACCTTCGATTTCGGGGAAAGCTGGTTCCGTTCCGAAAGCGTGGTGGATGAGATCTGGCGGACCCTGCCGGTGTCGATCACGCTGGGGCTGTGGTCGACGCTGCTGGCCTATCTGGTCTCCATCCCCTTGGGCATCCGCAAGGCGGTGAAGGACGGCACGCCCTTCGACAGCTGGACCTCCAGCATCATCATCATCGCCTATGCGATCCCGTCATTCCTGTTTGCCGTGCTGCTGATTACGCTGTTCGCTGGCGGCAGTTTCTGGAAGATATTCCCGCTGCGGGGCCTGACCAGCAGCGATTTCGAGACGCTGTCGACCTTCGGCAAGATCAAGGATTATCTGTGGCATATCACGCTGCCGGTGATCTCCATGTCGATTTCCGGTTTTGCGACGCTGACATTGCTGACGAAGAACAGTTTTCTGGACGAGATCAACAAGCAATATGTCATGACCGCCCGCGCCAAAGGCTTGAGCGAGCGGCGGGTGATGTATGGCCATGTGTTCCGCAATGCGATGCTGATCGTGATCGCCGGGCTGCCTGCGATGCTGCTTGGCATGTTGTTCGGGGCGTCGATCCTGATCGAGTATATCTTCTCGCTCGACGGGCTCGGACGGCTGGGTTTTGAGGCGGCGGTGCAGCGCGATTATCCGCTGGTGTTCGGCACGCTGTTCATCTTTGGCCTGCTGGCTTTGGTGATCGGCATCGTATCGGATCTGATGTATGTGCTGGTCGATCCGCGCATCGATTTCGAGAAGCGGGAGGGCTGATGGCGCTGAGCGAACTCAACCGGCGCCGCTGGCGCAATTTCCGGGCGAACAAGCGGTCCTACTGGTCGCTGATTATTTTCGTGATCCTGTTCACCATTGCGCTTTGCGCCGAACTGATCGCGAATGACAAGCCGCTTGTCGCGAAATATCAGGGCGATCTCTATTACCCGGTGTTCAATTTCTACTCCGAGACCCAGTTCGGCGGCGAGTTCGCGACGGAGGCGGTTTATACCGATCCGGTCGTGCAATGCCTGATCGTTGCGGGTGGCAGCGAAGATTGCTGGGACGATCCCGAAGGCTTTATGGCCGGGATCGGCGATGGCAGCGTCGTTCTGCCGGATGGTGAGCGCGGCTGGATGATCTGGCCGCTGATCCCCTATCATCACCGGACCATCAACAATGTCGGCGTGGCGCCAAGCGCGCCGGACGGGGACCACTGGCTTGGGACGGACGCGACTTCGCGCGACATCGTGGCGCGGACGATTTACGGCTTCCGCACCTCGGTCCTGTTCACGCTGATCGTGACGTCGATCGCCTCGGTGATCGGCATATTCATGGGCGCGATCCAGGGCTATTTCGGCGGGCGTACGGATATCGTGCTGCAACGGATCATGGAGGTCTGGCAGAACACCCCGGTGCTTTATGTCATCATCATCATGTTCGCGATTTTCGGGCGCGGCTTCTGGCTGCTGGTCATGGTGATGATCCTGTTTGGCTGGCCGGCACTGGTTCCGGTGGTGCGGGCGGAGTTTCTGCGGACGCGGAACTTTGAATATGTCCGAGCGGCAAGGGCGCTTGGGGTCGGGGATATGAAGATCATTTTCCGCCATGTGCTGCCGAATGCGATGGTGGCGACGCTGACCATGCTGCCGTTTATCGTGACCGGCACGATCTCCATGCTCGCGGCGCTGGATTATCTGGGCTACGGGCTGCCCTCCGGCGCACCGAGTCTGGGTGAACTGGCGCGGGTGGCGAAGGAGCACACCAACTCGCCCTGGCTGGCGATCACGGCCTTCATGACCTTTGCGGTGATGCTGTCGCTGCTGGTCTTTATCTTCGAGGGGCTGCGCGACGCCTTCGACCCGAGAAAGACGTTCCGATGAGTGACCCGGATCAGATGAAAGAGCCGGTTCGCCCGATGGGCACGGAAGCCCCTGCTCCGGTTGAGGAAACGCGGGTTGATGACGGGCCGGTGCCTGAAATGGCCGGGGCCGAGGATACGGCATTCACCCATCCCGGCACGGTTCCGGCGGATGTCGTGCTGGATGTGCGCGACTTGCAGATCAGCTTTCATCAGGACGGCAAGATCATCCCGGCAGTGCGCGGGGTCAGTTTCCAGATCGGGCGTGGGGAAACCGTCGCGCTTGTCGGGGAATCGGGGTCTGGCAAATCGGTGACGGCGCTGTCCACGGTGCGGCTGCTGGGCAGCTCGGCTGAGCTTGACGGCTCCATCACCTATGACGGCAAGCAGATGATCGGTGCGCCCGACAAGCTGCTGCGCGAGATCAGGGGCAACGATATCAGCTTCATCTTTCAGGAGCCGATGACCTCGCTCAACCCGCTGCACACGCTGGAGAAGCAGCTTTCCGAAAGTCTCGCCCTGCATCAGGGTCTGAAAGGGGAGGCGGCACGGGCGCGGATCGTGGAGTTGCTGAACCGCGTCGGCATCCGTGAGCCGGAATCGCGGTTGCAGGATTATCCGCATCAGTTCTCCGGCGGGCAGCGGCAGCGGATCATGATCGCGATGGCGCTTGCGAACGGGCCGGAACTGCTGGTCGCGGATGAACCGACAACCGCGCTCGACGTGACGATTCAGGCGCAGATCCTTGATCTGCTGGCGGAGCTGAAGCGGGATGAGGGGCTGTCGATGCTGTTCATCAGCCACGATCTCGGGCTGGTGCGGCGGATCGCGGACCGGGTCTGCGTGATGAAAGACGGCCAGATTGTCGAGCAGGGTCCGGCGGAAGCGATATTCACCGATCCGCGCCATCCCTACACGCAGAAATTGCTGGCGGCGGAGCCGACCGGGCGGGCGGAGCCGATCCCGGCGGATGCGGAAACGATTGTCGAGACGAAGGACGTGAAGGTCAGCTTCCCGATCAAGCGCGGCTTTTTGCGCCGGGTGGTGGGCCATGTCCATGCCGTGGCCGGGGCGAGCCTGACGGTGCGGGCCGGGGAGACGCTTGGCATCGTGGGCGAATCCGGGTCGGGCAAGACCACGCTGGCGCTCGCCATCATGCGGCTGATCGAAAGCGACGGGCCGATCCTTTACATGGGGCAGGATATTCAGGGCTGGGGCAAGCGGCAGTTGCGCAGGCTGCGCCGCGACATGCAGATCGTGTTTCAGGACCCGTTCGGCAGCCTCAGCCCGCGCATGACCATCGAGCAGATCATTGCCGAGGGGTTGGGCGTTCACGGCATCGAAAAGGGCCGCAACCGCCGCGACATGGTGGCGGAGATCATGCGCGAGGTCGGGCTGAACCCCGAGACGATGCACCGCTATCCGCATGAGTTCTCGGGCGGTCAGCGGCAGCGCATCGCGGTTGCGCGCGCAATGATCCTGCGCCCGAAAGTGGTCGTTCTGGACGAGCCGACAAGCGCGCTCGACATGACGGTTCAGGGCCAGATCGTCGAGATGCTGCGCGATTTGCAGCGCCGGCACGGGCTGGCATTTTTGTTCATCAGTCACGATTTGCGCGTGGTTCGCGCGATGTCGCATCAGATCATGGTGATGCGCGCCGGAGATGTGGTGGAACAGGGGCCGGTCGATGAGATTTTCGACGCGCCGAAAACCGAATACACACGCAATCTCATGGAGGCCGCGTTCCGCGATCATCACGCATGAATATCCTTTTTGTTCATCAGAATTTCCCCGGTCAGTTCCCCCATGTTGCCCCGGCTCTGGCCAAGCGCGGCCACAAGATCCTCGCCATGACGGATCAGAAGAACGAGCGGCCTAGCCCGGTTCAGGTGGTCAGATACAAGACCCCCGGTGAGGTCACATGCAGCCAGCCCTTTGCGCAAACCTATGCCAATTTTGTCGAGCGGGGGTTCATGGCGGCCAAGGGTGCGCGTGCCTTGCGTGACCAGCACGGCTTTACCCCGGATATTATTTTCGGCCATTCCGGCTGGGGTGAGACGTTGTTTCTCAAGGAAATCTGGCCGGATGCGAAGCTGCTGGTCTATGCGGAACTGATGTACCGGACACGGGGCCATGATGTCGGCTTCGACCCGGAGACGACGAATAACATCGACATGTCGCGGTTCGGCACCACGGCGCGCTCTGCGCATCTGGCAATGGGTATTCTGCAATGCGATGCGGCACTGGCGCCGACGCAGTATCAGGCGGGCAGCTTCCCGAAGGAGCTTCAGTCGAAGATCACCGTGATTCACGACGGGATCGACACTGATGTCATGCGCCCGGACCCCGAGGCGAGCTTTACCCTGCCAAACGGGAAAACCCTGCGGGCGGGTGACGAGGTGATGACCTATGTCGGCCGCTCGCTGGAGCCGTATCGCGGTTTCCACGTTCTGATGCGCGCCTTGCCGGAGGTGATGGCGGCGCGGCCCGAGGCGCAATTCGTGCTGATCGGCGGCGACGGGGTCAGCTATGGCGGCAAGCCAAAAGATGCCGAAAGCTGGAAAGCCAAGATGCTGGCGGAGCTTGAGGGCAAGATCGACCTCGACCGCATTCATTTCCTCGGCAAGGTGCCTTACGGCGATTACCGCAAGATCATCCAGCTTGGCCGGGTGCATTGTTACCTGACCTATCCCTTCGTTCTCAGCTGGTCGCTGACGGAAGCGATGTCGGCAGGCGCTTACATCGTTGGTTCGGATACGGAGCCGGTGCGCGAGTTGATCACCGATGGTGAGCATGGGCGGCTGGTGCCGTTCTTCGACCGCGAGGCCTTGTCGCAGGCGCTGATCCGTGGGCTGGCGAAAGATGACCCGCAGGCCGACGCGATGCGTGCAGCGGCGCGGGCGCGGATCGTGGACGGCTATGATCTGAAGCGGCATTCGCTGCCGCGGCTGATCGAGTGGGTGGAGAGCTTCGATCCGGCAAAGGCCAGGAAAGCCTGAGATCGCGGCTTAGCCCGGATTCGGCAATGTGATCCGGGCTGACAGACCGCCAAGGGCGTCATCCCGTCCCAGCTTCAGCGCGCCGCCATTCAGTGCGGCCAGATCGGCCACGATGGCCAGACCAAGTCCTGCGCCGGGACCGCGTTCGTCGAGTCTGGTGCCGCGCGACAGGGCGCGGGCATGATCGGCGTCTGCCATGCCCGGCCCGTCATCGGAGATGGTCAGCGTGATTTGCCGGTCCGAGGCGCGGGCGCGGACCATGATCTTCGATGTCGCCCATTTCGCAGCATTCTCCAGAAGATTGCCGAGGATTTCCTGCGTGTCCTGCTGTTCCAGCGGGACGGTGAATTCGTCGGGGATGTCCTTTTGAATGGTGATGCCTCGATCCTCCAGCATCCGTCGCAGAACGAGTGCGATGTCATCGACGACCGGCCCCAACTCCGTCCGCTGGCCCAGCACCTGCCGTCCGCCGGCGCTGCGGGCCTGTTTCAGATGCCAGGCGATCTGGCGGTCCATGCGGGTGATCACGGCTTGCCGGGGATCGTCCGGTGCCATCTCTCCCTGCAGCGCCATCAGCGGGGTTTTCAGGGAATGGGCGAGATTGCCGATCTGTTCGCGGGTGCGGGCGAGCTGGTCCCGGTTCTGCGAGATCAGGGCGTTGATCTCATCCGCGACGGGTTGCAGTTCGGCGGCATTCGGGCGTGGCAGGCCGTCCGCTTTGCCCGAACGGATATGGCGCAGGTTCCGGCCCATGATTTTCAGCGCCGACAGCCCGGAGGTCACCTGCAGAAGAACCGCGAGGGCCAGCCCGAGGCCGAGGATCATCAATGTCAGCGCCAGCGGTCGCTGAACGGAGGACATCGCGGCGTCGATTTCGGCCTGTGGGGCGGTGACGGTTACGCTCAGGGCTTCTTTGCTGCCCGGCACGGTGTAGCTGCGGCGCAGGAGGCGCAGGCTGGCCCCATCCGGTGCCTGTCCGGCGATCCCGGTCGCCTCCTCACCTGTGGGCAATGTCCCATCATAAAGCGAGTCCGAGACGGCGACCGGCGCGCCATCCGCGTCAAGCTGCCAGTACCACCCGGAAAGCGGGGCGGAAAACCGCGGATCGCCGGGCGCGTCGTAGATCTGGGCCAGCCCCTGATCGTCCGCCTGTGTCCCCGCCATCAGACTGTCGGCGATCGCGGCGGAATCGGCGTCGAAACGGCTTTCCACGAAACGTTCCAGCACTGACCCGATGACCAGATATGCGGCCAGCAGGGCCACGCTCAGCCAGATCGCCGACAACCAGAGCAACCTGCCACGAATGGAGTTCCAGCCGATCAAGCCGCCCCCGCAGCGCGTCGGCCTGCATCGCGCAGGACATACCCCTCGCCGCGCCGGGTTTCGATCACGCCATCCCCGACCTTCTTGCGCAAGCGCCCGATCACCACCTCGATGGATTTGAAATCGCGATCCGCATTCGCGTCGTAGAGATGTTCCGCCAATTCGGTCCGGGAGATGATGCGGTTCTTGTGGTGGATCATGTAAGAGAGAATGCGGTTTTCGAACGCGGTCAGCTTCAGGGCGACACCGTCGCGGGTGATGACGCTCAACTGGCTGTCGAGCCGAAGCGCCCCGGCGGAGATCACCGATTGTGCGTGTCCTGCCGCACGGCGAACCAGCGTCTGGGCGCGGATCACGACCTCTTCCAGCCGGAAAGGTTTGACGGCGTAGTCATCCGCCCCGGCGCGGAACCCGGCCACCTTGTCGGCCCATTCGCCTCGTGCGGTCAGGATCAGCACCGGCATGGTGATCCCCGCTGCGCGCCAGCGTTCCAGCACCTCGATCCCCGGCATGGCGGGCAGGCCGAGATCCAGCACCGCGACATCATAGGTTTCGGTGGCGCCCAGATACTCCCCTTCTTCGCCGTCGGAGGCACAATCGGTCACGAACCCCGCATCCTGCATCGCCCCGGCGAGCTGGGCCGACAGGGCCGGGTCGTCCTCAACGATCAGGCAGCGCATCAGTCTTTCTCCGCTTTGCCGGGCTTGCTGGGCTTGTCGGGCTTGCGCGCCTCGGTCAGGCCGCGCCCGCGTATATCAAGCACTTTCCCGGTGACCGCGTCCATGCGGATCAGGATGATATTGCGCTGTGGGCTGAGCAGCGTGATTTCATGGACCGCGTTCGCGCCAAGCGTGAACTCGAACGGTGTCGGCGCATCCAGCCGCGCTGCCAGCAGTCGCCCGGTGAAGCGGTCCGCCAGAATTTTCACGACTTCGTGAAACGGCATCAGCTTCGGGTCAGCCGGCGGCTCGGCGGCAACGGGCGTACTCAGCGCCAGTAAGACAAGGAAAACGCGGATCATGGAGACAGGATAAATCTCGTCAGGTAAACGAAACAGAAATGACCCATTGGAGAACGGTTCGCAATCGATTCGCTAGAAGCTGGTTGTCGAGGGGCGATGTCCTCACACGAAACCGAAAGGAAGATTGATGAGCAGTAAATTCACAACCTCCGTGACGGCACTGGCCGTAATTGCAGCGCTCGGCACCGGCATTGCCGCGGCACAGACTGCGCCGAATGCGGCGGCCCCGGAAGAAGCGCAGGACCAAAGCGCCCCGGTGGAGGTCACCCTGCCGCAAATTCTGCAGGGCAGTGACTTTGCCGATGTCGAAACACGCCCCGGCCCGCGTGGTGGTTTGTGGGTGAGCGGGACCGTCGCTGAAACCGGCAAGGACTTCGAGGCCATCGTGAACAGCGATGGTGATCTGGTTGGCGCGCGCACGGCCGAGGGATCTGCCTTGCCGCAGGGTCTCGTCGATGCGCTCATGCCGGCGCAGGCGCGTGGCAATGCCATCGTGGCCGAGATTGCCGAGTTGAACGGTATCGGCACGCGTGGCGGCGCGGTCATGATCTCGGGCCAGGATGCGTCGGGCGACAAGGTCCGGATCGGGTTCTCCGCAGATGGGGAGTTGATGCATTTCGGTCGTGGCGATGGCGACCGCATGGGTCCGCGTGGCGAGATGCACCGTGATTTCGGTGACAAGGATCGCGGCGGCGATATGAAGCGCGACGGTGATCGGCGCATGCCGCATGGGGATATGCGTGGCCCGCGTGAAGGCCAAAGCCATATGGGCGAAGGCCGGGGGCCGATGAAGGATGGCGATCACATGTCCGGTCCGCGCGGCGAGCGTCCGGCTCCGGGCGATGCACCGCAGATCGATGAAACGGCACTGCGGGGTTCGGTGGAAGCGGCAGGCTACACCGATCTGGGCGAGGCTCGCCGGATCCGGCAGGGGCTTAGCCTTGAGGCCGTGAACCCGCAGGGCGAGCCGGTGACGGTGATCGTGAACCGTGCGGGCGAGGTCATGCGCGAAACCGCGCGCTGATCCGTGCATCAAGTTTGAGGCAGTGTGATACAGGCGGGGCGCGGCTTTCGGGTCGCGCCCCTTACCTATCCGAGTGCCGACAGAAGCAGTGACAGCGCGTGATCCGTGGTCGCGGCCCGGACCTTGTCGCGGCCAATCGCGCCGAACTCGATGGTTTCGGTTGTGACGCCGTTCCGGTCCGCGATCCCGAAGCAGACCCGGCCTTCGGGTTTATGTTCGGACCCGCCCGGCCCGGCGATCCCGGTCACGGACACGGCGATATCCGCGTTGGAGCGATCACGCGCGCCGCGCGCCATTTCCGCCGCGACCTCTTCGCTGACCGCGCCGAAGCTGGCGAGCGTTTCCGCGCTGACGCCAAGCATCTGCTGTTTGGCGCTGTTCGAGTAGGTGACAAAGCCCCGGTCAACGACATCCGACGATCCCGGCACCTCGGTCAGGGTGGCGGCGATCAGCCCGCCGGTGCAGCTTTCCGCCGTCGCGATCATCACGCCGCGCACGCGGGCGGCGGCAAGTACCTCTGCCGCGCTCACATCAGCACCAGATGGCTGAATGCGGCGGCGATCATGGTGGCGATGCCCGCGAACAGCCCTGCCCAGAGGTCGTCGAGCATGACCCCTGCCGTGCCGCCCTCGCGGTCGGCGCGCCCGACCAGCCACGGTTTCCAGATGTCGAACAGCCGGAAGAACAGGAACGCGGCCAGCCAGCCGGGATAAGGGAAGTTGGACGATGCGAGACCGACTTGCCAGAAGCCAAAGGACGGGAAGCAGAGTGCCAACCATTGCCCGGCGACCTCGTCGATGACGATTTCGGAGCGGTCCGGGTCATCCATGTCTTTAGTGTAGCGCGGCACGGCCCAGAAGCCGAGCAGGGTCACGGCGATGGTGGCGGTCAGCAGCAGCGGGAAACTGCCCAGCCAGTGGATCATCACGCCAAGTGCAATGGCAATCGCCGATCCCCAAGTGCCGGGGGCCGGGCGTAAAAGGCCGGCGCCGAACCATGTGCAGATGAGTTTATCCATAATCAGCCTCCGATCAGCGTGGCGGTTGCGATGGCTGCGATGCCTTCTTGCCGGCCGGTGAAGCCCAGCTTTTCCGAGGTGGTCGCCTTGACCGAGATGCGGTCGGCATCGACCCCCATGATCCCGGCCAGACGTTGCTGCATCGCGCCCGCATGCGGGCCGATCCTGGGCTTTTCGCAGATCAGCGTCACATCGGCGTTGCCGATACGAAACCCGCGCGATTTGGCCATGTCGGCGGCGTGGCGCAGGAATATCTCGCTGTCAGCACCTTTCCATTGCGGGTCGGATGGCGGGAAATGCCGGCCAATATCGCCCTCGGCCAGCGCGCCATAGATTGCATCGGTCAGCGCGTGCATACCGACATCGGCGTCGGAATGCCCCTTCAGCCCCCGGTCATGGTCGATCCGCACCCCGCACAGCGTCACATGGTCGCCATCGTCAAAGGCGTGAACGTCGAAACCATTGCCCAGCCGAATATCCATAGCCCCCCCGAGAATCCGCCGCGCCCGTTCGAAATCCGGCGCATATGTGAGTTTCAGATTATCTTCCGCCCCTGGCGTGATTGCCACATCGTGACCCGCCCGGACGGCCAGTTCCACATCATCGGCAACATCGCCCGGAAAGGCACGATGCGCGGCGAGGATTTCTTCCAGCCGAAAACCCTGCGGTGTCTGCGCGCGATAGAGGCCGCCGCGCGGTTGCATGCCCACGACCCGTCCCGCCTCGCCCCGCCACAGCGCATCGGTGACGGGCAATGCCGGGGCTGCGGCGACAGCGCCGTCCCGCAATGCAGCAATGACTCCGCCGATCACCTGCGCGCTGACCAGAGGCCGGGCACCGTCATGGATCAGCACATGTTCGATGCCGCTTCCGTCCAGACTTTCTAGCCCGGCGCGAACGCTTGCGGCACGGGTCTCGCCGCCCGCGACGAGCGTGACCTTGCCGCCGAAAGCGTCGATCCCAAGCGCCATATCGTCAGAATGCACCACGACGACAATGCGCCCGATCCCGGCAAAGGCCGCGATGCTGCGCGAGAGCACGGTTTCGCCGTTCAGATCGCGCCATTGCTTCGCCTCCCCGCCCATGCGGGTGCCACGCCCGGCGGCGGTGATGATGACGGCAATGTCCTGCGGCTCTGACATGGCGTTCGTCTAGTGCAGACGCGTGTCCCGCGCAATCGCTATGGCGGATCGCGGTCTTTGCGGCATATCAGCACTGTCTATCGCGGCGGGGTCGCGTTATGACATGGCCAGCATCAAGAAGGAACCGCGCCATGTCCGAACTTTCCCCCGCCGATATTGCCAAGAAAGCCGCCGCCGAGGCCGCTGTCGCCTTGATCGAGGACGGAATGCGGCTGGGTCTGGGCACCGGATCGACGGCGGTGTTCATGGTCCGCGCCCTGGCCGAGCGGGTGAAGGCGGAGGGGCTCAGCCTGCGCTGTGCGGCAACCAGCGTGGCGACGGCGGAGCTGGCGGAATCGCTCGGCATCCGGATCGAGGCGCTGGACGATATCGGCTGGCTCGACCTGACGCTGGATGGTGCGGATGAGGTGGACCCGGATCTGAACCTGATAAAAGGGGCGGGCGGGGCGCTTCTGCGCGAGAAAATCGTCGCGAAAGCCTCCGACCGCATGGTGGTGATGGCCGATGGCAGCAAGGTGGTCGAGGTGCTGGGCGCGTTTCACCTGCCGGTTGAGGTCATCCCGTTCGGCTGGCAGACCACGCAGGAACTGATTTCGCGCGCGCTCGACGAGATCGGCCTGACGCAGCGTCCGATCCTGCTGCGCAAGCGGGACGATGAACCCTACCGGACGGATGAGCAAAACCTGATCCTCGATCTGTCGCTGGAGGAAATACCGGAGCCGGACCGGCTGGCACAACGGCTTAATGCGATCCCCGGCGTGGTGGAAAACGGGCTGTTTCTGCATATCTGTGATCTGGCACTTATCGGGCGTCCCGATGGCACGGTTGCGGAACTGACGGCTGAGGAGGCCGGTGCATGAGCTTTGACTACGATCTTTTCGTCATTGGCGGCGGATCCGGCGGCGTCCGCGCGGCGCGGATTTCAGCCGGGTATGGCGCGAAAGTGGGGCTGGCGGAGGAAAGCCGGATGGGCGGCACTTGCGTCATCCGCGGATGTGTGCCGAAGAAACTGATGATCTTCGCGTCCTCCGCACCTGAAGCTGCGGAAGAAGCGCAAGACTATGGCTGGCCCGATGCGACTGCCGGCGAATTTTCGTGGCGCGCGTTCAAGTCGAAACTGGATACCGAGCTGGACCGGCTGGAGGCCGCATATGCGCGCGGTTTCGAATCTGTTGGCGGGACCATCTACCACCAGCGCGCCCGTCTGGTAGGGCCGCATGAGGTTGAGCTTGCGAACGGCAAAAGGATCACGGCCAAGCATATCCTGATTGCGGTTGGCGGCAGGCCGCAGCTTCCGGGGATTGAGGGCGAAGAACTGGGCATGATCTCCGACGATCTGTTCCTGATGCGGGAGATTCCGGGGCGGGTGCTGGTCGTGGGTGGCGGATTTATTGCCTGCGAATTTGCCACGATCCTCAACGGGCTTGGTTCGGACACGGTCCTTGCCTATCGCGGCGACAAGGTGCTGCGGGGCTTCGATCATGACGGGCGGGTGCTGGTGACCGAGCAACTGGGTGAAATCGGCGTTGACCTGCGGCTCGGCCTGACACCGACGCGGCTGGAAAAGGACGGCGACGGCGTCACGGTCCGGTTCGACGATGGCAGCTGCGACCGTTTCGACGCGGTGATGTTCGCGACCGGGCGCAGCCCCTATACCGGAGGGCTGGGTCTGGAGGAGGTCGGCGTCAAGCTGGGCCCGAAGGGCGAGATTGTCGTCGATGAGTGGTCACAGACGAATATCCCCTCGATCTATGCGGTCGGGGATGTGACGGATCGTGTGAACCTTACCCCCGTTGCCATCCGCGAAGGTCACAGCTTCGCGGATACGCTGTTCGGCAATAATCCCCGCCATCTCGACCATAGTCTTGTGGCGAGCGCGGTTTATACGCGTCCGCATGAATTCGCCTCCGTCGGGATGACCGAGGATGAGGCGATCGAGCGCGGGCGGGTCGAGGTTTATGACGCGCGGTTCCGGCCCATGCGGTCCGCATTTGCCGGATCGGATGCGCGGGTGATGATGAAGCTGTTGGTCGACGAGGACAGCCGTAAGGTGCTGGGATGCCATATCTTTGGCCCGGAGGCCGGGGAGTTGATCCAGCTTGCTGCGATCCCGATCACGATGGGTGCGACCAAGGAAGATTTCGACCGCACGGTGGCGGTTCATCCGACGATTGCGGAGGAGATGGTGACCATGCGTCAGCCGACGCGGCGCCATGAAGTACATCAGGACGGTAATTCTTAAAGCGGCGGCATTCGCTTGACTTTTCAGGCGAGACCCCCAGTTTCAGGCACGACGAGAGAGCAGAAGAGGCAGTCAGATGGCACAAGGCCCCTGGGGTGGCGGCAATAGTGGAAACGGCGGCGAGGGCAACGGTCAGGGCGGCAAGGAGCCGCCGCGGGGTCCTCAGCGCCCGTGGGGCCAATCAGGCGGGCAGGGTGGCAAACAGCGCCCGGAGCCGCCGCGTCGTCCCGGTCAGCAACGACCGGGCGAGATGCCCGAGATCGAAGAGCTGATGAAGAAGGGGCAGGATCGTCTGCGCGTCCTGATGGGCGGTCGCGGCGGCAATAGCGGCGGCGGCAATGGCCCGCGCGGACCGCGAGGCCCAGGCTTCCAGTTCGACCGCCGGATGCTGATGATCGGCGGGTTGGTTGTGCTGGGTCTGTGGACCTTCGCCAGCTTCTACACGGTTCGCCCTGAAGAACGCTCCGTCGAGTTTCTGTTCGGTCGGGCCGTCGGCACGGGTGAGCCGGGTCTGAACTTCGCGCCGTGGCCGGTCGTGACCAAGGAGGTCGTTCAGGTGACGCGCGAACGCGTGACCGAGATCGGCACGGGTCGTTCGGATAACAGCAGCAATTACGGCTCCAGCCGCGCCAGTTCCAGCCCGATTGCATCGACCGATAGCGGGCTCATGCTGACCCGCGACCAGAATATCGTGGACATGGAATATCAGGTGGTCTGGAATATCTCCGACCCGCAGAAATACCTGTTCAACCTCGCTGACGCGCCCGGCACGATCCGGGCTGTCGCGGAATCCTCGATGCGCGATATTATCGCCCGGTCTGAGCTGGCGCCGATCCTGAACCGCGACCGGGGTGCGATTGCCGAAGATCTGGAACTGTCGGTTCAGCAGACGCTGGACAGCTACCAGTCGGGCGTCAACGTGGTCCGGGTCAATCTCGACCGTGCCGACCCGCCGTCGGAGGTGATCGACTCCTTCCGTCAGGTTCAGGCCGCCCAGCAGCGTCGCGACGCGCTGGAGAAGCAGGCTGACGCTTATGCGAACCAGGTTCTGGCGCAAGCCCGTGGTGACGCGGCGCAGGCGATTGAGCAGGCGGAAGGTTACCGGGCTGAGGCGATCAACAATGCGCAAGGTGAATCGGCGCGGTTCAACTCGGTCTATGCCGAATATGCGAAGGCACCGGAAGTGACACGGAAACGGATGTATCTCGAAACGATGGAGCAGGTGCTCGGCAGTGTGGACAAGGTGATTATCGACGGGGCAGGCGGCGAAAACGGCGTGGTGCCTTATCTGCCGCTGGATCAGCTTCGCAGAACACCGGGCGCGCGTCCCGCGACTGTCAGCCCGACCAGCCCGGCTGCGTCCAGCACGGAAGGGGGCAACTGATGGCAAACGCAGGAAACCGCTTTCTTCGCACGCTGCTGATCCCGGTTCTGGTGGTTCTGGCCCTTCTGGCGGCGTTTTCGCTTTATACCGTGGACGAGCGTGAAAAGGCGCTCGTGCTGCGGCTCGGGCGGGTCGTGAATGTCAAGGAAACGCCGGGCCTGGGCATGAAACTGCCCTTCCTCGACGATGTCGTCCGTTATGACGACCGGATGCTGGGCTTGCAGACCACGCCGCTGGAAATCACCCCGCTGGATGACCGTCGTCTGATCGTGGACGCCTTCGCCCGCTGGCGGATCGCGGATGTGGTCCGCTTCCGTCAGGCTGTCGGTACGGGTGGCGAGGAAGCGGCACTTGGCCGGCTTGACCCGATTGTCCGCACCGCCATTCGCGAGGTGCTGGGTGAGGTGCCGTCGACGGCGGTTCTGTCGGATGACCGGACCTCGCTGATGAACCGGATCCGGGACGAGGCGCGGTCGAACTCCGAAGGGCTGGGGGTCGAGATTATCGACGTTCGCCTGACCCGCACCGACTTGCCGGAGCAGAACCTTTCCGCGACCTATGAACGGATGCGCGCCGAGCGTGAGCGTGAGGCGGCGGACGAAATCGCCCGTGGTGAGGAAGCCGCGCAGCGTGTCCGCGCTGCCGCCGACCGGACGGTGACGGAGCTGACCTCCGAAGCGAACCGGAATGCGGAGATCATCCGGGGTGAGGCCGATGCGGCGCGGAACGCGATCTATGCTGACGCTTATGGCCGCGATCCCGAATTCTTTGCCTTCACCCGCTCGCTGACCTCCTATGCCGAGGCGCTCAAGGGGGAGAACTCGCAGCTTGTCCTGCCGCCGGATGGTGATTTCTTCACCTATCTGCGCAATGACGGTGCTGCGGGTGCGCAGCCTGCAACCCCGGCGGAGGACCTGCCGCAGGAAACCACGCGGACGACCTTGCCGGAGAACGGCGGCAGCGCGGCGGACGGTGCCACCCCGATTCAGGCGGACAGTGCCGTGACGCCGAAACCGCTGGAGATGCCGTGGGATTCGGAAGAGGGCGCAGGTCTGGGCGATGCCTCGACCCTGTCGGAGGACTCGCCCGTGATGCCCGCCGATGATGCGGAGGTGTCAGGCGAGACGGTGGATACGGATGCTCCCGCAGACGTGGCGGCCGAGCAGCCCGCCGATGCCGCCCCTGCCGAGGAAGCGGTGCCAGACGCAACCGATGCCGCGCCTGAACAGCCGGCGGCAGAGGCGCCTGATCAGGATGCCGAAGCTCAACCGGAGAACTGACCGGGCAGAACCAGATGGGCGGCTTGCAGGCCGCCCATTTTTTGTAACGAAATCACGATGAGTTCATCTGAACAGAGCGTGATTTATTTGCAACGGCTCCCCATTTGGCGTTTGTTGCAATCGCTCATCGGCCCGACGCGGCCGGGCGCCGGTTTTTATTGGCGCTCAAATGGAAAGGAAGATTCGATGCGCACCCCGATAACACGTTTTCTCGCCTCTGTATCCGTTGCGGCGTTGAGCCTCGGCACGGTGCCCGCCATCGCGCAGGAGGCCGCTCAGACGGAAGATCAGTCGCAGGTCGCGGCCAATGATAACGAAGCGCCACTGACCGCGCCTGAGAGCGAAGCGCGCCAGCAGCAGGTCATGCCCGACAGCTTCGCCGATCTGGTCGAAGAGGTCTCGCCAGCGGTTGTGAATATCAACACCACATCCGTCGTCGAGCGCCCGACCGATCCGATGTTCCCCGAAGGCAGCCCGTTCTCCGACCTGTTCCGTGATTTCGGTTTCCCGACTCCGGATCAGAACGGTCCCGGGCAGCGACAGCAACAGCAACGGGCAAGCGCACTGGGTTCCGGCTTCGTGATTTCCGAGGACGGGTTCATCGTCACGAATAATCACGTCATCGAAGGTGCGGATGAAATCGAGATCGAATTCCGTGACGGCGCGCGTCGCAGTGCGGAGGTCGTGGGCACCGATAAGCAGACCGACATCGCCCTGCTGAAGGTTGATGCCGATGAGCTTCCCTATGTCGGCTTCGGCGACAGCGACGAAGCCCGCGTCGGTGACTGGGTGCTGGCACTGGGTAACCCGCTTGGGCAGGGCTTCTCGGCGTCGACCGGGATCGTCTCGGCGCGCGGACGGGCGCTGACGGGGACTTATGACGATTTTATCCAGACCGATGCGTCGATCAACCGTGGTAACTCTGGCGGTCCGCTGTTCAACATGGATGGCGAGGTGATCGGGGTGAATACCGCGATCCTGTCCCCGAATGGCGGTTCCATCGGTATCGGATTCTCGATGGCGTCCAATGTCGTTGAAACCGTCGTCGACCAGCTGAGGGAGTTTGGCGAGACCCGTCGCGGCTGGCTGGGCGTGAAAATCCAGCGCGTGACGCCGGATATCGCGGAATCGCTGGGTCTGGATCAGGATCATGGCGCGATGGTCACGGATGTGTTCGACGGCCCTGCTTCGGAAGCGGGCATTCGTGCGGGTGATGTGATCGTCGAATTCGATGGCAACGATATCGAGGATGACCGTGATCTGGTCGCCCGCGTTGCGCAGGCCCCGATTGGTGAGGATGTCGAGGTCAGCGTTCTCCGGAACGGCGAGATCGAGAATTTCGACGTCACGCTGGGTCGTCGTGAACTGGCTGAAGGCACGGCCGAGCCGGGGCAGGGCGGCGGTCAAGCCGCGACCGGCACCACGCTGGGGATGACGCTGCAGCCCCTGACGCCGGAACTGGCTGAGGAGTTGGGTGCCGATCCCGATCAGCAGGGTCTGGTGGTCAGCGAGGTCGATCCCAGCTCCGACGCGGCGGATAAGGGGCTTTCGCGCGGTGACGTGATCACCGAAGCGGGTCAGCAGGCGATTGCCAGCATCGGTGATCTGGAAGAACGGATCGAGGCAGCGCGCGATGCCGGGCGCAAGTCGATCCTGCTGATGATCCGCCGCGGCGGCGAGCCGCGCTTCGTGGCGCTCTCGGTCGAGGAATGATCGCGCTGAAATGAGTGTGGGCGGGGCTTCGGCTCCGCCCTTTTCATTGCGGCTGCGATGGCTTATTTCGCCCGCAGCTACAGGAGCAATTCATGGCCAAGATCACCTATATCGAACATAACGGCACCGCGCATGAAATCGATGTCGCGAATGGCATGACCGTCATGGAGGGCGCGCGCGACAATGGCGTGCCGGGGATCGAGGCGGATTGTGGCGGCGCCTGCGCCTGTTCGACCTGTCATGTCTATGTCGCGCCGGAATGGGTGGACAAGCTGCCGGCGAAAGACCCGATGGAAGAGGACATGCTGGATTTCGCCTATGAGCCCGATCCGGCCCGTTCGCGCCTGACCTGCCAACTCAAGGTGACGGACGCTCTGGATGGCCTCGTGGTCAATTTGCCCGAGCGGCAGATCTGAAACGAAGCGCTGTCCGGTTACGGCGGCAGATTTCCATCTGATTTGAAAAACATGGGGCGCGAACGGATCACTTCTCCGTCGCGCCCCATGTTTTTCTGATTGGGTGAATGAACGGCTGGCTGTCCTCAGACAGCCATCTTGCCATCCTCGTCCGCCATGCCGGGGAACACGTTGTTCGTGCCGCCCCGCTTGCGACGCGGCTTTTTCGGCGCTTCGGATTCGCCGTTGGCCTGTTCATCGATGAAATCCAGCACCAGCGGGCGGATATTCAGACGCCAGCTTCGGCCCGCGAAAATGCCGTAATGGCCCGCGCCGTCTTCCAGATGCTGCTGCTTCCGCTCCTCCGGGACGCCGGTACACAGATCGAGCGCGGCGACGCATTGTCCGGGTGCGGAAATATCGTCCTTCCCGCCCTCGACCGTCATCACGGCGACATCGGTGATCTTGCCGATATCGACCTCTTTGCCGTCAACGGTGAAGCGATTTTCGGCGATCTCCAGACCTTTGAAGATCCGCTCGACCGTCGAGAGATAGAATTCCGCCGTCATATCCATCACGGCGAGATATTCGTCGTAGAATTTATTGTGACGGTCGGCCTCCGACCCCTCGCCACGCGCTTCCGCGAAAATCTTGTCGATAAACGCCTTGGCATGGGTGTCGGCATTCATCGCGATGAAGGAGGTCAGCTGGGCGAGACCCGGATAGACCAGACGACCTGCGCCTTTATATTTGAAGCCGACCTGCTGGATGACGTGATATTCCAGCTCACCCATTGTCATCCGGTTGCCGAAATCGGTCACGTCGGTTGCGGCGGCGTCCGGGTTGATCGGGCCGCCGATCAGGGTCAGCGTGCGCGGCTGCGCTTTCGGATCAATCTCGGCCAGAAGCGCGGTTGCGGCGAGTGCGAGCGGTGCGGGCTGGCAGACCGCAATGACGTTCACATCCGGCCCCAGATGGCGCATGAATTCGACCAGATACTGGGTGTAGTCCTCGATATCGAACTTGCCCTTGCTGACCGGAATATTGCGGGCATTGTGCCAGTCGGTCACATAGACATCGGCATCGGGCAGCAACGAAGTCACGGTGGATCGCAGCAGCGTCGCGTAGTGGCCGGACATCGGTGCGACCAGCAGGATCTTGCGCGGCATCGGTTCGCGGCGGGCGACGCGGAAATGGATCAGATCACCGAAATCGCGTTTCAGCTCCTGCTCGACATAGACGACGTGGTCCTGCCCGTCCTCGCCCGCAATGGCGGGGATATTCCAGTCGGGCTTGATGACCATACGGGCGAAGCTGCGCTCCGTCACGCGGCCCCAGGCGCTCATCAGGCGGAACATCGGGTGCGGGATCATCGAGAAGGCCGGATAGGACGCCATTGCGCGCGCGGACGCGCCCAACCATTCGTTGGTGTTACGGATCGTCTCCATCGCGTCGTAAGAGATCAGACCTTTGAGTGGTTGCTGGGCCATTCGTCCCCCGTTAGCATGGTTCGGGCGAATTCGGCTCTTTTGAATGAACCAGACGCCGGGTAAGCTTAGAGCAGGTTTTAGGGGGGATTTCTTGTCATGGCAAGCAACGGTGCACGCAAAACCTCGGGCCGTGGCAAGTCTGCCGCGCCGCGGAAGGCCTCCGCGACGGATGCGACGGGCGAAACGCAAGCCGCTAAAACAACCGCAAAATCTTCTGCGACCAAGTCGACAACAAGACGCCGCAGCGCAGCAAGTACGGCGTCAGATGCGGCGACAAAAGGTGCAACAGAGCCCGAATCGAAGGCGGCGGCGAAGCCGCGCGCGACCACCCGAAAAACGGCAACCAGCAAGGCAAACGGTGCCGCCGGGAGTGCATCCAAAACAACCGCAGAAAAGCCCGCTGCGGCTGCGAGCAAGACCACCGGAAAGCCGCGCAGCACCAGCCGTGCCACGGCGACGCGCACGCCCACGACTCGAAAGACCGCGACAAGCAAAGCCACATCCGCCACAGCGCCCAAGACCGCACCATCCAAGGCTGCACCGCGCAAGACCGCCGCCCGAAAGGCGACGGCGGCGCATGATGGTGCGACCGCCGCGCAGGTCGCGGCGGCACAGGGAAATATGGAGGCGGCGGCCTCCGTCTCAAGCACGGAAGCCCAGCGGGACGCTTCGCGCCCGCCGCCAGCCTCCGAACCGCCCCGGGCGACTGGCCAGCTTGCCGAGAACATGGAACGTATCGAATCGCTGACGCAGCGGCTTGCGGCTGCTCTGTCGCAGCGACCGATGCATGATCCCGGTGTCGAAGCGCCGGGTTCGGATCTGGTGGTCAGTGCTGGTATGGCCTGGGCCAAGCTGCTGGCGGAGCAACCTGCCCGTATCCTTGAACAGCAGGTCAAGTACTGGGGTGCAACCTTGGCTCATTTCGCCGAGATGCAGTCACAGTTCGCAAAGGGCAAACTGACCGCGCCGGAGGCGGAGGAGCCGGAGACCGACAAGCGTTTCCGCAACCCGCTCTGGCAAAGCCATCCCTATTTCAACTCGGTCAAGACACAGTATCAGATCAATGCGCAGGCGATGCGCGAGGCGGCGCAGGAGCTCGATATGCTCGATGCGGTCGACCAGCATCGGCTGAACTGGCTGACGAACCAGATTATCGACATGTTCGCGCCGACGAATTTCTTCCCGACCAACCCTGATGCGATCCAGAAAGCGCTGGAAACCGAGGGGGAGAGCCTTGTGAAAGGTCTCGAAAACCTCGTCCGGGATGTGGAGACGCATGGCGGCGAAATGGTCGTGTCGCTGGCCGACCGAAACGCCTTCGCCGTGGGCGAGAATATCGGCACCGCAAAGGGCAGGGTGGTCCGGCGGGAAAAACTGTTCGAGCTGATCCAGTTCAGCCCGACGACCGAAAAGGTCCACGCGACACCGATTCTGGTGTTCCCGCCGTGGATCAACAAATTCTACATTCTCGACCTCAAGCCGGAGAACAGCCTGATCCGCTGGATCGTGGATCAGGGCTACACGCTGTTCGTGGTGTCGTGGAAAAACCCGGATCAAAGCTATGCCGATACCGGGCTTGAGGATTATGTCAGCGCCTATCTGACGGCGATGGATGCGGTTGAGGAGATCACCGCCGAGCCGAAGCTGAACGCGATTGGATACTGCATCGGCGGCACGACATTGTCGCTGACCCTTGCGCTGATGGCGCAGCGTGGCGACGACCGGGTAAAATCCGCGACATTCTTCACCACGCTTACCGATTTCAGCGAGCAGGGTGAGTTCACGCCGTTCCTGCAGGATGATTTTGTCGAGGGCATCACGGCTGAGGTCGAACGCTCCGGCATCTTCGCCTCGCATCTGATGACGCGCACAATGAGCTTCCTGCGCGCCAACGATCTGGTCTGGGGACCGGCGATCAGGTCTTATCTGATGGGCGAGTCGCCGCCGGCATTCGATCTTCTGTACTGGAACGGGGATGCGACCAATCTGCCCGGCAGGATGACGGTCGATTATCTGCGCGGGCTGTGTCAGCAAAACCTGCTCGTGGGCGATGGCTACCCGATGATGGGGCATAATCTGAAGCTCTCGGATATCAAGCTGCCGCTTTGCGCCATCGGTTGTGAGACCGACCATATTGCGCCGTGGAAATATAGCTGGCGTGGCGTGAAGCAAATGGGGTCCGAAGATAAGAGCTTCATCATGTCCGAATCCGGTCACATCGCGGGCATCGTCAATCCGCCCTCGAAGAAGAAATATGGCCACTACGCCGGAAATAGCGATTTTTCCACTGATCCTGAAACCTGGCAGGCCGGCGCGACATTCACACCGGGAAGCTGGTGGCCCACCTGGGAGAAATGGCTGCAACCCCATACCGGCGATCTGATCGATGCGCGCGAACCGGAGGAGGGATTCGGTCCCGCACCGGGCAGCTATGTGCATGAGCGCCACTGAAAGCCGATGCCAACCGCTTGAATATAATAATATTTGAGGGCATCGGCGAAAATTTGCTGCATCGCAGAAAAATTCTTGAAATGCTGCGGTGCAGCATCTATCTTTGTGTCACCGAAATTCAAAGGCGGTCATCCTCCCCAGGCCGTCACCAATGGAGAATTGAAATGGCTAAAGCACCTGACTTCACCAAGACCATGCAAGACATGATGGCGAACTTCCCGGTCGACACCTCGTCGATGCAGGACGCCTTCAAAACCCAGTCGGCTCTGAACGAGAAAATGGCGAAAGTCGCCCTGTCGGCCGCCGAGCGTTCGACCGAGATTTCCGCTCAGTGGACCAAAGACACCATCGCTCGCGTTGGTGAGCTGACCGCGCAAAAAGACGACGCCAGCGCTTACGCCAAAGCCTACACCGATTTCGCCAGCGCCGCTGCCGAAACCGCTGCCGAGCATCTGTCGGCTTTCGCTGAAGTTGCCAAGAAGCTTCAGATGGAAACCGTTGATCTGCTGATGGCTGCTGGTAAAGACATCGCGGCCGATGCTCAGCAGACCGCTGAAAAGGCCACCAAGCAGGCTCAGGAAGCTGTCAAGAAAGCGAGCACCGCCGCCAAGGCGTAATCGATCTGACAGGCGAACAGGGAAGGGCGGTCCGTGCGGGCCGCCCTTTTCCTTTGCATTTATGCGTTTTTGGTCGCAGAATGCTGCGGATGCATTCACGGGGGAAGCTGATGGCGAGTTCCGAAAAGCCGGCTCAATTGCTGATCAAGCGATATGCCAGCCGGCGCCTCTATAACACCGAAACCAGCGACTATGTGACGCTTGAAGATATCGCGACCTTCATACGGGACGGGCGCGAGGTGAAAATCGTCGATCTGAAATCCGGCGACGACCTGACCCGTCAATATCTCCTCCAGATCATCGCAGAACATGAGGGGCGGGGTGAGAATGTCCTGCCGGTCGACGTACTGACCGATCTGGTGCGCAGCTATACCAGCCAGGCGCAAAGCGTTGTGCCGCAGTTTCTGGCCGCGAGCTTCGAAATGTTGCGCGACGGCCAGTCCAAGATGATGGAGAACATGGCCGCGATGTCCGGCCCGATGGCGTCGATGCCGGGTTTCGAACAGCTTCAGCTGCAGCAGCGCGCGTTTCTCAAGGCGATGATGGGCGGCTGGGCAGGCGGCGGCTCTTCGGGGCCTGCGAGAGAGGACGAAGACACCACCGGTGACAAGGGGCCCGAGGACATGGACGAGATCCGCCGCCAACTCGCCGCGCTGCAGGACAGGATTTCAAAACTCTGAGCCTTGCGGACCGGCGCGCAAGCCGCTAACTAGCGCAGGCACGGACGGTTGGCCGAGTGGTCGAAGGCGCACGCCTGGAAAGTGTGTAGGCGGGGAACCGTCTCGAGGGTTCGAATCCCTCACCGTCCGCCATTCAATCTCTCTACTTTATTGTATTTTAGACATATTATTCTCTGTTTTTGAAATCGTTCCCCCATAAATTCCCCCTGCGCGATTTGGAAGGCCGGGGAATTTGCAGGAACATAGTGGCAGGTTGTTGCCTCCAACTTTTCTGCCTTGGTTTTGCACGCGTCACATTCTGACGCTCGCCGACGGTCTACAGTCGGGGCGGTCTGACTTTCAGGCAGCCCCGCCCCTTCGCGGAAAAGAGAGCGAGAAACCTCGCCCCGCGACACCCCGCCCCATCGTCGCGCCCGAGATTGGGACCGGATAAATGCGAAAGGCCGGGACGCGATGCCCGGCCTTTTTCGTGCGGTAGCGGTTCGCTCAGACTGCGGTCATGCGGCCAGTGCTGTGCCACCAACCGGGACAAGGCTTTCGCTCAGCCTATCAGAGCACGGGCTTCGGCTGTCCCGATTGCTGCCCATAAAATGCTGTGCATCAGTTTCGCGTTCGGGTAGCTGGCTTCCTTGGCATAAGCCTCTTGGCAGCAGACCACGCTTGGCTCAGCGCATAAGCGAATACGTTGCGTTTTGCCTGAGCGGTCATATTGCCCCAGACAGACGCATAACCGGCTTTGACCTTCGCCCATGCGGCTTTCATGATTTCGGACTTGTTGAACATGGCGGGGTTTTCCTATCGTTTGTGATAGATTATCTATACTTAAAGATAGATTGTCTCGCAATAGATTTTCTATCTTATCTGATAGATTATCTATAGGTGAGAGATGAACGGCGAACAAATAAGAGCGGCGCGAGTGCTGGCAGGCATGACGGCGCAGGACTTGGCAGAATCGGCGGGCGTGAGTTATCCAACCGTTCAACGGCTGGATGCTACGCGCGGGCCAATTTCAGCGCGGCATGATACAGTCGAAGCCATCCGCAAAGCCCTTGAATCCCGTGGCATCCAGTTTCTTGAAAACGGACAGGTTCCCGCCGGGCGGGGTGTGGCGTTGAAGGGGGAAGGTGAATGATACGACTGTCTCTAGCAGCTTTTTTGTTAGCCACTTTTGTGACCCAAGCCGCTGGCCAAGGCATACAGATGAACGTAACATTTTCCTGCGCAGACTGGTCAACTATGTCTGGCAATCGTGCCGCGTTCATTCAAGGCAACTTCTTAGGCCTGCTGGACGGACTTGCCCTCGGTCACGGTCGGGACTTCTGGTTAGAGCCATACCCAATAGATGCCGCGCAGGCCTCTTATTGGATGGATCAGTATTGCGAAGGTAATCCCCTAAACTACATCGTCACGGGCGCTTATACTTTGATGGAGGAGAGGCTGGGAAAAGGGTGGAATGTGCCCACTATACCCGCCGAATGATGGCCATCAGATATGCACCGTTTCTTGGGGCTTCGCCCCCCTTTTTCATTTCAGCGCGACCGCAAAGATTTATCGGCGGCCATAACGCGCGAGGGCAAGGCATATCTCGACAACCCCAGCGCCGGGGATATGCGGAAGTAAGCCCGCGCGACTAGATCGGCTCAGCCTCTAATCTAAGCGCCCCATCCGGCAACGGGCGTTGCATGTCCTTCGCGGGCGTTCCGTCCATCCATGCCTCCCATTCGTCGCGCTGCGTCAGGATTACCGGCATTGCCTTCGGATGAACCGCCTTTACCTCTGCGTTCGGTTCGCAGGTCAGGAAGGCGAACAGGTCATCTGTGGTTTCGCCGTCCTTCACCTTGCGCACTGACGTCCAGTCGCGAATTTCGATACCGGCAAAGAACATCGGCCCAACTTCGGCAGAGGCAAACCACTGGTTGCCCTTTCCCTTGCCTAACGGCTCTGCAAATGACGTGACTGGCACAAGGCAGCGATTGCCCTTGTCCAGCCAGCGCCGCCAATGGGGCGACGACAGATTGCGCACGTTCGTCACGCCGGGGTCACGTTCGGTTTTCAGGACATTCGGCGGTGACGGCATCCCCCAGCGGGCTTTGACAAGTTCCAGCCCATCAGATCCGTGCCGGATGATTGCGCCCATCTGGTCTGGATAGACACGTCCCGGTTCAAGGTTACCCGCTTTGTCATTCAGACCATCGAAAAGCTGGCGCATCGCCTCTTGCGCGGTCGTGTTTGAATAGAGATTGCACATGCGGTCATGCCTTTTCGTCGCGCCACTTCCAGCGAACAACCTGCCGAACCGGACGCCGGACAGTCAAGCCCTCGGCAAGTTCGGTGGCACTCGGCATTGTCCAGCGCAAGTCGATATAATCGCGCGTCCTGCAACGGGAACAAGGAAAGGGTGGAACATGGGCTTGATGATGCGGACCAAGGACTTTGACCAGATCGGCAGCCCAGAAGCGCACGACTCTGCCACAGAGATTGCAGCGCATAATCATAAGCAGCCCAGATGCGGCTTTTTCGTCCAGTCTGGGATTGCGAAACGGATTCGCGGAAGGTCGTGGTGAAGGCATGGCGAATCGATGATGTTCAGAAGAACATTATAGCAACATCTATCTTCGTGTCAGGCAATTTTACGGCGCGGAAAAAGCGGGTCGGATCGGCTTGCCTCTCCGTCGAGAAAGCCGAACTTTTTATAGACGAAAAATCCCGCCTTTTTACGGCGTCCGAAAATCAGGCCGGCGGATATCACCCCATGCGCCTTGAATTCGGTTGACTGTTTATCAAACGATGCGGCCCGCCTGCATCACAGGTTTTGACAGGTTCGCGCTGGCCGGTTGAACCTATACATTTGTCAACATTTTGATTTCACCCCATGCAGTGCGGCCAGCACCTTGGGGTAATCTTAGGGTTCCTGCCGGGCTTCACGTTCCTGCCTGACCTTCGCCCATCTGCGGCGCTGGGCTTCGCGGATGCGCTCGATGCCTTCCGGGGTTCTGGCACCCGTGCTTTTGCCACCGTGAAACTTGCAGCGGTTCTTTCCGGGTTCCGATTTCATCCGGCAGGGCGTCCCCTTGCGAGTCTTGGCACCACAGATAACACGCCGGGTTGCGGCACGTTCTGCTTCGCGTTCCGCCCGTCGCGCCTGTTCTGCCATGAGCCGTGCGAAAAACCCAACTTCCGGCATTGCGGCTCTTTTGGATAACACCCCATCCCGCGCACGCGCATTATTGTGCCGAAATTGGGCCAAGTCCCAGCGCAGCGCATCGGCCATGCACTCAACAGCCCAGCCGTGCGGGTTAATCTGAAGCTTGCCTTCCCAATACTGCACCGCCGTGCGGCCTATACCGGCAGCCTTGGCAAGCTGGCGCTGCGTCCAGCCCTTTGCCTGCCGCCGGGCTTTCAGGTCCAGGCCCAGCGGCCAATGTTCGCGGCTCATACTGCACCCCCTGCAAAGCCTTCCAGCCGCCGGGCTATGGCTTCGGCAACCGCCTGCTGCCCGGCCTGCGTTGCGGCCTGCCATTCGTCCAGCGCGTCGGCATCATCCACGTATTTCAGGATTGCGTCCCGGCAGAGTTGACGGCCTGCGGCGGGGCGGATGACAAGGGCGTTCGCCTCCACCTTCCGCGCCCCGAATTGCGCCAGATAGTCCTGCACATAGGATTTCGCGAAGTCGGGATGCCGGGGATTGTCCAGCCGCGCCCCGCTGCCGGTCTCAAGGTTCTCAATCCATGTCAGCCCGTTTGCGGCGATGAAATCCGCGTTCAGTCCGAACCTGTCAATGACAAGCCGGTCGGGCGTCCAGCCGGTCGCCCCGGACAGATCCGCAAGGTTCTTGCGCAGGAAATCCGAGATACGCAGCCCCGCCGGGTCGTGGTCGCCCGCGTAAAGCAGAATGCACCGCTTGCCCTCGGCTTCCCGCTCGGCAAACCGCTGCATCATGGCTGCCCGTGAATTAATGTCAGCATTGCCCCGCGCGTTCGCCAGCGGTATCGCATATTCGGCGCAGACGGGTGCGAACAAGGATTTCAGGTCAACCTTTTCCACCAGCATCTGAACATAGCAGGTCTGATAGTCCCAGAAGGACGCGGGATTGTAATGCAGATGCGCCTTGCTGACATAGGACAGCACGGCTGCGGCCTCATCATCCGGTGACGTGCGGTCGATGCGCTCAAGGTTTACAAAAGCGCGTGCATCATCCTCGATACAGATATTCAGCGGCAGTTCGCCGGACTTTCGGCAATCGCTGATAAGCTTCTGCGCCGCGTCGAAGTCGCCTTTATCCAGCCCGTGCTCTTCAAGGATATAGCACCAGCCCCGCGAACCGATGCTGAAATCAAGGCTTGCCCTGATTTGCAGAATAGCGGCACAGAACGCAGCGCGGGCCTCGGCATATTCGGCAGCCTTGGCCGGGGATAGCCTGCCACGCGGGCGACGGGGAAAGGTCAGGGCGCTCATGCGTCACCCCCTTCCGCTTTCCAGCAGCGGACGTGAAGCGTTCGACCCTGCATATCGGTCATGCCGACCAGCCAGTCAGCTTTCCGGCAAATCGCACAGGTCGCCGGATGCGTCGGCAGCACCCGCACCGGCCTGCCGTCGCTGTCCAGCTTAGGGCGGTGCTTGGACAGATGGACGACTGCACCGGGCGGATAGTCCAGCCGTGAAGGGGAAGGTGCCGGGGCGCCGGCGGGCGCTGAAATCTCGGCCTGTTGCCCCGCTAAATCCGCTAAATCCGCTAATTGGGAAGGCTGTTTAGCGGGATTAGCGGGATTAGCAGGCTCATCTGCCAGAACTTCGGCCAATGCCGCCTGAACATCAAAGAGCATGGTTCGCCCCCTTCACGATGAAATAGGCTTCCTTGCGGGCGGCACCCCTTATGACCTCGCCAGCAGGTATCGGCACAAGCCATCCGAATTGCGCCAAGGTCGCCAGCACTGACTTCGCAGTTTTGGTTTCGCGAAGGCTGTTCGGTCCCATCTGGACAACATCACCCGGTAGAATTTCGGGGTGCGGCCAGCTTTCCAGCAACCAGCGGCGCAGCATCTCGGCGCGTTCGGTTTCCTGCGATACATTTCCCGCCTCGGCCAGCCGTCGCGCCTCGCCAAGATAGAAATCTGCCAGTGTCATGCCCCAGCCCATCGCCTCGGGCGCGACTTCCGGCGCGTCCAGATTGGCCCAGAGGGTGAGCACCCCGGCAATGCGAGCGGCCTGTTCAGCGGACTTGCTGGCATAGGCACGAACATGTTCCATTTCGCCGCCCTTGGCCTGCGCTTTCTCGACAGCTTCATAAAAGCGCCAGAGCAATTCCTTGGCCTTGAAGGATAGCGGCAGCCGCATCGGCGTCAGTTCCTGGGGATTGTCCCCGGTCGGCATTGGGGTCGACATGATTGCGGCCAACCGGGACGTGAAGGCGGCAATCGCGGATTCGCTGTTCAGGTCATGCCCCCTGCGCAGGCGGGTGCCGATCAGGCTGGGCGGTTCGGTAATCAGGAAGCGCGCCAGAAACCCCTGACCGGATGCCTGCGGATCGGCCAGCAGCGGGCGGGCGGCTATCTGCTGGGCCATAAGGTGCATGGACAGCCTGCGCCCCGGATAGTTCGTCACCCCGTCGCCGGAACGGATGCGGTTGACCGTGTCACCATTCCAGAGTTGCGACAGGCCGGAAATCGTCTTGAGCCGGTTATCGCTGTTCATGGCGTGACCGCCGATAAATCCGCCTGCCTCATCACTGAACAAGCCCAGCGCCGGACGCCCTTTCTGATAGAGCCTTAGCAGCCCCTCGAATGTCGGTTCCTGCGCCGTGACATTCGGCAGAAGCGGCGGCTGCGGTTCCGGCCCTAGAGCGCGCAAGTCAGCCTCTGCCCCGGTTGATTTCATCTTGTCGTGCCCGGCGGCTTCACCCAGCATGCGCTTGCGCTTGCCTGCCCAGATTTCGCGGGCTGTCTCATGCTCGGCAAGTTCATCACGATAGGTCTTTGCCGCTTCGCGTTCATGGTCGCGAATCCCGCTCATCAAGAGCCGGTCGCAGCGTGACTTGCGTTCACCGCTTTCGGCAATGGTCAGGCAGAACAGCGATACCGGCGCGTCACCACCCAGCGTTTCGACATCAGCAAAACCCTGAACGGCCAGCGCGGCGATGGACAGAGCCGATTGCGCGGCAATGCCGACCGGGGCTTGCGATATGTCCTGCACCGCTTCCACTGCGGCTTGCAGCGGTCCCAGGGCGTGAGTGGGATAGGCTTCACCGGCAGGGATTTCGCGCAAGAGCGGTTGCGGCCCTTCGGAAACGAACGGGATAGGTTCGGGCATGTTCATCAGGCTGCCCCTTTCATTTGCAGAATGTCATTCCAGTCCCGGCCTTCCGGGGCAGGTAAAAGGCTGACGGTCCAGCCCAGCGCTGTTGCGCGTTCGGCCAGTCTGTTCGCGGCTTCCCGGCCCGCTGTGTCACCATCGCTGGCGATGGTCAGACGTTGCGGCTTGTCGGGCAGGTGCAGCGCGGCAATGCCGGGGGCAGACAGAGCCGCCCAGACCGTCGCAGGGCGACGGATAAGCCCGCTGGAAAGACTCAAGGCGGTTGCTATACCCTCTGCCACCACAAGCGGCCCTGGCTCGTCACAGACGCAGACCGCGCCCCCGGCGGTTTTCCCGAGCATCGCCTTATTCGGGGTAAGGTCTGCTTTGCCGTCGCCGTCCGGGCGCAGATAGGTCCGATGCACTGCGAAACGCGGCAGTCCATCCACGCGGGCAATCATTGCCGGGGCGCGCTGGGCAGTTGCCCCATGCCAGCATTCTGGATGAAAGCGCAGGCTATCCGGCAGGTCGCAGGTGATGCCGCGATTGCGCAGATAGGTTTCCGCAATGGTGCTGCCGATCGGTTGTGCCTCACGCCAGACGGACAGCGCCTGCTTCTCGCGCTTCGCGGCTTCGGCCCGTTCCTCGGCTTCACGGAGGGCGATTTCGGCAGGGTCCGGCGGGACAGGTCTGTCGTCCAATAATCCACGGTCTCGCAGGGCTTGCAGAATATCCGTGAAGGAACAGCCCGATTTGCAATTCAGCAGCAGCTTGCCATCGGTGCCATCGGCCAGCGACAGGCTGGGCCGATTGTCGCCGTGCGCAGGACAACAGGCAACCCCGTAGCGGCGATACCATTTGCCTTTCAGGGCGTGGGTCAGGGTTTGCGCGTCAGTCATGGCTCGCCCCCCATCGCTTCGCCGCTCACAGGGGCGTATTCGTCACCCTGCGGGCATTTCTCGCGGTATCGGACCAGCCGGATTGAGCGGGTGTCGCGTTCTTCCGTCGCAAGCGCCGCGAAGGCTGCCAGCGGCGCAGGCACGAAACAGAGTGTATCGCCGCGATAGACGTGAACCAATTCGGCGGGGTCCGCACCCTCTGCCAGCAATTTCCGGCAGAAGGGCAGCAGGGCGGGCTTAACGGGCAGATCAACGCGCATCGTCAGCCCCCCAGATGAAAGCGGCCAGCATTGCGGCGCGGTCAGCATCCAGTCCGTATCGGCTCATCAAAAGGGAAATGCGCAGGGCCATCATTGCGCACCGCCTTCCAGCCCATCGGCCAGAGATTTTGCGCTTGGCGGGAATTTCAGCCGTGAAATATCGGTGCCGGGTGTCAGGCGGTAATGTGCGATGTTTTCCGCGCCGCGATATTCGGTTTCTATCGGCCAACCGTATTGCTTTATCAGCTTGTGGCAGATTGCTGCCAGCCTCCATCCTCTGACTTCGCGGATTTCGGTTCGGGTGGATAACCAGCGTCCGCTCAACAGCGCGGCGCAAGCCCAATAAATTTGCGTCGTGCTGGAATACCAGCGTCCTGATTTTGTCATTTTCTGCTCAGCCTTTTCTTGCGGGGCTGGGCGTGAAACGGTAAGATGCAGCTACTCCAAGAGCCGCAAAAGATACCGCCCCCGCCATCGCCCGGCGGGGGGTCTGTTATGCGGCAGCCTGTTCGCGGCTATCCAACCAGTCGTCTATTGCGGCATCCGTCCAGCCAACTGCTTTTCCGGTCAGCTTGATCGGTTTCGGGAAATTGCCCTCAGCCATGAGGCGGTAAAGGGTGGACCGGCTCAGGCCGGTTATTTTCTCGACTTCGGGACGGCGATAGATTCGATGGGCCAATGTGGAACCCTCCAACATGTGTTGCGACATGCTGGGAAGATGGGCTAGGCAATTTGTGTCACGAATTACTTTCGATTACGAATCAAATTCTTGCTGCTAACAACCGGTTTTCTTTTTAGGTCCCGGTGTAGAAAGGCTGGGCCTCTGGCTGGTTGCCATTCGCCAAGTTTCTCGCCACGAGTCTGTGCCAAGGTGACCGGCCAGCTCCGACTTAATTTTGTCTCTCACAACCCGTTCACCTCTATCAAATCTTGCAATAATTTCACTTACAATTTCATTTGTGCCCTTACCTCGCTGTCCTTGCCTGTCTTCAGCGAAATACTCAGGAAAAGCACTATATGGAAAACCAGATTCGCTGGTGCCGCTGCCATCTTTAAAACATACAGCCCATCCAGAAAATTCTCTTATGATATGGAACCTTTCTTCATACTCATCGAATTGGCCACCTATAAGCTCTCTCATCCTTTCAGGCTGACGGATGCACCACGTCCGAAACGAAACAAAATACCCACTATCAACAACAGGCAGGAATTTTCTTGCCAATCCAGTTTCAAAGCCAACATCTATCAATCGAAGGAAGTCTTCATCTGGGTCCATAGGGTCCAGCTCTGTTAACCAAATTTCACCATTTCCGCCTAGAAAAAAGCTGTTTGCTGCCTTAAGCAGAATACCATCAGGCGAGCAAATGTACGCGGTCAACTGGTGGCATTGTATGCTGTTCCAAATTAGCTGATGGGGTTTCAAAGTATAGCTAATGAGGCATCTTTCGAAGAATTCTCCTTTTTGAGTATCTGTCAGATTTGCCGAATATTTTTTGAATTCATCATCCCTGCCATCAAACAATCTTTGCCGTATATGGTCTGCTAGGCTCAGTGCTGAGACATATCCTTCCGGTGCAAACATTCACCCATTCCTCACAACATTGCCGGTTTCCTGCGCCAGATACCCGGCCCATGCCTCGCCCAGCGCCCGCCGCTTTTCCATCAGGTCAGACCGCGCATAGGCCGCTTCCGCCTTATCCTTGATGACATGCGCCAGTGCCGCCTCCGATACTTCGCGCGGGAAGTTTGTGCGTTCCTGCGCCCATGTCTTGAAGGAAGTCCTGAACCCGTGAATATCCACGTCAAAGCCCTGTTCCCTGACCAGCTTTAACAGCGTGGCGTCTGACAGCGGCTTGCCCTTCACGGTGCCGGGGAAAATCAGCGCATCCGGGTCCGTATGTTCGCTCAGCGCCTTCGCCTGTTCCAGCACCTGCGCCGCGTCCAGAGAAAGAGGAACCGCATGGGGCTTTTTCGATTTCATGACGCTGCCGGGTCGGGTCCAGATCGGCCCGCCTTCCGCATCCCAATCTATCTGCCCCCAGCGGGCAAGCCTGACCTCTGCCGACCGGCTGGCCGTGAACAGCAGCAACTCGAACGCCAGCTTGGTTGACAGTCCGGCGTTGCTGTTGCGCACGGCATTCCTGCACTCGACAACCCGCTGATAGGGCAGGGCCTTGCGTTGCTGCTTTTCCTGCCGGTCTTTCGGCAGAGCCTCTGAAATTGCATCCGCCGGATTGTCCTGCCGCCATCCCTGCGCCACGGCCCATTTCAGAACCGTGCCGATGCGCTGCTTGACGCGCCGGGCGGTCTCGCGCTTTTCGTTCCAGATCGGGGAAAGCACGGCCAGCACGTCAGCCGCCGTCACGTCGCCAACCTTCACCCCACCGATACGCGGGAAGGCATAGGTTTCCAGAGTCGATATGAATTGCGCGGCATGTTTCTTGTTCCGCCATGTCGGGCTGTGAAGTTCATGAACCTTGCGGGCGGCTTCCTCGAAGGTCAGCACGGCCTGCGCCTCATGCTTGTCTCGCAACGGGTCGCCCCCGTCCCGAACGCGGCGCTTGTTCGCCAATGCTGCTTCACGGGCCTGTGCCAAAGTCACGACAGGTGGACTGCCCAGCCCCATTTCCCGGCGCTTGCCGCGAATAATGATGCGCTGAACCCAGAAGCGGGAACCGTTTGGTTTAACCAGAAGCAGAAGCCCCATGCCATTGCCGTCATGATACTTGCCGGGCTGGGCGACATTCTTGACGAAAGCGGCAGTCAAACCTGTTCCCGTCCTGTTCAGGTATCGCGACTCTCTCAACCGTTCCCCCAATCGTTCCACCTTCTAAAACAGGAATATGGGGGAACAGGCTGGAACGCGCAAGATTCATCAGGAACGATTCAGCAAATATATGCAGGATGTTGTCGGAACATCAGGGAAAGCGTTGGAATGCGCGGCTGCGGACTCACCGTCCGCCAGTCGCCCCTGCTAAACTGTTCTCTCGATCCGGCTGCGGGCTAATTTTTCCGTTGTTTTAGAGGGTTGTGCGGGAAGGGCTGAACACCGACCCGGCGACCAAGCATCCGCAAAATGTTCTCTCAAGGCTGATATTCTCTGAATCTGTTGACTACGTCGATTTGGTAAAATCCACGTAAGATATTGTAATTACGATTTTTATTCAGCGCCTGACTGAAGGATTCGACGTCAGTGGCTTTTGCCGCACGAACATAAATCGAACCATCGCCACTGCTCGCACACCAACCCGAACCAAAAAATTGATCTTCCAAGTGCTCCTTCCGCAATATTGCCTTTTGCAATGGAGTTGCTGAGCGGCCTGGCGGTGGTCTTACGAAACCCAAAAGTGGGCGCAAACAAGCCTGATGTGGTCTTGGCCCGAGGCTCGCGGATGCGAGATGTCGCGCTGCAGATTGAGCATGCCGATCATTCGTGAATGACGCAGCATGTCATTTACGGTCACTATACCGGCTCTGGCGAACCGACAACTGCGCGCCAAATTCTTGCTTGTCCTGCTGAGAACCAGACCTCTCTCTCTATGATCGGTGACCCGCAAAACCACAGAAGTCGTCGAACAAAAGGTCGCCTCCCATTTGGCCTCCCTTCAGCATGAGGCGCATCCGGTTCATTGCCTCGTTCTCATGGCGCCCGATGCAAATGCTCACGCCTGCCGAGATCTGGTGATGAAATTCGAGCGAATGGAACCCGAGGCCGGAACAGATTCTGCTTGAGGTGTCTCCGCCAGCGATTCCCAGATAGCCGATTTCTGCCTGTGCAAGGATCTGTGACAGGATCTCGACCGACTGATCGGCGAGTGCTGATGCAGAAAGCGAATAGCTTGCATCCGGGTCCAGTGAAACAAGCACCGGACGGTTGTGGGAGAGTTCGTCTACACATGCATCGATCAGGGAAACCGGATCACATATTTCGGCCGGCCCGGCACGCAAGGTGGGTCCCATCCTGAATGCCTCGACCTGGGCGCGGGTGATCGATGACCGGCTGCCAGCAAATAGAAGAATGCCGCGATGCATCGGCGGCGGCGCTTCAGGGGCCGACGCCGCGGCTGAGTTGTCGGTCAGCATCTCAGCGACAGAACTGGCACCGACAAGCAATTGTCGACCGCGCACCAAGTCAAGGATGTCTGCGATGCGGGCAAGGTCTCCCTGCTGCCCGACATCGAAGATCGTCGGCCCCGCCCGGAGCGTGGCGGCAACAGCCAAAGGCTCGGCCAGATCCGATGTTGTAATCAGATTGAGCGGCGCGAGACTTTGCGCCGCAAGATGCAGGCGCATGTCGGATTCCTGCATCGGTGTCACCGGATGCTGCGCCATGACCGGATGGCGGTCGATACGATGCACCTGCCCGTCTGGACCCTGCGCGAAAAGATGGCCGAAAGCGAGATACCGGCCAAGGCTCGGCTGCCCCCCTATCACTGCGGTAATATCGGGGCGAAAGCGGGACGCGAGCGCCTTGACCATAGCCCCAACCGAGCCGATGGTGGGCGAGGAATCAAAGGTCGAGCAGATTTTCAGGTGCAGCCGTGCCGGGTTCGCCGCTGCGATCAGTGGCCAGATCCGTTCTACCCCCGCTTCAATACCTGCTGGTGTTTCAGCCCGGAGATCCGTCGCGATGCCAAGTGCGTCCAACGGCTCCTCGACCGGAGCGTTCTCCCCGACCAGGAGGCGCGTGCGCCAGCCAGCCATTGCATAGCGCGCAAGACTATCGGAGGCACCGGTGAAATCATCGCCGACGAAGACCACCGGTACCGACATCAGCGGCTGCCGAAGAAGGCGAGTGCCGCTGCAAGGTTGGGATGCGTCTGCGCACCCTGTTCCAGAGACAAACCCGATTGCAGCACGTCATAGGCTTCACGCAGCGAGGCGATACCGGCCTCAGGCCCTTCAGGATGGGCCAATATGCCGCCGCCACACATAAACATCAGATCCGGGCCCTTCGCGGCCTCCAGCGTCGCGGGCAGCGTTCCCGCCCACTGGCCGGACGAAAAGGCGGGCATCACCTGATCTTCCGGACCATTTTCTGACAGCCGTGCCAGACAGGCGCGGGCGGCTGCGGTGACTTCTTGCGCTGTGTCAACGAACTTACCGCCGATGCCATGGACATGCATGTGGTCGATCCCGGCCAGCCGATAAAGCGCGTGATAGGGCTGAAAGCTCATGCCAAGCGAGGGATGCCGCGAAACAGCGCCGAAGCCATTGCGATGCGCGTGAATGGCAAGCGATGTGTGAGCGCGCAAGCTTTCCATGCCCGACAAACCGCACCAGTTGAGGCTGGCCATGACACATGACCCGCCCTCGGCCGCGACAAGATCGGCATGGCGACGCATGGCATCGGTCTCATCGGTGATATTGAAGGCCATCATCACCTGCCGCCCGCGCCGGTCCTGCCATTTGCGGATCACCGCCATGACGGCGGGCACACGTTCTGCAATAGGGGCGATGTCAGGATTGGCGCAAACCTCGTCATCCTTGATAAAATCGACGCCGGCCGCGCAAAGCCGGTCGACCAGTGTCGCGATATCATCGCTGCGCATCCCGACATTCGGCTTGATAATCGTACCAAAAATCGGGCGGCCCTGAACACCGGTGGCGGTACGGGTTCCCGAGACACCTAGAACGGGAAGGTGGTAGCGACTGCGATAGTCCGCCGGTATCGCGAGTCCTTCCAGCTTCAGCCCGGTAATTTCGCCGATATCATAAAGATTGCCAGACACAGTCGCGGCCAATGTCGGCAGGTTCTTCCCGATATTTCCGGGTGGAAACGCTATCCTGACACGCGCTCGTCGATAGGGCCCGCCGATCTTCTTGCGATCGAGATAGGCCGAGTGGAGCGAGGGCTGCGGCAACGTCTCCAGTTCTTCGACCGACAGCACCTCGGCGGCGGATCGGGCGCGCAATTCATCCGTCTCGCCAGCAACGCGAATGAAGGTGCCGCTGGATTGTTCCCCCGCCATCATGGCGGCGACATCTTCGGGTGACGCGGGGGTTTCCAACAGATATTCAGCGATAATCCGGTCCACTGGTTACTCCCCGGAAAGATCGGGAAAGGGGCGTACCGGGTCGGAGCCGTCCCAGCCGTTAGCTGCATCCCGGATCAGGTCGAACATGCGTCCCTTCGGACCCATGACCTCGGACAGTTCAATGCAGGTGCCGGGGTGATGTTCTTCGGCAAAATAGACGAAGCGTCCGTTCTTGCCGACAAAGCCGCTCATCTTCGGGGTGAAACCGCGATCAAGCATCATCTGCAGGTCGCGGTCGTAATCGCGTGTCCAGAACGCGACGTGCTGCAATCCACGCAGGCCCCGATCCTTGAAGTCGCGATACATCGACGGTGTATCGCTGCGAGTCTGGATCAGTTCGACCTGCATCTCGCCGGAATTCGCCAGCGCAACTGAATTGGTCACGTCATGGCGCTGCCCGTCATAGGTGTAATCCTGAATCGGCACGGCAGGGTTGTAGTACCAAGGGCCCACGCCCATTGTTTCGGACCAGTATTTCATGCCCGCCTCGATATCGTCGACAACATAGCCAAGCTGGCGGATCGGGCCAAGGAAGGTGCTCATCGCGGGGCCTCACTTCATCAGGGTTTCGGGAAGCCAGGTCGACAGCGCGGGAACCAGCGTCACGACCAGCAGGGACAGGATAAGCGGTATGAAGAATGGCATGACCCCCGCGATCACCTGCCCGATGGGCATGCGGGCGACGATTGAGATCATGTAAAGGCTCATGCCCACTGGCGGCGTCAGCAGCCCGATCATCAGGTTCAGCACAAAGACGATGCCAAGCTGCAACGGGTCGACGCCGGCTGCGGTCAGCGCGGGCGCAACGATCGGCGCGATAATCAGGATCGCGGCGATGCTTTCCAGCACCATCCCGACGATCAGCAGCAGGACATTCACAAGCAGCAGCAGGACCAACGGATTTTCCGACACGCCCAGAAGCAGCGCCGAAACCTTCATCGGCACCTGATCCAGCGTCAGGACCCATGCAAACAGCGCCGCCGTGGCCACCACGAACAGGATATTTGCCGTGGCTTCCGTGGTCTCGCGCAGGGCAGCAAGTATCTTGCGCGGCCCGAGGCTGCGATAGACGAAAATCCCGATCAGCATTGCATAGGCCACGGTGACGCCGGCGACCTCGGTCGGGCCGAAATAGCCGCTCAGAAGCCCGCCGATCAGCAGAACGGGTGCAAACAGCGCCGGTAGCGAGAACATGAATTTCCGCATCACATCCCCCGCGCCTGGACGGATATCGTCGCGCGGCAGGCTCCGCATCCGCGCAATCACGGCGACCTGAATCATCAGGAACGCGGTCAGCAGCAGCGCCGGTACGATCCCGGCGATCAGCAGCTTGACGGCCGAGACATTGGCGACCGACGCATAGATGATGATCGGGATCGACGGCGGGAAGATCGGCCCGATCGTAGCCGCGGCAACGGTCAGCCCTGCGGCGAAATCCTTGCGGTAGCCCTGCCGCGTCATCTCGTCGACCTGAATCTTGCCAAGCGCGCCAATATCGGCAAGCGCCGCACCCGAAACCCCTGAAAAGATCAGCGAAACGAAGATCGAGACCTGTGCGACCGCACCACGGATGCGACCGAAGATCATGCGAACGAGGTCGAACATTTGTGTGGTGACGCCGGTCGCGTTCAGCAGGCTTGCGGCAAAGATGAACAGCGGCACCGCCAGCAATGGAGAGCTGTCGAGCGAGTTCAGACTGCGTTGCGCCAGCACCGACACCGGCAGGCCCTGAACCACGATGACCACAGCAGAAGACAGGCCCAGGCAGACGGCGACCGGCGCGCCAAGCACAAGCAGCACGGCGAAGATGGCAAGAAGCAGAAGGCTCATGGCTGGGGCACCTGTGGGGGATCGGCTTCGGTTCGGAAGCCGTCGGAGGGGTCACGGCCACGCAGACAGGCGATGACGCGCTGCAGGGCGACGGCGGCCAGCATCAGACTGCCGGCCAATGCGAGCGAATAATAGACCCAGTTCGGAACCCGCATCGCCGGGGTCAGGAACTTGCCAGCCCGCGGCAGGAACTCTGCAAAGCTCCACAAAAGCAGCACGGCGAACGCCAGCGTCGCGATATCTGCGATCAGCACCATCCAGCGGCGCAGAGCGGGCTTGACGGCATCGGGCAGCATCGTGACCGAGACCAGCACCTGCCGCCCGGCCAGCGCTGGTACGCCCAGAAAAACCAGCCCGATCCCGCAGAACCGCGCAAGTTCATCCGCCCAAGGCAGGCCGGTCGCGGCAAAATTGCGGGCCAGCACCTGCAGCACGACCAGCCCGGCCATCAGTGCCAGCAGCAGCATTCCGGCAGCGATGCCGAGATGCGTCAACCGGGGCAGAAGGCCCGGCCTGTCTGCCCCGGCCATCATCAGGAAATGGCTTCGATCTTGGCGTAGAGATCGCCATATTGCGAACCGAAACGCTCATCGACGACCTTGCTGACCGCCTCGCGGAAGGCCTCGATCTGCAGGCCATCATCCGGGCCGATCACGGTCATGCCAGTATCGCGAAGCGCCTGCGTTTCGGCCTCTTCATTGTCCTGAATGGCCTTGGTGGCCTTTTCGCGCGTCTGCAGGGCAGCTTCGCGCACGGCATCCTTCTGGGCGTCGGGCAGGCCCTGCCAGACGTCCTCGTTCATCACCACGACTTCGGCATTCGACATATGCCCGGTCAGCATCAGATGCGACTGCACCTCATACAGCTTGACGTTCAGGACCACATTGACAGGATTTTCCTGCCCCTGAACGACGCCGGTCGCCAATGCGGTCGGCACCTCGGACCAGTCGACGGGAACGGCGACGGCGCCCATCCCCTCGACGGCGGCGGTATAGATCGGGAACGGCACGGCGCGGATCTTGACGCCGTCCAGATCGGCGGGCGACATCACCGCCTTGTTGCAGGTCAGGTTCCGCTTGCCGAAGTAATGGGCATAGATCACACGGACATTGGCGGCGGCGATCAGGCCCTCGTTCAATTCCTGCATGACCGGGCTGTCAACATCGGTGACCTTCATAAGATGGTCGATGTCGCGGTAGAGATAGGGCGTATCCAGTGCTGCGAAGGGTTCATAAAGTGAACCGAGCGCGCCCGCCGTGTTATGCGAGAAGGCAATCGTGCCAAGCGACACGGCCTCGGCCAGCTCCTGCAGCTTGCCAAGCTGACTGGCTGGGAAAACCTGCACCTCGATGTCGCCGCCAGACGTCTGGCCAAGCGCCTCGGCAAACCAGTCAGCCTGAGCGCCCGCGACCGAGGCGGGTTCGTTATTGTGGCCGTAACGCAGGCTGGTCTGCGCAAAGCCGCGACGCGGCAGCATGGTCATGGCGGCGGCGCCGGCGCCAAGCGCCATGAAGCCGCGACGGCCGAATTGAAGACGATGGTTGGTCATGGGTCTCCTCCCCTTACCGGTTTGACGCGATTTGATGTGCGGATGGCCCTTCTCCCATGGCCATACGAGTCGCAGCACAAACGATATTGACCAAGGGTATGGATCGGGGGATCATCCGTCAAAGCGAATGAAATGAGTTGTTTTGATGTGTTCTGATGTCCCCGGCCCGCCCGATGGCGCACCAAAGCGGCCAACCTTGCCCGATCTGGCGCGGGCTGCGGGCGTGTCGCTGGCGACCGTCGACCGGATCATAAATCAGCGTCGCGGCGTCAAGGAACGGACGCGGTTGCGAGTGCTGGAATTGGCGCGAGAGATGGGGGTGCTCAGCGCCGGGGAAGCGGCGGCCTATACCACACGGCCGCCACCGAATATCGTCTTTCTGCTGCCCTCGGGTGGCAATCCCTATCTGAGGCTGCTTGGCGACAAGTTGCGGGCGCGGATAGGAGGCGGGCCCGGCGCACCAAATCTGCGCTGCTTCTTCATTGACGGCTTCAATGCAGACGCCCTGGCCGAAGCACTGCGCCGCAATGCCGGCTGGGCCGACGGCATCGCCTTTTTCGCTATCGAACATCCGGCGGTCAGGCAGGCTGCAATCGAGATCGCTGAGCGTGGGACCCGGCTTGTGACCATCGTGTCTGATCTCGGTTTATCCTCTGGTATCAATCACGTCGGGCTGGACAATCACGCCGTCGGCCGAACCGCTGGCCTTCTGATCGGTCGCCTCTCGGGCGGAACCGGTTCCGTCGCCCTTGTCGCCGGATCGCGGCATTACCGCGCGCACTCCGAACGAGAAGCCGGTGTGCTGAGCATCATGGAAGAGATGTTTCCAGACCTTCATGTGATGCCCATGCGGGAGGGCCATGACGATCCCGGCGAGAACTACCGGCTGACGCTGGACCTTCTGGACCGCCATCCTGATCTGACGGGCATCTACAATGTCGGCGGCGCGTCAGGTGGCATCTGTCGCGCCCTGCGCGAACGAGGCCGCCGGGACGTGGTCATGATCGGGCACGGGCTGACCACCGATACGCGCAAGGCATTGATTGATTGCAGCATGGATGCGGTGTTTGAATTGGCACCGGAAACCCTTATCGACGGTGCCATAGCACGCCTGACCCGGTCCGATGGCAACGCCGCACGGCCACGCCTGCATATCTATTTTCGTGAAAACCTTGATTAGGCTAATCAATATCCGGTGGCAGAGATAGGTTGCGAACCTGTTGCGACCAAAGTTGTCGGTCGGACTATACATAAGGCACTTCATTGGAATGCGCCGACGAACCGTCGATGAATATCGGCCCTCACCTACCTTTCGCTTCATGGCCGAGCGCCGCGGCGCAGCTTCACCAGAACGGCCATTCGTAAATCACGCAGCATTTCGGCAAATCGATGATCCGTGGCGCTGTCTAAGCTAAACTTCCGATGGAAAAGGGCTTGTTGCTCGAAGCCCCGTGCTTAGTGAGCAAGACCTATCCACGATTTGTCATCACCATCGGAACGCAATCCACACAGCGCCCCTGTTTAAAGGCATAGTCCTGGAAACGTCCTTCCCGCGACCCGTCCACGTCCCTTAAACGCCTCCTTGCCTCAAGATTAGCGAAGAAGGTGTCGACGGGACACGGCGCTATTCACCACTACGATTTCTCGATGAACAAACTGCATTCCTTTTGATAAGACATGAGATTGTCGACACCCGACGTTACATCTACGCGCCACTTTGCGCCCGAACCGCAGTTCCGTATGATGACAATCCGGTCGTGAAAATGCTGCCCTCTACTGGGTTCCCATGGCCTTAGATCGATCCTGCCTGATACATGTGTCCCGGCCACCGCGCGAAGCCCATTGCTCTGAGTATCAGTGTAGTCCTCTCCATTGCGCGGGTTCCAAATCAACTTCAGAGCTTCGATGCTCGCTCCCGCGCCGCGCATTGCGGACAAGAGTTCTCCCAGCTTCGCACGGTTGCGAGTTGAGGCCCCCAAATAGGGGTCCTGCACTTCGAGCTCAACGACCTGCCCCCTCAGTTCATGGAAGACCGCAGAAACATCACGCGGTTGACCGGCTCGGAAACGGTGCACCGAGAGACGATCGAGAAGTTGCGCGAACACCCCTGAAGATGGGGCTTTCAAGACATCATTAATACGCTTTGTGATCCATAAAGTTGCTAAGTCATCCAAGCCATGACGTCGAAAACACACACCAGCCCCGGATCCGGAAAGCAGAGGCAGCTTTACCTCACCGTCGTAGAGCTCTTCGCTAACCACACCTCCAAACATCGTCAGCCTTGGCGCCCCTGCCAGCTTTTCGGCTTCCAGACTGACCAGTGTGAGGCGGCCGGAATCTTCCAACGGGCGTAGCAACTCTGCGATTTGGCGATCAGTCCCGGTTGGCGTCTCGTCTCCCAACGCCTTGTAAACCATCCAGGCCCGCCGCTTTTGATCGTCCTCCAGCCAATCACGAAGCGATCGAGCGCTACCCAAAGCGGTTTCAGGTTCTTCTGAACCCCAAAGCGCATCGCCCACAGCGATGATGTCCTTGTGCCCTTTCAAGCTGCTCCTGAGAGCTCCCCCGAGAGGTGCATTCGAAGGAATAGCGTCGCCCGGGACGTGGCTTGGTTTTACGATAGATTGGGAAACGACCCTTTCCAACCACGCACGAGAGATATGCCGGTCCATCTGATCCCACCAAATTTGGTTGGAGTAGTCATTGAGACAATGCACGCAAGAGGTTTGGCATTTCTTGACGCAGTTGAGCTTTTCAAGAGACTCTAAGAAGAGCTTTCGGGCGGAGAAGCGACTTTCCTCAACCAATCGTCGGGCATAGCCAGCACCACCTGGCGTCGCATCAGCCAGGATGATGTCGAAACCTCCAGGAGGCGCAATCTCAAATGTCGCCCTCAAGTCCCTCGGGTCGGTGCCAAGCATGTCGGCTGCGGCCAATCTGATGGCTTCTGCTGCCCCACGTAGAACGTCCTCTCGCCAGGCATTTTCATCAGCCACAGTTTCAGGGACATTGATCGGCACACCAATCCGGATGATCCTGATATCCGTTGAATATGTGTGCGCCAGGTCCGTCGCGCCCTTAAGCTCCTCTACCGGGCAAAGGTTGCCGTTCCGTGGATCATGATGCTTCGATGAGACGGAGGCGAATCCAAAGTAGTTCTTGGGCGCTGGCTCTGCATGTTCGCACCGCGGGCAACGCATATAGCCGGTTCCATTTGGGCCTCGGTTGACCACGATCATCTTCCCTTCCGGAGCATCGTCCGAACCAAGAGCCGAAGCAAAGAACGTGCTGACGTCACGAATATCTGTAGTGGCCATCGCATCTGACGGTGCCTTCGTTAGAAGGCGAGCTTCATCCACGGCACGAGGGCGCAAACGGGAGGAACCTGGCTCCCCGCCAGCTCTATCCTTGTAATTAGTCAGGAATCCGACAGGCTCTACAAACCGACGGGGCATGTCCAGGCTCCCACTACAGGATGGACAGCTTGCAAGAGGAGGTTCATCCTTTTGCAGTCGCTCTACGTTTCTGCAATGCCGGCAGACCTGAAGTTGCCCCTCGTCGATCCAGACATCATTCGCCGAATGCGAGCTTCTGCGCGAGACTCCTGCACTGGTCCATACTCGCCCGCCTGCAATTGTTTCCGCGCCGGGAGCGAACTCCGAGATCGCCAGAGACGCGTCTCGTGCGAGTTCGATATCATCACTTCCTTTGCCCTGCCCACGATCTCGAACGACCTCCAGGGTCAAGGAACTCACAGGGAAGCTATAGGTGGGGATGATGCCCAAGCGCGAGAGGCTATCGGTCAGTAGCCGGTCAAGGAAAAGCTGCTTCTCTTTGCCGGCATTAAGGACTCTACGGGTCGCTCTCAGTCTTTCTTCTTCGGTGTCCGCCGAACCGACTTGAGCTTCGGCATCCTGATAGCGAGCTTCAATTGTCTGCCATCGTGAGCAAACATCGTCGAGCCATCGGGCAAACGCTTCATCGCGCACATGTCGTGTGAGTTCCTGTCCGGACAATGCGACGCCGGTCGGTATCCCGGTCGACATACCTTCAGCGGTGCTCAGCGCTATCTTGCCATCGTTGGATTGTAGCCAAATGGCGAAGTCTTCAAGCAAAGCCTTCTGGTTCGCCGCATCAAGGCGATCAGCCAGCACATCCCGCAAACGAGGCGATCCGGTTCGAGAGCTGGTTGCCAATCTCTGGCCGAACCAACCAGCCAATACGCATGAAGTCTGGTGCCTGTGAAAAAACCTAGGGTTTTCGAGATTGATGTAGGGGACGTGCGGCAGTGCATTCAGATATTCATCGAAGCGCAGAAAGGAAGACTGATCATACCGGCTGCCTTTCGCAATGGTGAGTGCGATCGGGGCGACTTGGGCCCGCCGGCCCGCACGGCCGGCCCGCTGCTGATAGTTGGCAATTCCTGGTGGCACATTCCGACAGATGACGGCTTCCAGATCGCCAAGATCGACGCCCATTTCCATTGTCGTCGTGCAACTTAGGACATTGACATCACCAGTGCGAAAACTCCCTTCAATTTCATTCCGGAGCGCAGACCCAATTGCGGCCGTGTGTTCTCTGGCGATGGCAGCGCCGGGCTGAGACTTCCAACGTTTGACATAGTAGTTTTCAAGGACAGTGGTATCAGCTTCGGACTCCGGCAGTTGGGAGACTGTGCCCTTACAGTGATTAGCCAAGCAAACACCGCCAAGGTCAAAGGATGCAATTCGCCCGCAGGAGTCACAGCTAAATCGATTTGAAGTTTTGCCAAGCTTGACCTTATCGAGGTCGATCACCATCGCGAGGCTGCCCTTCTTCAGAACGCCGACACGAGGGCGCACCATTACGTTCCAGCAGGCTTCAGCAAGCCGATCAGCATCTTCACGGCTTAGGTCAAGTCGATCACAAAGAACCCAGAGAAGCCGTGTCTTGTCGCGAGGTCGCGTCGGGAGGACGCGTCGGATGCGCGTCGCGTTGCTCTCTTTCCGAAGTTCCCACGAGATCCTCTCGGACCCCAATCCACGGCCCCAAATTGCCTCGTCGCCGAGGTCAAGACGCCCATCAAGGTCCGAAATCGCGCGGCTTTGCCGCATCATCATAAGTATGAAGCGCGTGACACCAGGAACGAATTTTGACAAATGGGCTGAACCAGCTTCGTCGAGCTGTGTCTCAATTCTACGATCCACCTTGTCCAAGCCGTCGTGCTCAACCGACATTAGGCCATATGCTTCCAGGGAGGCGCGGCCTCGTCCGCCTAGGGTTACCTCCGCCGTCACCAAGGCAGCCATTCGGTCCTTGAGTTCGGTTCCCGTGAGATGAGTCGATTGATCACCTCGGTCAAACATACGGAATCTGTGTTTCTTGAGACGGGCAGAAACTTCGGACGCCAAGTTGGTGAGCGAAAGATCGTCCTCCGAACGAACTGCTTCGATCATTGCCCCACGGATAGCCTCCACCCTGGAAATGCGCTCGAGAAACGGCGCAAAAAATGCAGCGTCTTGCCGATTGTCCGAGAAAGCCAGAAGCGAACGGCCATGCAATGGAGCCTCCGAGTTCGGCTTCGGCGGAAGTGCTTCCAGCAAGGTTTGTGTAGCCATCGCAGAAGTCGCTTCATCGCCCGCATAGATTGTCGTCAACGGCTCTGCAAAGGCGCCCTTATTCTCACCGCATGCCAAACAAGATCGGACGTATTTCTTTCGATCATGGTCATCGCTGACGCACTCCGCCACCTGGAGCGACAATATACCTTCGCCCGGACCATCTTCGAGCTGTCCCGTTCTTGGATCAAAATGCACTACTTCGATATCGTCGTTAATTTCCTCGTCCTCGTCTAACGCAGCGGCGCCGGCGCCGACCAATCTTAGGACCGTCCGCTCGGCATGGCTGTTACGAGGGGGGATCGCAGCCAAACGAATACCATCGTCCCATGCTTCGACATATGGTTCACCACAGGACCGACAGACCATGAGCGGCCATGCAGCAGGCGCGCCTTCAAGAGGATCGCGGCCGGTTTTGCCAGCAAGAACCCTGCTCCATTTTTCGGGACTACTTGCGGAAAGCTCTACGAGTGCTCCCTCAATTGTAGTCGCCGCAATGTGGTATCGTGCCGGTAGGAGAGGAAACCCCCCAGAATGTTTAGGAACCGCGAGCACGGCCACATTCACCAATGCGATTAGCGCCTGTTCAGCCAGTTCGGACCCAACATCAGGGAAGACAACTTCTGCAAGCCGCTCGAGAAGCATCAAGCCGCTTGTCTTCTTATGTAGTTCTGTCGCTACGACACGGACTTCCGACATATCTGACAGAGATTTGAGCAGAGCGCTGCCCAAGTCCCCGCCCGAAAGACGAAGCACGTCGCCCAATTCGTCGTTCCAATTCTCGAGATGGAAATCTTCCTCCTCGGGGGTCAGCGCTCCGTCCTCTCTCAACCGGGCCAAGCCCTCGCCCAGACGAACCCAATCTTCGGCAACCATCGACTTGAGTTCCCGCTGTTCTCTCAGTAGTGGATGAAGCTCTCTCTCTCCCGTGATCACGGCAGCGTCTCCCGAGCCAAAAGGTTCATCAAAAAGCTTCTGGGCAAACTTGGTCAGGTCATCCTTTCGCTCAGGATCTAAACTTGCCGACGTCCCAACACAGCGCAGCCTACCTGTTTCCATTCCTAAATTCGCCTTGAGCTTTCTAAGCAGGAAGGCAACCTCGATGGCTTGAGCTCCAGCGTAGGTATGTAGTTCGTCCAACACCAACCATCTCAGGTCAGCATTTCTTAGTAGCTGGCGATTGCGAGGAAGAAGCAGAACATGCTCGAGCATCGCATAGTTGGTAATCAAGATGTCAGGGGGGGTATCCAGCATCTCTGCCCGGGAAAGGAGCCAATTCGATGGCGCACGATTTGCGCCTGGGAATGCATCTTCGAAACTTGGTGACGCCGTAATATCGCGTTCGATATCCACTCGGCTCGCGCCGGGTGTTGTCTGGCCCGTGAAACGACCGAGAGTGAGACCTGGATCATCCAGCTCGTTGAAAAGAAGTCGCGCGATCCGGAACATCTGATCCGTTGCAAGAGCGTTCAGCGGATATACAAGGATTGCTTTTACACCAGGTTTGCCGAGGCCATGACACAAAAGATCGTCAATCAGCGGGAACAAGAATGACTCTGTCTTGCCCGAGCCAGTTCCCGTTGCGACGATATAGTTTTCGTCTCGTCCAATTGCGGCTTGCTGGTGCCGGTGCAGCGGCCGCGCCCACAAACTGGGCGCCTTTTTCTCCATCCCACCCCAAAGTGGAGACAAAGCACCTCGGGAGACAAGAGATTGAATGGAATCGCCCTTCTGAAAATCCGGAAGACTCTCTACGAATGGTCCCTTTAGTAGCCCTTCACCTTGGATCATTTGGTTCGTCGCAGCCCTGAGCTCTGGAGCGACGACGGAGGATATGGAAGCAGCCGCGGTGGTGAAGCTTCGGAGCCGTGCCTCGAGAACCTTTCGAAAAAGGAGCGGATCCATGGCCGAAGAACCGAATCCTTCGTAAAATATATCCTTCATGAGTTGCTCCTTACTTCAATCTCGGCAGCAATGAGGTGAAACATGAATAGCTCCCGCCCCAGCCGAAGCATTTCCCCAATAGTGCCAAGCACCTCAGACGCACTTTCCTGAAGTGCATTCGAAACTCTATCAAGCAAGGCCTCGACCGTCTTTGGCCCATGCCTGCTCGCGACTGCGAACGCGAGCAACGCCTGTTCGATCATATGAACAGAGGCGTCTTCGTCACCTTCAGAACTTAGCAGGCGACCTGATAGTTCAGAATCACGCAAGACGCTGGCCACTCGGTTCAAGTTTAAGCTTCGAAGTGACATTCGACCCTCTGCATCGCCAGCTCCAAGCACTTCATGCGCCTCAACGCGGTCGCGGAGGAGTGCAAGGGCCGTCGCAGCATGATCAGGTCCAAGCGCTGTTGACCCCATCCACTCACTCGGCCTTTCGAAAAGCCCTGAGAAGATCACGGGGAGCTTCGAAGGCCGAAAATTTCTCAGCTTTTCGTCAGCCTTCTCGGCTGTCTTAGCGTTTGAAAAAGCAAACAGTGCTTCCGAGGCAATATCCAAAGACCGCAGTCGTTCGACTGCCGCGTCCGAAATAATACGAAGAATGCGCTCTGCACCACTGGAGTCAGAAAAGACATGAAAACTGATCGAGGGCTCGGCAAAGAGGGTTGGGAACTCCTGAATGACATGAACCATCGGCAACCAGTCAGGCTCATCATCCTTCATCGCAAGAAGCAACAAGCGCCCGGTGCCCCCGGGTTTCGATACCATGGCCCGAATCACTTCAGACCAACGTTTCTGGAGTAGCGTGCCCAAGGAGTTCTCCCACGCGACAGGAGCAAAACACTTGGTCAGCCAGTGCTCGAGTTGCGTAAGTTGCTTTGGACCGTTCAGGCCTTCGATTCCGCCAAGTAAAGGGAAGGCGTAGTGGTCTCTACGGGGGTTGCTTAACTGGAACCATTCACTGTCGCCCATCCGACGAACGCGTATGTTGAGGAGACACAATCCGGTCAGCGAATGTCCATCTACTTGGATAGCGATGCGAGCCCCCATCGACTTAACGTCTTTCAGCCAGAACTGAGTAGGCGCTTCCGTAGGCAAGTGATCGAAGCTGATTTCGCTTTCATCTCGTTCCCCGTTCTCGGTGACCAATTGGACTTTGGCGCCACCGACTTTGAACGGCATTTCGATAGATAGACTGGTTCCCCCTGACCAGGTGCGGACGTTCACCTGAGTTGGCTCGTGCGCACCTTCAATTGTCGTAATGAGCGTGGGCAGCCCCTCGCCAGAAATGTGGACGATATCGCCGCCGTCGACTGTAGCAATTGGGATCGCATAGGTAGGCCTATCCCTGAAAGCCCCCTGCACGGTCCGCGCGCCAATCTTCAGCGAGGCGTTTTTATCAGGCGAAGTTAGAACAAGTGCGTCGCTGCGCGTCGAGATGCCCATAATAAGAACGTCGCCCAGCCTCCATGGGGTTATCGTGCCATCGACTCGCTCCAAAACGCCACTGAGCATCTTCGGTCGGACCGAGAAGTGAGTTACTCGCCCCTCAAGGCGAAACGCCATTCTCCCCTCTGAATATCCACCGTTGCGATCCAAGCAAACTTGTCCTTGGTCATCTTGCGAGACGTGCTGAGATTCAGAAGGAACAAAGTTCTGAGGGGGCAGCCTCGACGAGAGTACAAGGCCAACTTGCTCTGTGAACCCTGGCCAGACCACAAGTTTTCTTTTGAAGCGGGTCTTGATGGCCTGCTTGGTCTCGCTGCTCGAACGCAGCAGGGTAAGCGAGACGGAAAGTGGGTCAGCATTGTCATCTATATGGGCACGTCGCATCAATTCGGCCAAATGGACAACCGCGATACCCCGCCCATCGACCTGAACTTCAACGTCAGTTTCAATGCCGCTTGCCTCAACTTGAACAAAGCCAGGACGCCGAGCCCCATCGATATGCCCGGCCAAGAGCTCGCTCGATCCGAAGTCGAGCTCAATTTCTGTATCCGCGCTCCACATGTTTGGCGCACCTATTCCACGCGCCACGGGGCGAGAAGTGATAGAGATCTGAGGACGCCTCACACCTGAGAGCAACCAGCGCTGAGAGCCTCGCGCGATGGCGACGCGACCTGAGCGTAGATCTACATTTGAAGCAAAAAGTCCTGGGGCGATTTCTTGGGTAGGCTGGCCGGCAACCTGGAAGCTCTCGTTCGCAACAACTATTGCTGTTGCAACGATGCCGCTGAGCATCGTTTCTCCGTGTGTTGAACGTTCCGAGATATTAACTTGGCGCCCGGTGTTGCTGTCAAACAGAACAAAACCAGCGGTTTGAAACACTCCTATCCGGCCCGGCTGATCGCCCTCCCACGTCACTTCCTTCGGCAAAGGGTATGGAAGCGGCCAAAGGCGGCCCGCACGAACTCTGTGAGGAGTACCATCCAAGAACAGCTTGAAGCGGTGTGGCTGGCCGGGGATCGCCAACTGAGGCCGTCCATCTTCCCATACGAGACGAGGCACGGGTGCAACCCGGACCGACGCCCCCGATCCTCCGCTGGAGGCGCTTACAAGTTGCTCGCCGAAGTGAATCAGATAATCTGTTTTCGAAGAAAAGGCATTCTGATCCCGACGCCAATCTACATATGCGGAAGCCATCCACGCAGAGTGGTCCATTAGGATTGGTCTCTGTAATACCTGTATGCCAGCATCCAGAAAGTGCAGTGCATCATCTTCCCAACGATTCAATAACACGATGTCATCTTGGTCGGGTAGGCCAAGGGACCTCTCCTGCGCGATGAACGCCTTGGCAAGGTGGTGAAGCTGCGAACGAGAGACGCCCGCGTGAATCTGAAATGCATGGACGTGTCGATCGAAACCATCCGATGCAAGACCGAGTTTCCGGCACGTTCGTATGAAAGACGCAGTAACGGCGCGGCGTTCGTCAGGCGTCCTAACATGTCGACCCAGAAGGTCTTCCACCAGCGGCCAAACTTTTGCATTGCCATCTGCACCATACCCTTCCGAAAGAGTGGCACAGATCGCCCAACTAATCGCGTAGCCGAACTTCTTCAAAAGCGCCTCCAATCGCCAGTCCGACAAGGCTCGCAAGGCTGCACGAGCGTCCGGGAGCTTCTTCGCACTCAGCGCCAACCCCAAGAAGGGCGATGCGTCAGCCTTGAGCTGTGACCGCATTACCAAGAGATCTAAAGTGCGAAGCTTTTTTTTGGCATCCTGGCGGTCTGCCGCCTCTCGAACAGCCATCTGTGACAATTATTCTGTCCTTGCAATTTACGGGTCTCTAAAGTCTCCATATTAAAGGGAAGTTACCTGTCAGCAAAAGGGCCGCCGGATGCAATTGCCGTGACGCGATACCATTGTAGGCCGGCCAGCTCCTCGTCTTGTATAGGCGGGGGTGAGGACCTACTGACGCATCTCAACTACCACGCTGATTTCGCGAAAGGAATCCCCCAACCGATTTGTGCGACATATCCCCTCGCTGTGGTAGAATTCTTGGAAGACCATCCTGCGCCTGAGGTGGGGCACGCGATCTTTCACCTGGTTCCTGCTGACCTTGCCCCCAAAGCTGGACCGCTACCTTGAGCGTTTTCCCGTCTCTCAAGCCACCCGGTGGCAGGTTGCCCCGATGGATTTCATGAACTCGATCGGGGTCTTATTGCCGATCGAGCTGTGTGGTCGGTCGTTGTTATACTCTTGGCGGTACGCCTCGCATTTTAGCCGTGCATCGTCGATCGACAAGAACCAATTCTGATCGATGCATTCGGCGCGGACCTTGCTGTTGAAGGCCTCGGCGAAGGCGTTATCGGTGGGCTTCTCCGACCGGCTGAAGTCCAGGATGACTCCGTTCATGTAGGCCCGGAGATCGAGATCCTTCGAGATGAATTCCGGCCCCTGATCGACGCTGATGGATCGGGGGCAGCCGTAGTCCTGCGTCACATCCTCCAGCGTCCGGATAACATCCGTACCCGTGTGGCGTGGCCGGACATCAATGGCTGGCGAGACCTTCGAGAAGGTATCCACGATGGTCAGAACCCGCATCTTCGTGCCGGCGAAGAGCTGGTCGGACAGGACATCCATCGCCCAGATAGCGTTCGGTGCCGCGGCCGGTTTCCGATCCTCACGGAGCTTCGCCGCCACCTTGCGCTTCGGGCGTTTATGCCTGATTTGCGGCCTTCCTCGACATTAAGCCCGGTAGACGTGCTTGGCATTCACTTCCCAGCCCTCCCGCCTCAACAAGATGTGGATCCGCCGATAGCCATAGTGCACCCCAATCGCCGTCGGGCTCGAACCGGTGGCGTCTTCGACGGCTCATATCTCGGCAATCTCCCGGATCCGCTTTCTCAATGCAGCCTGCGATGGCCAGCGCGCCAGGTAGAAACAGGTCGTTGTCTCGCAGGCCGAGCACCGCACAGCCCCGCCGGATCGAGACCTGGAACACGCCCTGCACATAATCCGCCAACTGCCGCGCCTTCGCAGGCGCTACAGCTTTTTTGCCAGAACATCCTGAAGCATGGCCTTGTCCGGTGACAAATCGGCAACCATCCGCTTCAGGCGGCTGTTCTCGTCTTCCAGCATCTTCAGCCGTTTGACCTCCGAGTGCATCAGGCCACCGTATTTCTTGCGCCACCTATAATAGGTCTGCTGCGAAATACCGGCCTTCCGGCAAACCTCCGCAACGCCCAGCCCGTCGTCGGCCTGCTTCAGAATGAACGCGATCTGCTGCTCGCTGAACCTGGATGTCTTCATCGATCTTCCTCGCGTTGCCTGCCGCAAGATTACGAGAATTTTCTCACTTCAAACGGTCCAATTCGTAGGAAGCAGGTCAGGAGAGGCGGGAAAATTGATGGTCTTGACAAACCTTGTAGTGGTTTGGTCCCAGCCAAGGCGGCACCATTCCGGGAACGTAAACGGAAATTTGGGTTGGGCTGTAGTACACCCACCGCATGCAAGTCGATGCTACTGGAGTGCGCATATTCGCGGAGCTAAACGAGCGTTGCAGAAAATAAAAGAGGCTTAAAAATGCAATTTTCCCGCGCATCCGCCTTGTCCCCACCATGGCACAAAACCGTGCCGCGACCTATCCGAAATCTCTTAAAATTACACGTTTTCAGTTGCTTGCGATGACCCCGCGCGACTAACCTGCCGGTGCCAATCTGCCTCGGCCCGCCAGCGTTGCGGCTGATTCGCTTCCGTCCTCCTTACGGCGCTCCGGCGGGCCTGCGTCGGCGGCTGGCAGGTTGCCGCTATCGGTCTAGATGTTTGATCCCAGGTTTGGATGGTGTGATTCTTTCTTTGGAATGGAAGGAAGCATTATGGGCCAAATTCGTCACGGCAGCGCCACGACCACGCACGCGGTCAGAGCAGCAATACAGCGAACGCAAGCTTCGATCGCGGAGCTGAGCCGTGAGCTGGGCATCAACCCCAAGACGGTCGCGAAGTGGCGAAAACGGCATACGGTCGAGGATCGGAAGACTGGCCCGCGGGCGCCGCGCTCAGGCATTCTCAGCAAAGAAGAGGAAGCCATGATCGTCGCGTTCCGGCGGCACACGTTACTGCCACTGGACGACTGTCTTTATGCCCTGCAGCCGTCAATATCGCATCTCACGCGCTCCTCTCTGCATCGATGCCTGCAGCGGCATGGAATATCGCGCTTGCCGGATATCGCGGGTGACAAACCGAAGCGGCAGAAGTTCAAGCGCTACCCGATCGGCTTCTTCCACATCGACATTGCGGAGGTCTGGACCGAAGAGGGCAAACTCTATCTCTTTGTGGCCATCGACCGAACAAGCAAATTCGCGGCGGCACAGTTGGTCGAGAAAGCCAACCGCAAGACAGCCTGGGAGTTCCTTGAACACCTTCTGGAAGCCGTGCCCTATCGCATCCATACGATCCTGACCGATAACGGCATCCAGTTCGCAGAGCAGCCCCGAAACAGAAACACTGCCCATTCTCGGCCCATGCGTTTCGACATGATATGCGATGCCAACGGGATTGAGCACCGGCTGACCAAGCCAAACCATCCCTGGACCAACGGACAGGTCGAACGGATGAACCGCACGATCAAAGAGGCCACGGTGAAACGCTATCACTACGACGGCCACGCGCAGTTGCGTGGACATCTCTCCGACTTCCTTGATGCCTATAACTTTGCCCGCAGATTGAAGACGCTCAGCGGCCTCACGCCCTACGAATGCATCTGCAAAATCTGGACATCAGAACCAGATCGATTCATCCTAAATCCGATCCACCAGATGCCGGGACTGAACAACTAGTTCCCGTCGCCGCAGCGCATCGTTCAGCATCCGCGGCAGCCGCGCACATCATAGGGTCTGCCCTCCTTGTGCGCATCCATGGTGCCATTCTATTCTTCTTAAACATCCATGCGAGCCGGCCATTCTTCCGGTCGCGGGGCAGGGCAGGGGCTTTAGTATCCATGCATTAGAGCAAACCCTCCGACCTCCGGTTGGACCTGCTTCAGCGCGAAGAATTAGGTTATGATCCTATCCTCCCGAAATGAGCGGCAGCCGGGGAAGGGCTCATTTCGGAGGATAGGATCATGCAAAATGACACTGGCAAGCACCGCGTTTTCTATCACCGCTACCACATCGCCTGGTCGATGAAACACCGCTACAAGGTTCCGACCGGTGCGCTGCGGCTGCGGGTGCGCGACATCTGCCGGCAAGTCTGCTGCAAGAACGGTGTCGACATCTTGCGCGGGGTCTATCGAGTGATCACGTTCACATGTTCGTGTCGGTGCCGCCGAAGCTGGCCATTTCCGATCTGGTGCGCAAGATGAAGGGTCGTTCGTCTTATCGGGTGCAACGAGAGTTTCCACATATCCGCAAGAGCCATTGGGGTTGCCGGTTCTGGGGCAGGGGCTACTTTTCCACCACCAACGGCGCCATCACCGAGAACATCGTACTTCAGTACTCGAACGGCATATCAATGATCCTACCGGCGCCAACCGGTAGTCGTTCAGTGCCCGCTTGGCTAGCAGGACGGCGCAATTTCCGCACAATGCCAAGAGCCGTGATAATCCGTCGTTGCTACAACGACATATATAATTGACTTTGATAATTATTTCTTGATTTGATTGAAATAGGCACGCCTCGAGAAAGGACTGGCGCGCGACGTGAGACCCGTTTCCACGCTGGGCCCAAGAACGGATGGCGTGTCGGATTGAAATATTTCAATCCATCGTGGACGGCAGCCAAGTAACCAGCGCAGGAAAAGCGACCAGAACTGCAAGAAGTATAAGATGTGCTATGACATGCGGCACAGATCCGCGGAAAACATCTCCTAGCTTCATTCCAGTCGTACTTGAGATCACGTAAACGTTCATACCTAGTGGTGGGGTCAGAACCCCTATCTCTCCCATGATAATCGTCAGTATCGCGACCCAGATAAGATCGTAGCCAAGACTATCCATCAGAGGCACAACGATAGGAATTGTAAGGATAAGCATGGCGATCAGGTCCATGAAGCAACCCAATACGAGATACATCAGCAGCACAAAAAGGAGAATCCAGAAACGGTCAATACCTGCTTCGGCCAAGAACCCGATTAGCCCCTGCGCGGCCTGTGTCATTGTCAGAAAGTAGACAAAAAGATGCGCTCCCACGATGATCAATGCGAGCATGCAACTGGTTTCCACTGCGCTACGTGCAGCGTTTAAAACCTGCTTGAATGTCACCCCGCGCAAAACAGACAGGGCGAGCGCCGTCAACGCACCAAGAGCTGATGCCTCCGTTGGCGTGGCGACACCAGTATAAATAACCACTGTAACCGCAGCAAAAAGAAGCATGAAAGTCCAAGCTTTCCGCAAAGAACGGATCTTTTCGCCCCAGCTATAGCTTTCCGCGCTTGGTCCATGCTCTGGATGTCGCCAGATCAGAAACAGTACAGTCAGCACAATGGTAAGCGTGACCAGTAGTCCTGGGATGACCCCGGCAATCAGAAGATGTGCAACGCTCATATCGGCCAGCAAAGCGTAGATGACCATGGCACCGCTTGGCGGAATTAGCATGGATAGTGTGCCAGATATCGCCACAACGCCTGCCGCAAGCTGTGGATTGTAGCCCTGCTTGATCATTCCTGGAATGGTTGTCGAGGCCAAAGTCGCGGCGGCGGCCGTACTCGATCCAGAAATGGCGCCGAATCCAGCGCCGGTAATAGCTGTCGCATGCGCCAACCCGCCCGGAATGCGCCCAACCCAGATCTTGGCAATATCGAACATGTCCTGGCCAATTCCACTTATCATGACCAGATTTGCCATGAGGATGAACATTGGAAGCATGACCCATTCAAAACCGTTGACCGAACCCAGCGGCGTCGCGGCGACAATGCCCGCGGCAAGATCCACACCCCCGACGAGATAAAGTCCCACTGCACCGGAAATGGAAAGTGCGATGGCCACAGGCATTCCCACAACCATCAAAACCACTAGTAGAATAAAGCCAGCTGCCAGTGCCATCAGACACCCTCCTCAAGCGGATCATCATGCGCATTCACCAATGGAATGCCGATGGAAGTTTCCCCAGTAATTGCCGCAAAAAGATTGGCGATTGCGACCTGAACAATCCGGATTTCGAGTAGCCCTATACACACAGCGTAGATCGCCTGCTCAACCCAGATTGGCCAAGGTATAAGCCCGTAAGTAACGCTGCCCGCCTCAAAGCTTTGCGCCGCAGAATGGGCGACACGCCAGGCCATGATCCAGAACACTGGAACGGCGACCAGCATTCCTATCCCCAGAAGCAGTAAATACAGACGATAGGGCAATAACATTGCAAATAGATCGACCGAGATGTGCTTCGACTGCCGCAGAACGACACTTGCCGTCGATAACATGATGATTGGCAGCAAATAGCGTGAAATCAGATCTATCGTTATGATCAGGGGTTGGTTGAAAAGATATCTTCCGAGTGCATCAAGAGAGATGACGCACATTGCAAGCAACGCTGCAACTGCCGCAATAGTCAGAATTACGGATTCAATTTTGCCCATGAAGCTGTCGATTAGCCCAAGTATTTTGCGCGAAAATGAAATGAGTCCTGACGTGCTATTCTTGGCCATACGACCTCCCACAGGCTAGTGCTCCGTCAAAATATTAAAGGTCTCCGCAAAAACTCTGCAGAGACCAGCAGCTTCAGTTTGGCAGGGCGGCGCGGTATTGCTCCAGCGCATCGCGCGCGGGAATCCCACGACCTTCCAGATCATCCACCCACTTGTCGACCACTCCTGAAGTAATCTGCGCAAGTTCTTCAACTTGTTCCGCAGTCCAAGTGTAGATCTCCATGCCGTATTCCTCGGTCTGCAGGTCCTCTATCGCTTTGATTTGGTCTACATCCATAAACGCGCAGAAATTTTCCTCGGCTTTTTTTCCGGCTTCTATAAGAGCGCTCTGAATATCCTCGGGAAGTGCCTGAAACTTGCTCTCAGACATGGCCGCAAAAATTCCGGCCGTACCCATGGGGAAGCCTGCGACGCCATAGTCCACATATCGATAATAGCCGTAATCGCGGACAGACGGATAAGAACCCATCCAGGAATCGATTGTTCCGCGCTGAAGGGCCTGTTGAGTCTCGGGTCCGGTTATGCCGACAGGGACGCCCCCCAACTCGAAAACAGTCCTCTCCATCAGCCCGCCACCGTTGCGCAGTTTCATGCCTTTAAGATCAGAGACTTCGGTGACCTTCATCCGAGACGCTGACAGGCTGAATTGCGGGTAAACATAATATGACAGAATTCGAATCCCGAGCGGCTCATATTGCGTCTGCCACAGAATTCCGCCCGGATCGCCAACGGCACGCATCGCTCGCGTAGCATCACAGGTCGACTCGACCAGATTTGGAGCTTCAAGCAGCCCCCAGAGCGGAACGTCAGAGCCGCTGAAATATGCTGTGCCGATCTCGTAGATATCGATGGCACCGACCTTAACCAGTTCGAGTGCTTCACGTGATTTTCCCGCCTGCTCGGCGGGATAGAATTCGATCTTTACGTTTTCGTCGGTCAAACGAGCCAATTCATCAATGAAAACTTGGCTGCCCTGAACCGTTCCGTTCACATTTGCAGGAAGAAACGTGCCGTGACGCAGGGTGATTTCTTCCTGAGCAAACGCCGTGAGCGACGATGCGCACATCGTACAGCCAGCAAGCAGTATGGTTCCGAACTTCATTTTTTTCTCCTCCTCAGGTTCCAAACGGATACCAGCAATCTGCGTGCCAATAAGGTTGCGACAGCATGTTTGGAGACTTGGCTCTTCTAAAATTCCATGCCTATCTGCAAGCAGGGACGGAAGGGCCGTGGAGCATCGGGCCTGAGAAGAAGCTCGCGCGATCTCTAGGCGGGCGGGCACATAAGAAAAATCGATTATTCCTTCATGACGTCATCAATGGCTTTTTGCGTCAGCCCAAATGATCCAAGCCCCGCACGCTCTTGCTGAAGCAAAAGCACACTCTGAGCATCCCGCGCTCCCCAACCGCGGTTCAGTGCTTCCGTCATATCTTCGAGCGCCAGTTGAGACAGCCGAGACGGCACCCCAACCTGCCGTGCCATCTCAACTGCAAGCTTTACGTCCTTGTGCAACAAACTAAGCTGAAAACTGGCTGGATCGAGGTTCTCAGGCAACCATCTTCGGTGAATGCTATCAAAAGACCGTGCTCGACCGGTGGCTCCCGCGCGAAGCGCCTCATAGAGTTGGAGCGGCTCAAGTCCGGCCTTCACGCCGATGGTCATGCCCTCAGCAATGGCTTGCATCATGACAGTAGCGGTTAGATTATGGACGAGTTTCGCAATCGAGCCGGCACCTATCTCGCCAACATACCGCGCATGATCGGAGAATGTATCCAGAACCGGCCGTGCCCTGTCAAAAGCTGCCCGGTCACCACCAACCCAGACGGCAAGTTGCCCGCTTGCCGCGCCTGCTGGTCCGCCTGATACAGGGGCATCCAGAAAGCGGACCCCACGAGTAGAAAGTTCGGCGTGCAGTTTCCGCACTGTTTCAACAGAGTTCGTAGAAAGATCAAACCATATCTTGCCTGCTGCCAACCCCGCGCTAAGACCGTTACCGCCTTCATAAACGTCGATAACATCCGACGGCCGGGGCAGGGACGAAAATACAATTTCAACGCCTTCAGCGAGAGACTTCGGAGAGTCGGCCCAAGAGGCTCCGGCTTCGAGAAGTTCATCGGCTGCAGCCTTGTTTATGTCGTATACGGCAAGTCCATGTTCGGCCTTTAGGATATTGGCCGCAATGCCGCGACCCATTGTGCCGAGTCCAATAAATCCGATTTTCATCTCGTTCTCTCTGCGTTCAAGCCTATCGTTCCATCAGCCGTCGGGCATCGCTTCTAGTCGTTGGTAATAGAGCAAACCCGATGCCAAGAGACTGAACCGCGCCGGGTTTTCCGGAGGCTCTAACCCCACCAAGCTATTCATTCTCGATCTGCATTTGAGGCGCGTCATCAGCTGGACGGTCGACAACCGGATGAAGCGTAACCTCGCGCGCCAGGCGCTGAATATGGCCATTGCGCTGTGCAGACCGCCGAAAGGTTGCATTCATCGCACCGAACGAGGCGGCGCAATATTGTTCCTCCGATTATCAGAAACTGCCGCGCCAACATCGGTTCCAGATTTCGATGAGCGGGACCGGGAGCTGCTTCAAAACGCGCCTGTGAAAACCTTCTTCGAAACCATCAAGGCCGAGCAGCCGTGGCAACGATCTTAGCGGATGTGCCGCGATGCGGAAAACGCCAGTTTCAATATATCTAGTGCTTCTACAACCACGACGCGGCATTCACCACGGAGTAGAAACGCCTCTTGGCCCATGAAAGAAAGGTCACCTAAGTGAGCAATCGGAGCTAAGGATTAACCCGCGCCGAAAATCACTCAGAAGGGGTACATACAATATAATCCGCGTCGCTAGTCATTTCTAAGAAAGCAAGGTTATCTTTGCCCTGGTCCTATGGAACGGCGCATATCCGATGCAGTCCCCCGTCAGCATCTATGGCACAAATTTGAGGTTGTGATTTAAGGAGGATTTGGGCTTCGTCGTAGTGACGAAGGAACGAAGATGAAGCCCAAATCCTCCAATTCAAGATCGCCGTCCAAGCCCCTGCGGAACGGGTGGTGAAAGACATCCGGCGTCAGACCCGTCGGCACTTCTCGGCCGAAGACAATATCCGCATCGTGCTTGAAGGAATTCGCGGTCACGACAGTATCGCCGAGCTGCCTCAAAGAGGGCATCGCCCAGAGCCTGTATTACACTTGATCCAAGGAGTTCATGGAGGCCAACAGACGTCGCCTTGTCGGGGATACCGCCCGTGCCGCGACGACCGGCGAGGTGCAGGATCTGCGCCGCGAGACCCGCGCGCTGAAGGAATGCGTTGCCGATCTCACCCGGGAAAACCGTCTGCTAAAAAAGTATGATCGCGGATAGGGGGGACAACGAATGAGGTATCCCGCATCCGAGAAGCTGGAGATCATCCGGATCGTCGAACAGTCGCACCTGCCGGCCACGCGGACGCTGGACCAGCTCGGCATCGCCCGTCGGACTTTCTACCGCTGGTATGACCGCTACCGGGAAGGCGGGCCGGAAGCGCTGGCGGACAAACCTTCGGCGCCGAGCCGAGTGTGGAACCGCATCGGCGAGGACATTTATGACCAGATCGTCGCGATGGCGTTGGAGGCGGCCGAGCTCAGCCCGCGCGAACTGGCCGTGCGCTTCACCGACAAGAAACACGACTTCGTGTCGGAGGCTACGGTTTACCGGTTGCTCAAGGCCCATGACCTGATCACCAGCCCAGCCTATACGGTGATCAAGGGCGAGACCTTGTCCGCCATTGGTACAAGGACAATGGTCGAGCGATCAGTTCCACACCAAGACCATGCGGCCGAACGAGATGTGGCAGACCGACTTCACCTACTTCAAGATCATCGGGTGGGGCTGGATGTACCTCTCGACGGTGCTTGACGACTTCTCGCGCTACATCATTGCCTGGAAGCTATGCACCAACATGCGGGCCGAGGACGTGACCGACACGCTGGACCTCGCACTCGCCGCCTCGGGCTGCGACAGCGCCACGGTGCTGCACAAGCCCAGGCTGCTATCGGACAATGGCCCCAACTACATCGCGGGCGAACTGGCCGAATACATCGAGGCCAACAAGATGAGCCATGTGCGCGGCGCGCCGTGCCACCCCCAGATCCAGGGCAGTTGGAGGGACCGTGGCCGTAGTGCGGCCGCGTAAGCCCGAACAACGAGCGCGGGCACCAAACCCTGAAGAACCGCCTCCTGCTCGAAAACTACTTACTGCCCGGCGACCTCGAAGCCCAGATCGAGGCCTTCGTCGAGCATTACAACCACCAGCGTCACCATGAGAGCCTGGCCAATGTGATGCCTGCCGATGCCTACTTTGGCAGGGCACAACCCATGATCAAACAGCGCGAAAGGATCAAGCGTAAGACCATCGAATATCGGCGCTTGCAGCACCGCAAGCCTGCCGCTTAACATCAACCAAAAGACGACGCCCAAACTCCGCTAATCTACGCCGCTAGTTGCGCCAAATGTTCTGACGACGGACAGATCAATCCTCGCGCTTCTGACGCCGATGCTGCCGTAACACCTGAACGATATCGACCCCTGCCAGAACCAGCGTGGCAAGAACGACCAGTCCGAGATCGAGTTGCGGGACGTTCCACACCAATATCCCGAGGAAGGCCAGCAGAACCGTATAGGCGAACAGCGCGAGAATTCGATCCATTATGTTGCTTGCTCCTCTTCTTGCGCGGCATCGGGCATTAATCTGTTGCTCAACCAGTTCGCGACACGCATCAACCGTGCATCCTCGCCGCGTCTGCCGATAAGCTGAACGCCCATCGGAAGGCCGTTTTCGTCGTGGAGCAGCGGAAGGCTCAGTGCCGGTACGCCGCAGAGCGTCCACGGCCCGTTCATGGCGGCGGAGCCGGTCGTGGCCTCCGACAGGGGCGGGGCAGGGCCGGTTGCGGCAGGGCAGAGAATGGCGTCGCAGCGGGTCAGCAACTCCTCCAGCCCGGCGTTCAGCACCTGTCGCCAATCGAGGGCGGAGAGATAGTCGCGCGCGAGAATATCCTTGCCCTCGTCAAGTGCGGTGCGGAGATGATCCGACAGCTTATCGCGCCCCTTCCGCTCAAACGGGTAGTAGCATTTCGCCATTTCGGCGAGGTTGATGCGGCGGCGGATCTGATCGGCCTCGGCAAGGCCGGGCGGGGGATCGACGCGGGCAGCGCGGTCGCCCAGTTCATCGGTCAGTTCGGCCAGCGCGTCCTCCATCACCGGCGTGGCACCCGGCAGGGTCATGACGGCCAGCAAGGGTGCTAGCGGCGGGGCGTCGCCCGCAGCGCCAAGCAGGCGCGGGACCGGGATGGGCAGGCTGGCCGTGTCTTGTGGGTCATGGCCTGCCATCGCTTCAACCAGCAGCGCTGCATCTTCGAGCGAGCGGGCGAAGCCGCCGACCGTATCGAGGAAGGGCGATTGGGTCAGCACCCCGCTGCGACCGATCAGGCCAAAACTGGGCTTGAAGCCGATGATGCCGCAATATGAGGCCGGGCGGATCACCGACCCGCCGGTCTGCGTGCCGACGGCGAGTGGCACCTGACCGGCAGCGACCGCGACTGCCGAACCCGACGATGAGCCACCCGGAGAGCGGCTGACGTCATGGGGGTTGCGGCTTTCCGAGGGTTGCAGGAACGCCATCTCTGTCGTGACGGTCTTGCCGATGATGACTGCGCCTGCCGCGCGAAGCCGCGCGACGAGATGCGCGTCCTCACGCGGGACGCGCCCCTTGCCGAGGGGGCTGCCATATTCGGTCGGCATTCCTGCCGTGTCGATCACATCCTTGATCCCGACCGGCACGCCATGCAGCGCCCCGATCTGTGCGCCGGATTTGCGCCGCGCGTCGAGTGCGCGGGCCTGTGCCAGGGCATGCTCGCCATCGACATAGGCCCAGGCCTTCAACTGCGGTTCCGTCTCGGCGATGCGGCGCAGACATGCTGCTGTCGCCGCCTCCGCCGAGATTGCTCCCGAGGCGATGAGGTCGCGGAGTTGCACCGCGCCAAGCTGTGCGGGATCAGGAGCCATAGATCATATTCGGCAGGATGTAGACGATATCGGGATAGAGATACATGATCGCCATCGCGATGAAGACCATCAGCAGGAACGGCATCACGCCTGCGAAGATGTCGGTGAGCTTCACCTCGGCCGGTGCGATCCCTTTCAGATAATAGGCCGACATCGCCATCGGTGGTGTCAGGAACGATGTCTGCAGGTTCAGCGCCACGAGAATGCCGAAGAACAGCGGATCGACCCCGAACATCGGCAGAAGCGGCAGGAAGATCGGCACGAAGATGATAATGATCTCCGACCATTCCAGCGGCCAGCCGAGCAGGAAGATGATAAGCTGCGCGAGCAGCAGGAATTGCAGCGGCGTCAGATCGAGGCTGCTGACGAATTCGGAGATCACCTGCTCTCCGCCCAGATAGGAGAAGACTGAACTGAAGGTGTAGGAGCCGACGAAAAGCCAGCACACCATCGCCGTCGTTCGTACCGTGAGATAGACCGATTCCCGCAATCTCTGGAAGGTGAGCGCGCGGTAAACAAGTGCCAGCAAAAGCCCGCCAAGCGCACCGATGGCGGCGGCCTCGGTCGGGGTGGCCAGACCGAAAAGGATCGAGCCGAGCACGGCGGTGATCAGGAAGGCCAGCGGAAAGAAGGAAGTGACCAGCATCCACAGCAGCTTTCCGGTCGGGACCGAGGGCACCTCATCCTCACTGGGTCGCGGCGCGACCGAGGGCTGCAGGATTGACCGCCCGATGACATAGGTCAGATAAAGCCCCACCAGCACCAACCCCGGCAGCATCGCCCCGGCATAAAGCCGCACGATGGAGACGCCCGAGGCGGCGGCATAGACGATCAGCATGATCGAGGGCGGGATCAGGATGCCCAGCGTGCCGCCCGCGCAGATGATGCCGCTGGCAAAGCGCGGATCGTAGCGCGCCTTCAGCATCGCCGGCAGCGCCAGCAGACCCATCAGCGTCACGACAGCGCCCACGATCCCGGTCGCCGTCGCGAACAGCGCGCAGGTGATCAGCGCGGCCACGCCCATAGAGCCCGGCATCCGGCGCGAGGCGATGGCCAGCGTCGAAAACAGCCGGTCCACGATATTCGCCCGCTCGACGATATAGCCCATGAACAGGAACAGCGGCACTGCTGTCAGCACCTCGTTCGACATGACCGTATAGGTCTGGTTGATGAACAGGTCGAAGATGCGGTTATTGTATAACCCCTCAAGCCATGTCCATTTCTGGGTCAGCCAGTCGGCATCCTCGGGCAGCCGGTCATAGGCGCGCCACATCCGTCCGGCATCGAAATAGGCGTAGTAGCCAAAGCCGATCCCAAGCGCCATCAGCGTGAAGGCGATCGGGAAGCCAAGGAAAACCAGCAGGATGAAGATGCCCAGCATCATCAGGGCGATCTGTGGGTCGGTCACGTCAGGGTCTCCGCCATGTCGGCCGACATAAGTGCCGGCATGGTTTTGGGGGTCATATCGTCAGTCCGCATGAATGCCGGCCCTTTCGGCCTGTTCGCGCAGCAGCAGCTCTTCGGTCTCCTCGACATCCTCCTCGGCGGCGATCCAGACTCCGTCCCGCATGGCGATCACGCTGCGGAACAATTGCGCAATGCCCTGAATGAACAGCAGGATTCCGGCGGAGACCAGCACCGATTTGAACTGATAGATCGGGATGCCCGCAGGGCTGTTCACGCTGACCTCGGTATATTGCCAGGAGCGGCTGGAGTATTTCCAGCCAGACAGGATCAGCGCCGTGATGCCGGGGAAAAAGAACAGCAGATACAGCACGAAGTCGACGGCACCCTGCACCCGCACCGGCCACAGCCGATACAGGAAATCGCCCCGCACATGGCCGCCGCGCGACAGCGTATAGGCACCGCCCATCATGAACAAAGTGCCGTACATGATGAAGGACACATCCAGCGACCACGCGGTCGGGCTGCGCAGCACATAGCGGACGAACACCTCATAGCTGACGCCGAGTGTCATCAGCATGATCAGCCAGCCGAAAGTCTTGCCGAACCAGGCCGAAAGCCGGTCGGCAAAGCGGATAAATGACAGCATAAATATCTCCGTCGCACGGCCCACCCCGCCTGCCGGTCGGGATGCGGGATGGGCTTGTGGCGCTTAGAGCTTCAACTCACCGGGGAAGAAGTGATCATAGGCAAGCGCGTAGTCGGGCTTGTCCATCAGCTCGTAATAGACGGTGCGTTTCACCCAATCGCGCTGACTGTCCATGATCTTCTTGAGCATCTCGTCCTTCTCCAGCTCCGTGATCATTTCCGACCACGCCTGAAGCTGGGCCTGCAAGATGCCTTCCGGCGTCTTGTGGATGGTCACACCGGATTCGTCGCGAAGCTTGAGCAGATCGGCTGAGTAATTGTCGAGCGCGAAGGCCGTGTTATAGGTCGAGACCGCCTCGACCCCGTGTTCCAGGATGGCGCGCAGATCCGGTTCCAGATCCTCCATCACGTCACGGTTGAACAGGAACTCGAACGCTTCCGCCGCCTGGTGATAGGAGCCGAGATAGTAGTTCTTCGCCACATCCTGCGCACCGAAGCGAAGGTCCGATGACGGGTTGTTGAACTCGAACGCGTCGATCACGCCACGCTCCATCGCCGGTACGATCTCGCCGCCCGGAAGCTGCGCGACCGACATGCCCATGGATTGCAGAAGGTCGGCGGCGAGCCCGACGGTGCGGTATTTCATGCCCTCGATGTCCTCGACACCGTTGATCGGGTTCTTGAACCAGCCGAAGGGCTGGGCGGGCATCGGGAAGGCCATCAGCCCGATCACGTTCAGCCCCATCTGGTCCTGCGTCAGCTCACGATAAAGCTCGCGTCCGCCGCCCGCATAGAACCAGCTCAGCATATTGTTGGGATCGCCGCCAAAGACAGGGCCAGTGCCGAACAGCGAGGCCGCCTTGTTTTTGCCATACCAATAGGCGGACACGGAATGCGCGATGTCGATCACCCCGTCGCTGACCCCGTCCATGACCTGAAACGCACCCACGACCGCGCCTGCGGGAAGCAGGTCGATCTGGATCCGACCGCCCGACATGGCCTGAACCCGATCCACATATTGTTGCGCCATGGTCTGCCAGATATCCGATGCCGGCCAGCTCGTCTGCATCTTCAGAACCAGCGGCGATTGGGCATTCACGGTCGGCGCGGCCAGCAGCGCACTTGCGGCTGCACCGCCGGCAATAGCCCCGCCACGCCGTATGAATGAACGCCGGGATACGGCTTTGTCCTTGTCGGATATGTTGGTCATGTCAGTCCTCCCTGGTTGTTTCGCGGCTCTATTGTTTCAATCTCTGAGCCATTGTCCCAATCTGCAATCCTATCGCCCTGCGTTGCAATAGTTTTGTCATATGATTATCGCTGGAGGCACCGGAGGGAGGCCGATATGCGGGCAGGGGGCGCGCTGCCGTTTGGCTTGGGGCTCGCGGGCTGGACTGGCGTGCCAGCTTCCTTTCCTTGGGGAACAATGGGGTGCAAAAAACCACTCCGGAGGCTGCGAGCCTCCGGCGAGGGATGGCTGTGATCTTTGACAGAAGCGGCACGAAAGGAACACTCAGGCGGTTAACGTTACACATCCGCCGCAGCGCACCGCATCCCCATCAAGACCACGGCCGTTTTCAGGGAAGGAACACAAGGCCCGCTCCGATAATGACCCCTGTTACCGCCAGTACGATCAGGCAAAAGCCCATGATGTCTTTTGCGGATAATCCGGCGATTGCCAGTGCCGGCAGCGCCCAGAAGGGCTGGATCAGGTTCGTCCAGGTATCGCCCCATGCGACGGCCATTGCCGTCCTTGCCGGATCGACGCCGAGCGATGCGCCGGCCTGAAGCATGATCGGGGCCTGTACCGCCCATTGTCCGCCACCCGATGGGACGAAGATATTGACGATGCCCGCCGACAGGAAGGTGAACAGCGGAAAGCTCTGCGCGGAGGAGATCGCAACAAAACCCTCGGAGATCGTCGCGGCAAGACCGGAGCCGACCATCATCCCCATGATCCCGGCATAGAATGGGAACTGGATGATGATCCCGCTTGCCCCGTCTACGGCTCTCTTGACCGAGGCAAGGAAGGCCATCGGCTTGCCATGCAGCAGGATGCCGAGAAACAGCAGGGTGAAGTTGACGATATCCAGATTCAGACCCTTGCGGTTCCAGATGAAGTAGATCGCGACGTAAACCAGACCCAACACCCCGCTTGCGACAGAAAGCCAGCGGCTGTTCTCCAGCTTTCCGGCGGTGCCCGGATGTGACACGGGATCAGGTTCGGGCGCGTCGACCAGCAGCTTGGGATCGACCGTCACGGTTTCCTCCGGCGGGGGCATGATCAGCCGCGTCGTCAGGGGAATGGCGATGAACAGTGCCAGCACGATCACCAGATTCATGCTTGAGAATATCGTCTGGCTGGCGGGGATCACACCGATCATGTCTTCGGTGAAATGCCCCTCGGTCGCGATGACCAGAGGGATCGAACCCGATAACCCCCCGTGCCAGATCATGAAGCCGCAATAGGCGCTGGCGATGGCGAGGCGATAATCGAGGCCCTGCACGGTCCGCGCCAGTTGCCGCCCCAGCAGGGCGCCGATGACCAGACCGAAGCCCCAGTTGAGCCAGGACGCGGCCAGCGAGACGACCGTGATCAGGACAATCGCCTGACCCGGGCTGTTGACGCGCTCCGCCAGACCGCGAAGCAGTCGCTGGAACAGCGGGGTGCTTGCGACGACAAAGCCCGTGACGAGGATCAGCACCATCTGCATTGCGAAGGCGAGGAGCTTCCAGAAACCGTCGCCCCAGTATTGAACCATGGCGAAAGGCGACTGAAGCTCGATAATCATGCCCGCGCCGAAGACCACCAGCGTCAGCACGAGGACAAGAACGAAAGCATCGGGAAGGAAGCGCTCGACCAGATTGACCGAGGCGCGTGTGACTGCGCGTATCATCTATCTGGTTCCTTTCAGCTTTTCGGCGTGACGGGCAGCTGCGCGCTCAGGTCAAGCGCTTGTTCAAGCAAAGCTGCGGCGGAGATCAGATTGAAATCGCCTTTCGGTCTGCCGATCAGTTGCAGCCCGACTGGCAGCCCCTCGCTGGTGAAGCCGCAGGGTACGGAGATTGCCGGGCACCCGGTCAGGGTGATCACAAAGGTCAGATACATCCAGTCGATATAGCTGGTCAGTTCCTGATCGCCGATCTTCGTCGGGAACCGCTCTTCCACCGGATAAGGCGGCACCGCCACGGTCGGGCATGCAAGGATGTCGTGGGTCTCGAAGAACCTGACCATATTGTTGAAGATCCTCGCGCGGTTGCGTTCCGCCGACAGGATCTGATCCGCCGTAACATTCTGGCCCTTTTCGATATTCCAGATGATTTCGGGGGCGATCTGGTCGCGATGCGTGTCCAGAAGCTCGCCGCGCAGGCTGGCGATCAGGATTGCACGCAGGGTCTGGAACGCGTCGATGCCGCCGGTGAAGTCGGGGCAGGTGTCATCGACCTTGCTGCCCATTGCCGCGAAAGCGTCCGTTCCGGCGCGGCACAGTTTTTCGACTTCGGGATCGACAAGCGACAATCCGAGGTTGGACGTAAAGCCGATGCGGGCAGGGGCTTCAGGATTCCGGACCGCCTCGACAAAGGGGCGTGCCGGGCCTGGAAAACTTATCGGGTCGGCGGGATGGCCATGTGCCATTGCATCCAGCATCAGCGCCAGATCAGGCACATTGCGCGCCATCGGTCCCTCCACCCAAAGCGCGTCATAGGGCAGGTCGACAACGCGTGGCACACGTCCGACGCTGGGCCGCAGCCCGACGATGCCGCAATAGCTGGCCGGGATGCGCAGACTGCCGCCAAGATCGTTGCCCGTCGCCAGCCAGGCTGTCCCCGAGGCAAGCGACGCCGCCGCCCCGCCCGAGGAACCGCCGACCGTGCGCCCGAGATTCCATGGATTGCGGGTCGCGCCGAAGACCGGGTTAAAAGTGTTTGCCCCGGCGATTTCCGGCACATTCGATTTGGCGTAGGCGATGCCGCCGCTGGCCTGAATGGTGGAGACCATATTGTCGGACTTCTCCGCCCGGTTTTCGGCGAAGATCGGCGAGCCATAGGTCGTCAGTTGCCCGGCAACGCTGTTGTAGTCCTTGATGGCAACCGGCAGCCCGGCCAGAAATCCCGGACGATCCCTGTTTTCGTGTTTGCGCGCGTCGAAGCTTTGCGCTTCCTTGCGAGCCTCGTCAAAGAACCGGATCGGTAGGGCGTTCACCTGATCATCGACCTGCTCGATCCTTGATGCCAGCGCATCCAGCAGGTCTGATGGTGACAAATCTCCCTTTTTCAGTCCCGCGACGGCCTCGGTCGCGGTCATCCGGATCAGTTCATCCGGTTGGTTTGCCGGGGTGTTCATGATCTTACTCCTCCATTGATCGGTCAGTGGTTATCGGCGATGCCTCCTCCGCATCGCCTCAGGATGTCTCCGCCGGCGCTGTTCAGGCGAACAGATCGGCGTAGGTCTTGCGCAGTTCGGCTTTCTGGACCTTGCCCATGACATTGCGGGGCAATTCCTCGATCAGGATCACGCGCTTGGGCTGCTTGTAGCGGGCCAGTTCGCCGCTGATCGCCGACAGGATGCCAGCCTCATCGGGCGCGGCTCCGGGCAGGGGCACCACAACCGCGACGACAGCTTCGCCGAAATCCGGGTGCGGCACGCCGATGACGGCGCTTTCAAGAACGCCCTCCACCTCATCGATCAGGCCCTCGATCTCCTTGGGATACACATTATATCCGCCTGAAATCACCAGATCCTTGCTGCGACCGACGATCTGCAGATAGCCCGCCTCGTCGATCCGGCCCAGATCGCCGGTGATGAAAAAACCATCGTCGCGGAATTCAGATGCGGTCTTCTCCGGCATGTTCCAGTAGCCTTCGAAGACATTCGGCCCCTTGACCTCGATCGAGCCGATCTCGCCATCCGGCAGGGTCTCCCCGCTTTCCGCATCGGCAATACGGATCGAGATACCGGGAAGCGCCATACCTACGGCCCCCGGAACACGGTCCCCGTCATATGGGTTGGAGGCGATCATGCAAGTTTCGGTCATGCCGTAGCGTTCCAGGATCGCGTGGCCTGTCCGGGCTTCGAATGCGCGATGATCTTCGGCCAGAAGCGGGGCGGAGCCCGATACGAACAGCCGCATCTTCGCCGTGGTCTCGCGGTTCAGCCTGTCGGATTTCAGAAGCCGCGTGTAGAAAGTCGGAACGCCCATCAACACCGTGCCGCCCGACATCAGCGAAATGATCTCATCCGCATCGAAACGGGTCAGGAAAACCATCGTGGCCCCGGCACTGATCGCCATATTCGCGGCCACGAAAAGCCCGTGCGTGTGGAAGATCGGCAAGGCGTGAATCAGCCGGTCATCGGCCGAGAAACGCCAGCACTCGATCAATGCTGCGCAATTCGACGCAAGGTTGCGATGTGTCAGGACCGCGCCCTTGGAGCGTCCGGTTGTGCCGGATGTGTACAGGATCGCGGCCCGGTCCTCTGCCCCGCATTCGTGGCGATCCTGCCGTGGCGGCGCGGTGCTTTCCATCAGCGATCCGTCGCCTTCGGCACCAAGCGTCTCGACCACGAGATCATCCGACGCGCGGTCGCGATGCTGATCCAGCGTTTCGGGCGCGCAGACAAAAAGTCGTGGCGAGGCGTCACCGATGAAATAGTCGATTTCCGCCCCGGTATAGGCTGTGTTCAACGGCAGGAACACGGCCCCACACTGCAACGTCGCAAGATAAAGTGCGATGGCCTCGGGGCTTTTCGGCACCTGCGCCGCGACCCGGTCGCCGGGTTTCACACCCGCCTGCGTCAGCACACCGGCAAGCCGCGCGACCAATTCTCGCATCGCGGAATAGCTGATGTCGGGCTTGCCGGGCCGTTCGAACAGGGTCTTGTCCTGAAGCTCTTCGGCATTTGCCAGAAATTGCTCATAGATGGTTTGCATCGGTTCACTCCTCCCCGGAAATTCGCTGCAATGCATCGGCCAGTGACGGGCCATGCGCGACTGTACCGTCACGCACGAAAAGTTCGTGCTGGGTTTCAATGGCGGCAAGCTCGTACAGATAGTTGATCATCAGCCCATGCGCCGCCCTGACCGCGTTGTCCGAGCGGTCCGCAGGCCAGTTGACGCGCCACGCCGAAGCGCCATTGCCCAGATGAAAACGCGCAACCGGATCGGGTGGCGCATCTTTCTGGTTGCGTGCGGTGACGAAATATCTGGCGGCAAACGCCTCGACCTCCGGGCGCAACTCTTCGGCGATGGCGTCGTCATTCAGCCAGTCCTGCTGTTTCAGCGATGTGCTGAGCGCCTTGGCCCGAACCGATTCCTGCGCCGCAAGCCAGCGCGCGAAGCCCGGTGCGGGGGAGAGCGTGACAAAACGCGTCAACTCCGGCAGTTCTTTGGAAAGATCACTCGCGACCTGCTTGATCAGGAAATTCCCGAAGGAAACGCCTTTCAGCCCAGGCAGGCTGTTATTGATGGAATAAAAAACGGCTGTGTCGGCCTGTGCGGGCGCGTCCGGTTCCGGTGCGGTCAGTATCGTCGCGATGGCGTCCGGTACGCCCTGCGTCAGAGCGACCTCGACAAAGATCAGCGGTTCGTCGCCCGTTGCGGGGTGGAAGAAGGCGAACATCCTGCGATCATGCGGGTTCAGCCTGCGCCGCAGATCGGCCCAGCCTTGCATGACGTGAACGCTTTCATAGCGCATGATGCGCTCCAGCACCGCCGCAGATGTCCCCCAGTCGATGCGCTGCATCCTGAGAAAGCCGCGATTGAACCATGACGACAGAAGATGCGCGAAATCCTGATCGATCGGTGCGATTTCGGGTGCGCCGCGCATTGCCTTCAGCAGATCTTCGCGCATCCTGACCAGCTTCAGCGTCGCGCCCGGTGCCATATTGAGGCGACGCAGCAGCGTTTGCCGTTTTGGCTCGACCACCTGAAACAGCGCAGCACCGGCAGCACCGTCCTGCTGTTGTTCCCATGTCTGATAAGCGCCGCGGATTTCGTCCGCATCGACGCCGTAATCGTTCAGCAGAAGACGAAAGAAGGTGAGCTTTTCGTCGTCGCTCAACTCCTCATAGGCTGACAGCGCCTGTTCGGCGACTGCGACCCGGGCGGCATCGCCGATACGGGTCATCAGCACATGGCAGGCGGCGGAGATACGGTCGATGGCAGGCCGCGACAGCGCGTCCCGTGTCGCCGAGCCGACATCCTGACGTCGCCCGTCGCGGCGCATGATCGCGTCAACAAAGTCCGAAAGAACCGCAAAACGCTGTTTGGCCATGATTCACCTCCACGCAGACGTTATACGTATAATTGTCTATGTTGTATATAACAAAAATGATGATGGACAATACAGCAGCGCGGATGCATCCTGTTGAAAGTCAGGCGAGCTATAAAAAATGGCAACAACTCCAACCGTTCAGCGAATACGTCTCGCGCTTGAAAACGCCATCGTGGATGGTGATTATGCGCCCGGTGACAAGCTTGATCCGGGCCGGATTGCCGAACAATACGGTTGCTCCCGAACGCCGGTGCGCGAAGCCTTGCAGGCGTTGGAGGCATCGGGGCTTCTGACGGTTCAACCCAAGCGCGGCACATTCGTCGCCCAGCTGGGTGTGCCGGAGCTGATGCAGCGTTTTGAGGTCATGGCAGAGCTGGAAGCGTTCTGCGCCCGCCTCGCCTGCCGACGGGCATCCGGCGAGGATTTACAGAGACTGGCAGAGGCGCAGGACGCTTGCACCGCAGCAGCGGAGGCAATGGACGCCGAACGCTACTACGCCGAGAACACATTGTTTCACCAAGCCATCTACCGCGCGGCTCATAACGAGTTCCTTGAGGCAGAGGCACTGCGCCTGCAGGCTGTTCTGCAACCCTATCGTCGGCGTCAATTGCGGGCCCACGGCCGGATCCGCAGTTCACTCAGCGAACATAGCGACATCCTCGAAGCCATCAAACGCGGGGAACCGGCGCTGGCAACGAAGCTGATGCAGGACCACGTCCTCATTCAGGGGGAAGGTTTCCGCGATATGCTTGCGGCGATTGGGCCGGTGGCGTGATCGGCGCCGGATGACAGGATTGAGGTTAGCTTCGAGGTCAGTCTGAAAGCGGACGGGTTGTGATTGGCCCGTCAGCTTTGGGCAAAGCTTTGACGGTTGAGCGCGATAAAATTCTGAAAGTCTCCGCCCAGCATTCTGGGTGACCCGGCTTCTCCGAGGCCCTCAAGTCCTTAATTCCTTCCTTCCTGCCGGTAAGATGCTGGGTGCTTCGTTTGCGAGGTCTCCAATAGCCACAATTTGCAACGAATGCTGTGGCGAGCTGTGTGTGGCGATGCTGCCGCGTGCACTTCTGCATATCCCGCCTGTCCGAACACCCAATCAAGATATTGACACGTTTATTCTTTAAAATTACAAATCTGTATTATTTGAAGCGTTGATCTGGCCGGTCAGGGGGACAGCTTGGAAGATACCGGAGCAAAACTGCCTGAATCTGCCTTCGTCGAAGATGTGCGATGGCCAGCGCGACCTGGCGTTGTGATCGCTGCCTCTCTCGACACGAAGGAACGGCAGGTCGCATTTCTCGTGGAGGAGTTGGGTCGGCGTGGGATCACGCCGATTGTGATTGACTGCGCGCTGCGCGACGGAGCGATAGATATCGTGCCCGATATTGGCGCAGATACGGTTGCGCGGCTTGCCGGGACGGATATTGTGACACTTCGGGCCAGCCGCGAACGGGCACCTGCGCTTGGCAGGCTTCTCGATGGGCTTGGGGCCTGTATTGCCCGGCTCGACCAGATGGGTCTGGTGCTGGGTGTTATCGGGATCGGCGGCGGTACGAATGCGAGCATGGCTGCGCGCGCCTTTTCAGCCGTTCCTTACGGCCGTCCCAAGATACTGGTTTCCACCTCGGTTTCCGGTGACACCCGCCCATTTATTGGCGGCAGCGATGCGGTGCTTATTCACTCTGTTGTCGATTTCATCGGCCTTGGTGCGCCGCTCCGTGCGTCGCTGGAACGGGCCGCTGCGACAATGCAGGCGCTGATCGATATTCCTTTCTGGTCCGAAGTGACGACCCGCCCGGTTGTTGGAATAACCGCCAATGGGGCAACGACAGAAGGCGCTGAGGTTGCGAGTGCAATGCTGGACAGCAAGGGTTGTGAGACCTGGATGTTCCATGCGCGCGGCTCTGGCGGGGTCGCTTTGGAACGTCTGATCGCCGAGGGGCGTATCGCCGCCGTCCTCGATTTCGCGACGACAGAGATTGCCGATGAGGTGCTCGGCGGGCTGCGGAGTGCCGGGCCGACCCGGCTTGAAGCCGCAGGGGCCGCGGGTGTTCCGCAGGTCATCGTGCCGGGCGGGCTGGATGTCGTGAACTTCAGCGAGCTGCACACGGTTCCGGATCATTACGCGAACCGCACTCTGATCCATCATACCCCATCAAGCGTGTTAATGCGCACATCCGCTGAAGAATATCGGGAGATTGCTTTGTGGATGGCGCGAAAACTCCTGAACGCGAAGGGTCCGACGTCCGTCCTGATACCGCTCAGAGGGTTCTCATCTTACGACGCAGAGGGCCGACCCTATCACGACCCCAAAGGGGCAGGGATCTTTGCGGACACCATCACCGAGGCATTGGCGCCGCGACCTGACATCCCGGTCGAGCGTCATGATCTCCACATCAACGATGCCCGTTTCGCAGAACTCGCTTGCGAGCGTCTTTGGTCATTCATGTCCCAGAAAAGCGGTAAAAAAGGTTAGAAAATCACAATGGCCAGACAATATACCCGCGCCGAAGTGCGCGAACGTATCGACGCTGAAATCGCGGCGAAACGCTTTGTCCTGATGCAAGGGGCGGGCATCGGCCTCGTCGCGCGTTTGGTGGAGCAGTCGGGCATCGATCTCATCGCCGTCTATAACACCGGCTACTACCGGATGAACGGCGTCGCCAGCATTTACGGCACGCTGCCGATTGGCAATGCCAACGATGTGGTATTGAAGCTGGCCGATCAGATCATGCCGGTTGTGAAAGAGACGCCGCTTATCGGCGGGGTCTATGCGCATGACCCGACCCGCAGTCAGGACCAGTCACTGCAGGCGCTTAAAGCTGCGGGATTTTCCGGCGTCATCAATGTGCCGACGATTGGGCGCATCGACGGCACCTATCATCGTGATCTGGAATCGGTCGGGATCGCCTTTTCACGCGAGGTCGATCTGATGCGTCGGGCGATGGAGCACGATCTTTATACGGTTGCCTATGTCTATAACGCCCGCGAGGCGGTTCTGATGGCCGAGGCCGGGGTGGATATGCTGGTTGGCCATGTGGGGCTGACGGGCGGCGGCGATGTCGGCGCGCCCGGTGCGATCTCGATGGAGGCGGCGATTGCCGAATTCAATGAGATATTTGATGCGGTTGGTGCGGTGCGCGACGATGTGGCGCTGTTGTCTCATGGCGGGCCGGTCATCTCGCCAGAGGATGCCGCCCATGTCAGCGCCCATACTGCTGCGGTCGGCTTCGTCGGCGCATCCAGCATCGAGCGGATCCCGGTTGAACACGCGATCAAGGACGTCACCACCCGCTTCAAGGAAATCAAACTACGCTGAGTGGCTGTTCCGGGTGTTCGGGCCACCGGTCGGCGGCCTCGCCTGGTAAGCCACATCAAATCGCAGTTGCAGATTTGATATTTATACTTACAAATCTGTATGTGTTTGTTAGAGTATCTCGGGAATCAGGGAGAGTGGTATGGGTGAATTCGACGGTAAGTCGGCAGTTGTGACGGGCGCGGGATCCGGCATCGGTGCTGCTGCGGCCAAGATGCTGGCAGCGCGCGGCGCAGCCATCGGTGTCCAGGATATCTCGCAGGAAAAAGCTGAAGAAACCTGCGACGCTATCGTCAAATCCGGCGGTCGTGCCATTCCCGTGGTCAGCGATATCTCCGATATCGAAGCAACCCGGACCGCGCTGAAGGCTGCGGAAGCAGCGCTCGGCGGGATCAATATTCTGGTGAACAACGCCGGTATCACCTCGGATTTTTGCAGCCTTGAAGATGCGACGCCGGAGATGTTCGAACGCTCTATCGCGGTGCATGTGCGCGGCACAGTTTTCGCCACACAGGCCGTCGTGCCGGGGATGAAGGCCAGGGGCGATGGCAGGATCGTCAACACTTCCTCGATTTCGGGTACGGTCGGTAATCCGAACGCCACCACCTATAACGCTGCAAAAGGTGCAATCGCGGCGATGACGAAGGGTTGGGCCAAAGAACTGGCATCTTTCGGAATTCTTGTGAACGCTATTGCGCCGGGGCCGACGGTCACGCCGATGACGACGGAGCGTCTGGAACCCGAATATTTCACCGAACGCGCCAAGGATATCCCATTGCGCCGTTGGGGCACTGCGGAGGATATGGCCGCCGCCATCGTTTTCCTCGCAGGCCCGGGAGCGGCCTACATCACCGGGCAGATCATCAGCCCGAATGGCGGCCTCGCCATCACCTGAGCGGAGCGCAAAACATGACCGTGTTCAGACAGGACAGCGGCACGATCCCGGATTGGTGCGAACTGCGCGGCTTTGAGCCTGTGGATATCGCCGCAGGGGCAGAGCAGCAGGTGACGCGCGGCGATCTGCGCGAGATCGTCGTGGCGACGCACGGAACCGTGCAGGTCGACTGGGGTTCGGGCGGGCAATATGTGGCGGCAGGGCAATCGCTTTCGTTGCCGGAAGATGCCGCGCATTATTTTCTGCGCGCTGTGACCCGGCCCGCCTATGTCATGCGGCTTTGGGGCAACTGGGGGCCGCGCATCGGGGGTGTTGGCGTATTTGAGGTGGTCCCAAACGGTCCCGCCAAGAATTTCGGTGATCCGGTCAATTATCCCAAACAGACCGGCGTCGACCGGCACTATCACGATTATGACGAATACTGGATCGTGATCGAAGGTTCGGGTCTGGCGCGTATCGATGACGTTGCCGTGCCGATGCGGCGTGGCGATTGCGTCGCGACCGGCACCGGGCATCCCCATGACATCCAGCAAGTTCATGGGGTTTTCCGGGCAATTTACCTCGAAACGACCCTGCGGCGCGAAGAGCGAGCGGGTCACCTTTGGGAACATGTCCACGGCCCAGCAGACCCAGACCCGGATCGGATCTGAGGGGCGCTAATCCTAGCAACATCAGGGAGGAAAACATGAAATTCACCAGACGCAGACTGATCCAGACCAGCTCGGCTTTAGGTGTTGCGACCTTGGCCACGCCGATGCTGTCGACGCGGGCCCGCGCCGCTGAGCCGGTGCAACTGGTCAGCCATCGCTACCCCGCACTTGAGTACTATGCGGAGCAACTGGCCACCGCCGCCCCGGAGGCCGGGCTTAACGCACAGCTCATGCCGTTCCCGAAGGCGTTCGAGCTGATGAATATCGCGCTTTCGTCCAAGTCGGACAGCATCGACATCATGTATGTGAACGAGAGCATGACCGCCTTCATGCGCAATGGCTGGCTGCGCCCGATGGATGATATCTGGGACATGTTCCGCGAGGAATTCGCGCTGGACGACATCGACCCGAATGTCCTCAAATATTTCCAATATGAAGGCAAGACCTACGGGATTCCGCTGACCGCAATTTCGCATCTTTTCTTCTATCGTCAGGACGTTTTCGACGAAGCCGGCAAGACGGTTCCGGCGACGATTGACGAATATGTGGAACTGGCCAAGTTCTTCAACTCGCCACTGCGCGCCGGGACGGTGAATTGTCTTCGCGATGATTCCGCACTGGGCGAGGCCCATTGGTATCTGAACGCGATCGGTGACGGCTGGTTTGATGAGAACTTTGAACCGACCTTCAATTCCGAAGCGGGTATCGCGGCACTGTCGAAGCTCAAGGAAGTAACGCAATATGCCCAGCCGGGCTTTCTGAATGCGCATAACGACGAATGCATGATCGCGCTTCAGCAGGATGTCGCCACAATGGGTGTCAGCTGGACGACCCGCGCGATGGCGATGGATGATCCGACAAAATCGGCTGTGGTGGACAAGATGGGCTTCGCGCCGGTACCGGACGGTCATGGACGTCTGGCGTTGGATGGCTACGCGATTTCGGCGTTTTCCAGCCACGACCCTGAGACGCTGTTCCGGATGATCTGCACGGCGGCAAGCCAGCAGTCGATGCGCGGCGCGACGTCCTATACGATGGTTCCGCGCGTTTCCATCCTGTCGGACCCGGAAGTGCAGGCTGAATACCGGCATTATCCCGCAGGGATGAAGGCTCTGGAAACCGCAGTGCCGTTCCCGGCAATGCCGGAGTTCTACTCCGTCGGCGATTTTGTCCGCCGCCGCTTGCTGCAGTCCATTGCTGGCGAGATGGAGATGGCCGAGGCGATGAACATCGCCGCTGAAGAGGTCCGCAACTTCCTCTCAGAAGCGGGTTACTATCAGTAAGTCAACGGGGCCGCGCGTTGCCGCGCGGCCCCTGATCCCCGACGTGACGGGAGTGCGGTTAATGAAACCCAACCAGAAAAAAACGCGCGGCGGTCCTAATCAGGCCGAGCAGCGGACGCTGTGGCTTTTCATGATACCGAGCCTGCTGATGATCGGGATCGTGCTCATGCTGCCGCTGGCCTATGCCATCGGGTTGAGCTTTACCGACTATAATCTCGGTGCGGAGACGACTTCATTCGTTGGAATGGACAATTACGTCGAACTGCTCGGGGAGGAGCGGTTCTGGACCTCGCTCACACGGACCTTGCTGATCGTAGGCTCTGCCGTCACTTTGGAATTCTGCCTCGGTCTGGCGATCGCCTTCGGTCTTTGGAAGCTGTCATATGGTGCGCAATCGCTGCTGACGCTTTTCTTCATCCCTTTTGTGATCACGCCAGCGGTTGCCGCGCTTTTCCTGAAATGGATTTTCATGGGGCGGTTTGGACTGCTGAGCGGTGCGCTGATCGGCATCGGGATATTTCCGCCGGATTTCCTTGGCGATCCGGCCTGGGCGAGGTTGACGGTTGTGCTAGCGGATGCGTGGCAGTTCACACCCTTCATGATCCTGACGCTTTATGCTGGGCTGAACACGGTAGACGACAGCCTTATTGAGGCCGCGCGGATCGACGGGGCGGGCAATTGGGCCATCCTGTTTCGCGTCATGCTGCCCAGCCTGAAATTCCTGATCGTCTTTGTCCTCGCGATCCGCTTCATGGACGCGTTCCGCTTCTTCGATACGATCTATGTGCTGACGGCGGGCGGGCCAGGTACGGCAACCGAAACCATAACCATGTATACCTACGCGCTGGCGTTCCGGCTGCTTGATGTCGGCAAGGCTTCCGCGCTTGGCGTCATTTCCTTGCTTGTCGTCGCATTGGTGACAGCGGTCATGATCGCCCTGATGTTCCGCAAGCGCAAAGGATCGGTCCCATGACACGCAATGGCCGCACACAGATTGTTCTTTTCGGCTGCCTTCTGGGGATGGCGATTGTGAACCTGACCCCGGTTGCCTGGGGATTTCTGACCTCGATCCGACAGCCGGTTGATGCCTTCGCTGTCCCTCCAAAGCTGATTTTCAAGCCAACCTTCGAGTTTCACAAGGAGGTTTGGATAGATCGGGGCTTCTGGAAATATCTGGTTAATACAGCCATCATATCGGTCTGTGCCGTGACCCTCTCCGTCTCCATCGGTTCCATGTCCGCTTACGCGCTGTCGCGGCTTCGTGGCGGCTACGCGCGGACGATCCTTTATGCGATGCTCGGGATGCGGATGTTCCCGCATATTCTGCTCGCGATCCCGTTTTTCGTCATCGCGCAACTTGTCGGCCTGATCGACACTTATCTGGTGATGATCCTTGCGGTCGTGGCGCTTAACCAGCCCTTCACGATCTGGCTCATGCGCAGCTTTTTCGACGAAGTGCCTAAAGAGCTTTACGAGGCGGCGACCATAGATGGCTGCACCCCCTGGCAGACCTTTCGCCGAGTTGCGCTGCCTGTGGTGCGGCCCGGCATTTGGGTCACAACGCTGTTCAGTCTGCTCCTGGCCTATAATGAGTTCCTGCTCGCGCTTGTGCTGACCCGGAACAGTACCAAAACCCTGCCGGTCGCCATCGCTGAATATGGGGCAGAGGATATCAGCTACTGGTCGCTCAGCTCAGCCGCAGCGATTGGGATCATGCTGCCGATCCTGATTTTCATGCTGTTCATGCAGCGCCATCTCGTCAGGGGGATGTCGGCGGGCGCTGTCAAAGGCTGATCCCGCACTGCTTCCCCCAACAAAAAACGCGCCGGACTGGCGCGTTTTTGCGTTGCGATGACCGCTGGCGATGTCACACCAGACGCGCGCCGCCTTCTTCCTGAAAAAGATGCAGCTTGTCTGTCCGCGGGGCGAGGTGCAGGGTTTCGCCGGGTTTTGGTGCAGGGCAGTCGCGCAGCGCGGCGACAATATGTTGGCCTGCCATGTCACCAATCACCTGTATTTCGGCCCCGGTCGGCTCAACGACCTTGACCGTCATCGGTATACCCGTTTCGGCAGGAACCAGATGCTCCGGCCGGATCCCCCAGACAAGCGCCTCATCCGTCCGGGCGGACAGGTTCGGCGGCAGAGGCAGGCGCGTCCCGTCCTTGGCAAGGAAGACCTCGCCAGGGCTTGAGCCGGTGATGAAATTCATACCGGGCGAGCCGATGAATCCTGCAACAAACATGTTGGCGGGACGATCATAAAGATCCATCGGCGCGCCGATCTGCTCCACCCGACCGTCGCGCAGTACGACGATCTTGTCAGCCATCGTCATCGCCTCGACCTGATCATGCGTAACGTAAAGCGTGGTGGTTTTCAGACGCTGATGCAGCTCCTTGATTTCGGTGCGCATTTGAACGCGCAGCTTCGCGTCGAGGTTCGACAGCGGCTCGTCGAACAGGAAAACCTGCGGATTGCGCACGATGGCCCGGCCCATAGCGACGCGTTGCCGCTGGCCGCCGGAAAGCTGTTTCGGATAGCGTTCGAGAAGCGGTGTAAGATCCAGAATCTCCGCCGCATTCTCTACGAGCTTCTGAATTTCGCTTTTGGGCCGGCGGGAAAGCTGCAGCGCGAAGCCCATATTCTCGGCTACGGTCATATGGGGATAAAGCGCGTAGTTCTGAAACACCATCGCGATATCCCGGTTCTTTGGCGCGATTTCGTTGACGACGGTTTGGCCGATACGCACCTCGCCTTCGGAGATGTCTTCCAGTCCCGCGACCATTCTCAGAAGCGTCGATTTCCCGCAGCCGGAGGGGCCGACGAGGATCACGAACTCTCCGTCCTCAATGTCGATGTTGACGCCGTGAATGACCTCGACGGGACCATAACGCTTGACGAGTTGATTGATTCCCAGCGTCGCCATCAAGCTCTCCTATCCGGAAATTTCAGTAAGGCTGGGGTCTTCCAGCAGTTCGATCAGAACGCCGCCGGGGTCGCGCAGATAGACGCCGTGGCGTCCCGCCAGCCCGCCCTCGGTGATCTCGGTCACGCGACCTTCAGGCTGGCCACCCAGTGCGAATAGCCGCTCCAATGCAGCGGCAGGATCGGGGACACGCAGGCAGACATGGCCGGTGGCCAGCGCGGTTGCCTCTGGTGGCTTGTCGCCGCCTTTCGGTGCGAGAAAGCTGATGAACTCCAGATGGATGCCCGGCGCAGTGAGATGCATGATCCGCAGCCGCGCGCCGATAACGCCGGTCATACCCTCGACCCAAGGGGCACCCCGCTCAATCGGGTCGGTGGCGGTCAGCCCGAACGCCCGGCACCAGAAGGATGCGGAAGCCTCGATATCCTGGGTCACGAACCCGGTGTGATCATAGGCTGCGTTCAGGGGCTGGTTCTCGGTCATGTTCTTGCTCATTCGATCAGACCCAGCAGGCGCGGCAAGAACAGCACGAAACCCGGTGCCAGAGAGATCGCGAGAAGAACCGCGAGGTTCACGGCGAGGAATGGCATAATGGCCCTGATGACCGCCTCAAACCGGACGCGTGCAATTTGCGACACGATGAAAAGCAGCAGGCCCAGCGGAGGGGTGAGCATCCCCTGAATGATGGCAAAGCAAACCACGACGCCGAAATGCACCGGGTCAATGCCGACCTGCGCCGCCACCGGGCTGAGCATCGGAACCACGATGATCAGCGCGGCCAGCGTGTCCATGAATGTCCCGAGCAACAGCAACAGAATGTTGACCATCAGCAGGAAAGCAACCGGGTTTTCGCTGATCGCGAGCATGAGCTGGGCGGCCTTGGTCGGGATCTGCTCGGACGCCATGATCCAGGCGAAAAGATATCCGGTCGCGGCGATCAGCAGCAGGCCGCCGGTCGTGATGGCCGTGCGGATCAGAAGCTTGCCGACGATTGGCAAGGTCAGATTGCGGTAGATCGTGAAACCAAGGATAGCGGCATAGACAACGGCGACTGCCGCCGCTTCGGTCGCCGTGAACGCGCCCGACAGGATGCCGCCAAGGATCAGGACCGGCATCCCGAAGGCAAGTAGCGCATCGCGGAAGCCGGAGGCGACCTCGTGCCGTGCCGCGCGCGGAGCCGGCGGGGGCAGTGTGCCCGAACGAGCCTTGATCCAGACGATCATCATCTGGCTCAGGCCCAGAATGATGCCGGGCAAAACGCCTGCCGCAAAAATCGCCGCTACGGAGATATTCGCGAAGACGGCATAAAGGATCATCACCATACTTGGCGGAATGATCGGCGCTATGGTGGAGGACGCCGCCTGAACCGCTGCCGCAAAGGCGGGATCATAGCCCTCACGCTTCATGGCAGGGATCATGACGCCGCCCACGGCTGCCGCGTCCGATGCCGCCGTGCCCGAAATTGCAGAGAACATCATCGACGTCACGATGCTTACCTGCGCCAACGCACCCCGAACATGCCCCAGCAGCGTGGTGAAAAAATGGATAAGTCGCTGCGTGATGCCGGTCGCGTTCATCAACTCGCCAGCGAGCAGATAGAAGGGGATTGCCAGCAGGATGAAGTTGTCCGTTCCCTGATAGAGTTTCTGCGGTATCACCAGCAGCATACGGGCATTGTCGGCAGCGATGATATAGGCCAGCGAACTGGCACCCAGCACGATCGCAATCGGCGCGCCGAGGACGAGCAAAATCAGAAATGTAACGGTGAGCGCGATCACGGCTGGCCTCCGTAAATATCGGTGCGAAAGGGGGTCATGCGGCCTCTTCTGTGGCCGAATAGTCCTGCCGCAATGGAACACGTTTTGTGAGGAGCCCGTGGGCGCGGTTAATAAGATGCAGGATCGAAATCGCGCTCCCGACCGGGATGGCCGCGTAAACCCACGCGATATGAAGGCCGGTCACCGGCAGCGTCTGCCGCGCCGTCAGCCCCATCAGCTTCACCGTGTACCAACCTGCAACCGCGAGGAAAACGATGGAAGCGCCGATGGTCAGCAAGCGCACGACCAGCACGCCGCGATCCGAGAGCTTTTCGCGGAAAAAGACCAGTGACACCATCTCATCCCGGCGGAACGCAGCGCTCATGCCCAGAAAGATCAGCCATGTGAGCATCGCTCTCGCGACCTCTTCAGACCACGGGAAGGAGCTGTTGAAGACATAACGGGCGATCACGGCGGAGATGACGACAACGGCTTCAACGCCAGCGGCCACCATCAGAACCCGTGTCACGGCCCAGTCGATTGCCGACATAACTCGTTCCATTGTGGCGCTTCTCCCAGTAAATGCTGCCCCCGGTCAGCTTTTATCGGCCAACCGGGGGAGGTGGGTCACTCGGACGCTTCGGCGGCCGTGCGTGCGGCTTCGACGAAGGCTTTGGCGGAATCCGAGGTAGCGTATTTCTCGTAGATCGGATCCATCTCCGCTGCCAGCGCTGCAGTGTCGATCTCGTAGAACTCGACACCCTCGTCCTTGAGGCGCTGCGTGTAATCGTCGATCAGCGCGACACTGCGTTCGTAGCTCAGCTTGCCGGCCTCATCGGCTGCTTTCTGAAGAACGTCCTGAGTTTCCGCGTCAAGCGCATCCCAGCTCATCAGGTTCATCACCACAATCGGAACATTGTTAAAATGGCCGGAGACGGTGACATTCTTGGCGACTTCCTGGAACTTGCCGGAATACATGCCGACAACATCCGTTTCGAACCCGTCAACGACGCCGGTCTGCATGGCGCCATAGACCTCAGGGAAGGGGATCGGTGTGGGATTTGCACCGACGGCAGAGAAGGTCTCGATATTGAGGTTGCTCTGCATCGTGCGCAGTTTCAGCCCCTGAAGATCGTCCACCGATTGCACCGGCTTCGACGTGACGAAGTTCCGGAACGGCGAGTAGAGATAGGACAGGCTCTGGATCGTGCCGACATCGCTGTCGATCGCGTCAAGCAGATCAGCGCCCGCCTGCGAGGTCAGGACCTGATACATGAGATCGAGATCGCCGCTAAACAGCCAGGGCAGCGACAACACGTCCACGGTCGTCGTAAATGCGGACATCGGCGGCGGAGAGATGAAACCGATATCCTGCGTTCCGATGGTCAGCGCCTCGAACATCTCACGGTCGCCGCCCAGCTGGCCGCTGGGGAACAGATCGATCTGAACCTTGCAGCCGGTTCCTTGCTCGACCGTGGTCTTGAAGATTTCGGCGGCTGCATAAGATGGGTGACCCCGATCCGGCGCTTGTACCAGACCGAGCGAAAGGGTGGTTTCGGGCGCGTCGCAATCCGCCCAGGCGGGCGACAGCGTGCCAATGGTCAGGCACGTGGCAAGGGCAACGCGGGTGGAGAAAGTCTTTGTCATATGGTCCTCCCGGAAATGCGGTCGGCTGTCACAGCCGGCCTCGCTGGAATGTCATCTCACGATATTTACACATCTGTCAATATATCTTCCGGAATCTTAACGTTTCGATATAATGGATGACATGGGAATAGCGAAATATTTCAAGAATATTGGGAATAAATTCAGAAATTTAGTGATTTCAAGCCCAGGCGACATTCGGTTATCTATATTGACAGGTCTGCAATTTTAACCTTACCTGCCGCCAAAGGAGAGGGCAGCTATGAGATTGGGCGGCGTTCTGATTCACCCCGGTTCGGTGGCGGGTATTGATGATTTCAAGGAGGTTGCGGACCGTTATGGCCTGTCCGCGATTGTCGCGCCTGCCGGGCTTGACCGGATGGGTGCGCAGGAAGCCGCCAATTGGGGCGAGCGTTGTCACGACGCCGGGCTCGTGATCGGAGAGGCCGGGTTTTGGGATAACCTCCTGACCCCCGATACGGAACTCGCCGCTGATCGCATGGCGCGGCTGCACCGAACCCTGCGCAATGCCGGGATCATGGGCTGCCGTTCGGTGGCGATCCTGCCGGGCTCGCGACATCACTCGGACAAAGGATTTGCCGCCGATGCTTTCATGCGCAGTCGCGAAGGGCGTGGGGCCGTGCGCGATATGGTGTGCCGCGCGCTGGAGGGGATGCCGGATGGACCGATGCGGCTGGGGATGGAACCTTATGCCGCCAGTTTTTTCTACCGGCCCGAGGACGTACTCGCCTTCATCGAGGACATAAACGATCCGCGCTTCGGCCTGCATCTGGATCTCGCCAATATGCTGACCGTCGACAGCTTCTTTGCCAGCGCAAAGGTGATCGACGAATGGTTGCCGCGCCTTGCGCCGCACGCCGTCAGTTGTCACCTGAAGGACCTGGATTGGCCCGTCTCCCCCTATGGGCTCGCCTTTGCCGAGGTTGATCTGGGGGAGGGGGCAATTGATCTCGGTCGCTATCTTTCTGCCATCGATACGCTCATGGCGCCCGACATGACGGTCTTCTGCGAGCATTACAGCGAACAGGCCGATTACTTCCGAAACTTCGAACGGGCTCATGCAATTGCCGCCAGCAATGGCCTTCGCTTTCTGCCCAGAACCTCACCTATAGGAGAATAATCATGACAGTTCGCCTGGCTATGGTCGGCTGCGGGCGTATCTCGCACGCTCACGGGATCGCTGCGGACCGGATCGGCAGAGAAACGGTCCGGTTTGTTGCATGTAGCGACATCAATCCTGACAACGCCCGCAAATTCGCTGAGACCTATGGCTGCGATGCGCATTATGGCGATCCGTCCGAAATGTATGCTGCGGGTGGCTTCGACGGGGTGGTTCTGGCGACATGGCCTGCACAGCATCTGCAGCAGGTGAGCGAGGCACTTGACGCAGGCATTCGGTATATCCTTTGCGAGAAATCGCTGGCAACCTCAGCCGAGGACGCCGCGGAGATCTGGCGCCGCGCGAATGCAGCGGGTGCAACCGTGATCGAAGGTTTCATGTATCTCCACCATCCGCTTATCAAGAAACTGGAAGAGCGCCTCGCCAGCGGCGATGCCGGACCCATTGACTGGGTGCGCAGCACCTCGTCCTTCTATTTTCCCGAGGTGGCCGACGGTGCCGACCAGACGAGAAGCTGGCGATTCCGCAAGAATACGGGGGGCGGGGTGCCGTGGGACCTTCTGTGCTATCCGGTGAATGCCTGCGGGCGCTATGCGGGAAGCCTGCCGATGCATGTTTCGGCCAACGGCACATTCAGCGAAAAATATGGCACGGTAAACCGCATCTTCGGCACCATCGCTTATGAGGACGACCGCTTCGGCGTGGTCGAAAGCAGCGCATGCGCCATGTTCAGTCAGGAACTTGAAATACACGGGCGTGAGCGGGTCTTCCGCATCGACACCGTCTTCACGCCGCCGGGTGATGCGAAGCTTGATGAGTTGCATGCGCCAAAATTTTCCCATGTGAACCAGACATCGCATGAAATCCCTTCCAAGCTGCCCCTTCAGGACGATCTGCCAAGCTATCCCGCCTATCGCGATCAACTGGAGCATTTTCTGGCCGTGATGGGCGATGATGCCGTGGCACCGCTGCCGTCGCTCACCCATTCGGCGATCAATGTTGCCGTGATCGAGGCGCTGGTCGAAAGTTTGGAATCGGGCGGAAACAGGGTTGAGGTCAAGATCGCCGACGATCTGCGTGCAGCTTGGCAGGTGAGTTGAGTAAGCTGCCCGGAGCCGTTAGAAAGATTGGCAGACCTGTAACGAAATGCAAGGCTGTCTGATTTGTCTCCGAAACGCGTACGCCCAAAGCTGAGTGACGTCCTGCACGCCGATCTGCTGGAGGAGATCAACAGCGGTCGGTTGGGCGAGGGGGCACGCCTGCCATCTGAGGCAGAGCTGGGCCAGCGTTTCAGCGTCTCCCGCCCAATCGTAAGGGAGGCGCTCCGGCGGCTGCGTGAAGACGGCATTATCAGATCCAAAAAAGGGTCGGGCAGCTATGTCGTCCCCCACTCTACTCCCGGGCGAAGCCTCGGCCGTGGCGGACCGATGCTGTCCGTTGCGAGCATTGCGGATATTCAGAAGCTCTTTCAGTTCCGTTTTTCTCTGGAGGGCGAAATCGCCTGGCACGCCGCTGAACAACGCACTGACGATGACATCGAACGGATCTCGCGAGCAGCCGAGGCGCTTGGCCAGTCGCGCAAGGAAGATTCGGACGGCACGGAAGAAGACATCGCGTTCCACATGGCAATCGCCCGGGCGACCGGAAACCCGTTCTTCGTCAGAACGCTTGAAAGCCTGACCGCAGATATGCGCTTCATCGTGGAACTGGCGCGCGGTCTGCTGATGCAGCAAACGGTCAAGGCCATCACCAAGGTCCAGTCGGAACATGAGGTGATCGTCAGCGCTATCCGTGACCGCGACCCCGAGGCCGCGCGGCATCATATGAAGTTCCACCTGAGAACCGCGCAGGAACGGCTCTTCTACGGCAGCGGTCGCGACGGCGCCTTTCTTTGGCGTGACGAGGCGTCACCGGCTGGCGTGGAGGCGGACAAGGATGGCGGTTGATCTGCAGAGACACATCTGATCTTTTAGTGACCTGCGAAGTGTGGCGGAGGCCTGCGAGGTGCTGCGAAAGCCCAGTGTTTGTTGGATGAAAGCAGCATCAATCACCGTCACCAGATGACCATCTCCTGCGGACACGCCTCGCATCAATTTCTCGGTCAGCCGGTTTCGATCAAATCACGCCTTGCGCCCGCATCGCCTCGGCAACGCGGATAAAACCGGCGATATTGGCACCCAAGACATAGTCGCCCGGCACGCCATATTCCTCGGCCGTGTTTGCGCAGAGATCATGGATATTGCGCATGATCTCCGCCAGACGCTGCTCGGTGCGTTCGAAGGTCCAGCTGTCGCGTGAGGCGTTCTGCTGCATTTCCAGCGCAGAGGTCGCGACCCCACCCGCGTTCGCAGCTTTGCCGGGGGCGAACAGGATACCTGCTTCCTGAAAGGCGCGCACGGCGTCCGGTGTTGACGGCATATTGGCCCCTTCGCCGACAGCGGTCACGCCGTTCTTGATCAGCGCCTTGGCGTCCCGGCCGGTCAGTTCGTTCTGCGTGGCGGATGGCATCGCGACATCACAGGGGACATCCCAGATGCGCCCGTTTTCAATGTGATGCGTGCATTTTCCCTTGAGCCGGACATATTCGCTGATCCGCCCGCGGCGGTTGAGCTTGATTTCCTTGACCAGATCAAGGTCGATCCCGCCCTCATCCACGATATAGCCGCCTGAATCAGAGCAGGCGACGACCTTGCCACCAAAGGACTGCACCTTTTCCATGGAATAGATGGCCACGTTCCCGGAGCCAGAGACGACGACCTTCTTGCCATCAAAGCTGCTGTCCTTGGTGTTCAGCATGCTTTGCACGAAATAGGTGTTGCCATAGCCGGTCGCCTCGGTTCGTGCGCGCGAGCCACCGTAAAGCATACCTTTGCCCGTCAGCACGCCGGCCTCGAACCGGTTTGTCAGCCGTTTGTACTGGCCGAACATAAAGCCGATCTCGCGCCCTCCCACGCCGATATCGCCTGCGGGAACGTCGGTCTTGTCACCCAGATGCACAAAAAGCTCGGTCATGAAGGACTGGCAGAACCGCATGATTTCCCCTTCGGACCGGTCATGCGGGTCGAAGTCGGAGCCGCCCTTGCCGCCGCCGATGGGCATGCCGGTAAGGGCATTCTTGAAAATTTGTTCAAAGCCGAGAAATTTGACAATACTCAGATTGACAGAAGGGTGAAACCGAAGGCCGCCCTTATAGGGGCCAAGCGCCGAGTTGAACTGAACCCGGAATCCCCGGTTGACCTGCGTCTTGCCCTTGTCATCCACCCAGGGGACGCGAAAGATGATCTGGCGTTCGGGCTCGCAGATACGTTCGATCAAGGCATCGTCGGCGTAATGGGGGTGCTTGGCGATAACGCGACCAAGGCTCTCGATCACCTCCCGAACGGCCTGATGAAACTCCGGCTCACCGGCGTTGCGGCTAAGTACCTCGGCAAGGACGGGCTCCAGCTTTTCATCGATACTCGTCATGGCGCGTCCTTTTGTTATGTCCGATTTGTCCGGCAAGGATTACTGACCGAGTCCCGGGGAAAGATCAACATGACAATCGGGCTGTCGCACGACAGCGGGGTCTGCGGCACATGACTGCAGATGAATTTCCCGGATCGGTCCGGGTTCGATTTTCGGATGACTGGCTGGGGCGGTAGGATTCGAACCTACGGTACACGGTACCAAAAACCGCTGCCTTACCACTTGGCTACGCCCCAACGGTGCGGGCGTATCTAGCCTTCGTTTCGGGGCGGTGCAAGGGGGATATGGGAAAAACTTGCGGGCGGAATTCGCGGCGCGTATGGCGGCGGGATGGAGTGTGATATTCTCATCATCGGCGCAGGGGCTGCGGGGCTGTTTTGTGCGGGCAGCGCAGCGGTGCCGGGGGCGCGGATCATCGTTCTGGATCATGCGCGGCGGCCGGGCGAGAAAATCCGCATCTCGGGTGGCGGGCGCTGCAATTTCACCAATCTCGCCACCTCGCGGGAGCGGTTCTTGTCGCAGAACCCGCGATTCTGCGCCTCGGCTCTCGCGGGATACAAACCGCAGGATTTCGTGGCGCTTGTCGATCGCGCAGGCATTGCGTGGCACGAAAAGACGCTCGGTCAGCTTTTCTGTGACGGCAAGGCCACCCAGATCACCGAGATGCTGATCCGCCGGATGGAAGGCGCCGAGCTTTGGCTGGAAACCGAACTCCGCGCGCTGACACGCGGCGCTGACGGGTTCCTGGCAGAGACCTCGCGCGGGGTCGTGCGGGCGGGCCGGGTGGTTGTGGCCTCAGGCGCGAAGTCGATTCCGAAAATGGGTGCGACCGGGCTGGGCTATGACATTGCGCGGCAATTCGGGCTGGGCGTGGTCGAGACACGGCCGGGCCTCGTCCCGCTGACCTTTGCCGAGCAGGATCTGGCGCTGTGCAAGCCCCTGGCCGGCATCTCGGTCGAGGCGGAGATCCGCCACGGCAAGACCAGTTTCCGCGATGCCCTGCTGTTCACGCATCGCGGGCTGTCGGGGCCAGCCGTGCTGCAAATCTCCAGCTTCTGGCAGCCGGGGGATGCGATTGAGATCAGTCTCTGCCCCGGTGCCGATCTTGCGGCGGAATTGCGTGACCGGCGCGGGCAGGGTGGGCGTGTGGCGCTTGGGACGGTGCTCTCGGCGCATCTGCCGTCGCGGCTGGCCGAGGCGATTACGGCCGAACTGGGACTGACCGGCGCGCGGCTGGCGGATCAGAACAACAAGGCGCTTGACCGCATCGCCGCGCGTGTTCATCGCTGGCAGGTCCGGCCCGTGGGGTCGGAGGGCTACCGCACGGCGGAGGTCACCGTGGGCGGGGTCGACACGCGCGACCTCGATGCCAAGACCATGCAGGCGCGCGATGTGCCGGGGCTCTATTTCATCGGGGAATGTGTCGACGTGACCGGCTGGCTCGGCGGGTATAATTTCCAATGGGCCTGGGCCTCGGCCCATGCGGCGGGGGTTTCGCTGGCGCGTGGCGGGCGCTAGAAGGCAGGCTTGCAAGAAAGGGCCGCGAGATGAGCCGATTTTCCTTCACGCTGAACGCCACCGATGGCCGCGCCCGGACCGGCGTGATCGAGACCCCTCGTGGCGAGATCCGCACCCCCGCCTTCATGCCGGTCGGCACGGCGGCGACGGTCAAGGCGATGTTGCCGGAATCTGTGCGCGCGACCGGGGCGGATATCCTGCTGGGCAACACCTATCATCTGATGCTGCGCCCCGGAGCGGAGCGGATCGCGCGGCTCGGCGGCCTGCATAAATTCATGAACTGGGATCGCCCGATCCTGACCGATTCCGGCGGGTTTCAGGTGATGAGCCTCTCCGACCTGCGCAAGCTGAACGAGGACGGGGTGACATTCGCCAGCCATGTCGACGGCTCGCGCCATTTCCTCAGCCCCGAGACGAGCATGGAGATCCAGCGGCTGCTCGGCTCCGACATCGTCATGGCCTTCGACGAATGCCCCGCCTTGCCTGCGACGGAGGAACGGCAGGCGGAGGCGATGCGGCTGTCGATGAGATGGGCGCAGCGCTCCCGCGATGCCTTCGGTGACCGGCCCGGTCATGCGCTGTTCGGGATCATGCAGGGCGGCGTCATCCGCCATCTGCGTGAGGAAAGCGCCGAGGCGCTGCGCGGCATCGGTTTCGACGGCTACGCCATCGGCGGGCTGGCCGTCGGTGAGGGGCAGGAGGCGATGTTCGGCGTGCTCGACTACGCGACCGATCTGCTGCCGCAGGCACAGCCGCGCTATCTGATGGGTGTCGGCAAGCCCGACGATGTGGTCGGTGCCGTGCAGCGCGGCGTCGATATGATGGATTGCGTGCTGCCCTCACGCTCGGGCCGGACCGGGCAGGCATGGACGCGGCGCGGACAGGTCAATATCAAGAACGCCCGCCACGCCGACGATCCGCGCCCGCTGGACGAGGATTGCCGCTGCCCCGCCTGCACCGGCTACAGCCGTGCCTATCTGCACCACGTCTTCCGCGCCGGAGAGATGATTTCGGGGATGCTGCTGACCTGGCATAACCTGCATTACTATCAGGATCTGATGGAAGGGATGCGTCAGGCCATATCCGCAGGCAGGCTTGAGGCATTCGCTGATGATTTCCATAAGCACAGGGCGGAAGGCGACATCTCGCCACTCTGACGGATTCGTCTGGAAAATGAATAAAATAACTTCCCATTGTGCTGTTTAGTCCCTATTCCGGGCAAATCGGCGGATGACCCGCCCAATTGCCCTGAAAGGCCCCTATGTCAGACTTCACAACGATCACCTCGACCGACGCGCTGGCCGCGTTCTGCGAGGAAGCGAAGACCCATCCTTATGTGACAATCGACACGGAATTTCTTCGCGAACGGACCTTCTATTCCAAACTCTGCCTGATCCAGATGGCGCTGCCGCCAGCCTCCGATCCGAAATCGGAAGGCGGGACCGCGGTTCTGGTCGATCCGCTGGCAGACGGCATTTCGCTCGATCCGCTATACGATCTGTTCCGCCACGAAGACACGGTCAAGGTGTTCCACGCCGCGCGGCAGGATCTGGAGATATTCTTCCACGATGCGGGCATCTTCCCCAAGCCGCTTTTCGACACCCAGATCGCGGCAATGGTCTGTGGCTTTGGCGAGCAGGTCGGCTACGAAACCCTCGTGCGGAAGATCGCCAAATCCAGCCTCGACAAATCCTCCCGCTTCACCGACTGGTCGCAGCGGCCGCTGTCGAAGGCGCAGCAGAGCTATGCGATTGCGGATGTCACCCATCTGCGCGCGATCTACGAGTCGCTGAAAGCCCAGATCGACCAGTCCGGCCGCGCGCCCTGGGTGGCGGAGGAAGCCGCGGTTCTGGTCGATCCCGAAACCTATATCACCCGCCCCGCCGATGCGTGGCAGCGCGTGCGCACCCGCACCAACTCGCCGCGCTTCATGGCGATTGTGCGCAAGCTGGCCGAATTCCGCGAGGAATATGCGCAAAGCCGCAACGTCCCCCGCTCGCGCGTCTTCAAGGACGATGCGCTTGTGGAACTCGCCTCCACCAAGCCGCAGGACGAGGCGCAGCTTGGCAAGTCCCGCCTGCTTCTGCGCGAGGGCCGCAAGCCGGAGATCGCGCAAGGCATCCTCGCCGCCATCAAGGCCGGTCTTGAGGACCCAGACCCGCCCCGCCTGCCCAAGGAACGGCCCAACCCGCCGGGCAACGCCGCACTTGGCGAATTGCTGCGGGTGCTGCTGAAAGCCAAGGCCGAATCCGCTGGCGTCGCGCCGAAGCTGATCGCCACCACCTCTGAACTCGACGCGATTGCACAGGGCGCGCGCGATGTCCCGGCGCTGCAAGGCTGGCGGGCGGAGGTGTTCGGACGCGATGCGCTCCGCCTGGCAGAGGGGCATATCGCGCTGTCCGCCGCAGAAGGTGCGATCCGGGTCGTCGAACTGGCATGAGGGTCGCGCTGCGCGCCCTCTCGCCCCATGACATCTACCCGATCTATCGCGAATTGCAGGACGCGGAGACGGTGAAATGGCTGTCCTCCGTCCCGTGGCCCTATCAGCGTGAGGATGCGGTGGCCTTTGTCACCGAGTTTGCAACGCCGGACGATCTGGTCATTACAGCCGACGGCGATTTTGCCGGGGTGATCCGGGTGGCCGGAGAGATCGGCTACTGGGTCGCGCAGAATTATCGCCGCAACGGCGTGGGCCGCCGCGCTGCGCAGATCGCGATGTTCAGGCATTTTGCCCAAAGCGATGCCCCGCAACAGGCCACCCATATCGAGGGCAATCTTCCCTCCCGCCAGCTTCTGCTCAGCATCGGTTTTCGTGAAACCGGACGGGGGGAGGTGACGCGGCGTTTCGACGGGGCAACGCTGCCGCAGCGCATTCTGCAACTGAGCCGGGCCGATTTCGCCGCCTCCTTGGACATTCGGACGCCGCGCTGCCGCATAACCCCGATGACAGACGCCGACATTCCGACGCTGCACCGGATTGCGACGCAGCCAGACGTGGCGAAAATGCTGATGCGCTTCTTTCCGGGGCAGTCGCTGGCAGAGCTTGCCCGGCTGATGCGACCGGCGATGAACCCGCTAAAACGACCCGCCCGGCTGGCCATCAGGATGGACGGGCGCTGCATCGGCTCCATCGGCGTCGACAGCGGTAAAACCCCGTCGGTGTTCTACTTCCTAGCCCCCGAAATATCGGGACAGGGCATCGCCAGCGAGGTGGTTCCGGCCTTCTGCGATGCCGTTCAGGACTGGCACAGGCTCGATATCCTGCGGGCGCAGGTGTTCAGCGACAACCCGGCCTCGCGCCGGGTGCTGGAGAAATCGGGCTTTGTCGTCACCGGCAGCGATCTGATGCTCTCCGCCGGGCGCAAGGCACCGGGGCAGGGCTGGATCATGCAGCGCGGCTGATGACCGGCTGATTACCAGCGCAGCACCACGCTGCCCCAGCTCAACCCGCCGCCAATCGCCTCCGTCACCACGACATCGCCCTGCTTCAGCTTGCCGCTCTGGTTCGCCACCGAAAGCGCCAGCGGGATCGAGGCGGCAGAGGTGTTGCCGTGATCCGCAACCGTCAGCACGACCTTTTCCATCGGCAGGCCCATCCGCTGCGCGGTCGCGGCGATGATGCGGGCATTGGCCTGATGCGGAACCAGCCAGTCCACATCTTCCGCCGTCAACCCGGCCTTTTCAATTGCGCTATGCGCGGTCTGGGCCAACTTCTCGACCGCATGGCGAAACAGCACATTGCCCTGCATCTTCAGCTTGCCGGAATGTCCCGTGGTCGACACCCCGCCATCGACATACAGAATATCGCGATAGGATCCGTCGCTGTTCAGATCGGTGGCGAGGATACCGCGTTCTCCCGCTGCCGCCTCCAGCACCACGGCACCGGCGCCGTCACCGAACAGCACACAGGTTGCGCGGTCGTCGAAATCGAGGATGCGGCTGAACGTCTCCGCCCCGATGACCAGCACCCGTTCCGCCTGACCGGAGTGGATCAGCCCGTCCGCATTGGCGAGCGCAAAGACAAATCCCGCGCAGACCGCCTGCACATCGAAACAGAAACCGCGCGTCATCCCCAGCCCGGCCTGAACCATTGTCGCGACCGATGGAAATGTCAGATCGGGGGTCGAGGTCGCAACGACAATCGCGTCGATCGCGGATGCCTCCATCCCGGCATTGCTCAGCGCCGCTTCCGCCGCGCGGATCGCCAGTTGCGAGGTCGTCTCCCCCTCGGCGGCGAAATGGCGCCGCTCGATCCCGGTGCGGCTGCGGATCCACTCGTCCGAAGTGTCGACCTTGTCCTCGAACCAGCTGTTTTCGACAATGCGCTCGGGCAGATAGTGGCCGGTGCCACGAATGACGGCACGGGTGGTCAAGATGCGGCCTCTTCTACTGGGGGCGGTTTGTCCTCGACCGAGGCGGCGGCTTTCGCCACACGCTCGGCCAGACGATCCTGAAAGCCCGATTGCGCCAGCCGGAACGCCAGCTTGATCGCCGCCGAAACGCCGGTCGCATCGGCGGAGCCGTGGGATTTCACAACCATCCCGTTCAGCCCCAGAAACACCCCGCCATTCACCCGGCGCGGGTCGATCCGCTTCTGCAGGCGACGCAGCGAGGTCAGCGCCAGAAGGGCCGCGAATTTCGACAGGATGGAGTTGTTGAACGCCGCCCGCATGAACTCGCCCACCAGCTTCGCCGTGCCCTCGCCGGTTTTCAGCGCGACATTGCCGGTGAACCCGTCCGTGACGATCACATCGACCTTGTCAGACGGCAGATCGCCGCCCTCCACAAAGCCGATATATTCGAAATTGCCGGTTTCCTGCGCGTCCTGGATCAGTTCATGGGCCTGACGCAGCTCGGCGCTGCCCTTATGCTCCTCGGTCCCGACATTCAGCAGGCCGATCCGCGGGCGCTCCACATCCAGCCCGTTGCGGGCATAGGCGGCACCCATCAGGGCATATTGCAACAGATCCGGCGCATCGGCACGAATATCCGCGCCGCAATCCAGCATGACGTTGAATTTCTGGACATTGCGCGACGGCCACAGACAGGCGATGGCGGGCCGGTTCACACCGGGCAGTTTGCGCAGCCGGATCATCGACAGCGCCATCAGCGCGCCGGTATTGCCGCAGGACACGGCGACGGAGGCATCGCCCGCCCGCACCGAATCAACCGCCGACAGCATCGAGGTGCCCTTGGCATTGCGGATCACCTGGCTGGGCTTGTCGTCCATCGTCACGACGCCCTGGGCATCGCGGATCTCGCACCGCTCCAGCAAATCGCCCTTGCGCGCAATCAGCCGGGTCAGCTCATCCTTCTGGCCGTGGACGATAAAGCTGATATCGGGGTTCTTGTCGGCGCTTTTCGCGATTCCGTCGACAATCGCCGACGGCCCGTGATCGCTGCCCATGGCATCAACGGAAATAACCACGCGCCCCCCGGACGAGGGGCGGCGTGGTTCGCTCTGTTCCGTTGCCTCAGCCATTCAGCAAAGGCCGATCAGGCCGCGTCGTCGTCCAGATCGATCTCATTCGCCTGCGCAACGACCTCACGGTCGGCGTAGTGGCCGCAGGACGGGCAGACGTGATGCGGGCGCTTCAGCTCGCCGCAGGAGGGGCATTCATTCGGGTTCGCCGAAGAAAGGGCGTCATGCGCACGGCGCATATTGCGCTTCGAACGGGTCACGCGGTTCTGAGGGACAGCCATGTCACAACCTCGGGTCAGGGGCCGCGCAGTCCGTGCGGGGCCGGTGTCAGAAAATATATCAGAGCCGCGCCAATAGGGCACAACCGGACCGGAGGCAAGTGAAAACCTGTCCGAAGGCTGAGAACCCGAGCGCGCGGCTCATCGAAAGGGCGAACATAGCGATTTTGCGCCGCCGTGCAAGACCGGATCGGAGGCGATGAAGGCCACCTTGTCACGGTTCGGGGCCAAGGTTGCGCGCATGCCACAGGTCCTCCGGCGTGTTGATATTCAGAAATCCGTCACCCGCTGCGAACTCCGCGACGCCATAACCCTGCATCGCCGCGAAGCCGCGAACTCGCCGCTCTCCGGCACCAAGCGCCGTGCGCAGATCGCCGCGCAGTCCAACCGGCCAGATGGCAGTGGTCGGGTGCAACCGCATCGCGCCCGCTTCGTCCTGTGCCGCGGCGAGTGCCAGCCCGTTCCGTGCCGCCGCCTCCAGACGCGCGACCAGATCGAGGGGCGGGAACGGCGTGTCACCGGCGACCGTCACCACGGTGTCGGCACCTTGCGAAGCTGCCCATTCCATTGCGGCGAGAATACCCGCCAGCGGGCCGGGCCGGTCTGGCATCTCATCCGCCAGAACCGGCAGGCCAAAACCCGCAAACCGCGCCGGATCGCCATTCGCATTGATGGCCAGCGCAGCCGCCTGCGGCGACAATCGCGCGATCAGATGGGACAGAACCGGACGCCCGCCAATCTCCAGCAGGCATTTATCGCCCCCGCCCATGCGCCGCGCCTGACCGCCTGCAAGGATCACCGCCGGCGGGCGGGCAGGGGCCATCAGGCGATACCTGCGCTGACCAGCCCGCGCGCGAGATTGAGGAACGCCTTCCCGGCATTGCTCTCCGGCGCGGCCACGACGACCGGCACGCCGCTGTCGGAACCGGTGCGCACGTCCATCTCCAGCGGCAATTCCGCCAGCAAAGGCACGCCGAGCGCTTTCGCCTCAGCCGCGACGCCGCCATGACCGAAGATATGTTCCTCATGCCCGCAATTGGTGCAGATATGCGTCGCCATATTTTCCACCAGCCCAAGGATCGGCACATTCATCCGCCGGAACATGTCGATCCCCTTGCGCGCATCCAGCAGCGCAATGTCCTGAGGGGTGGAGACCACAATCGCGCCGTCCAGCCGCGCCCGCTGCGACAGCGTCAACTGCACATCGCCGGTGCCGGGCGGCAGATCGACGATCAGACAGTCAAGCTCGCCCCATTGCACCTGAAACAGCATCTGCTGCAACGCGCCCATCAGCATCGGGCCGCGCCAGATCACGGCCTCCTCCGCCTTGGTCAGCAGGCCCAGCGACATCAGCTTCACACCATGCCCTTCCAGCGGGATCATGGTCTTGCCGTCGGGGCTGGCGGGCCGCCCGGTCACCGACAGCATCCTCGGCTGGCTCGGCCCGTAGACATCGGCGTCGAGCAACCCGACCCGGCGCCCCTCCGCCGCCAGTGCCGCCGCGAGATTGGCCGCCACGGTCGATTTCCCGACCCCCCCCTTGCCGGAGGCGATTGCGATCACATGCCGCACCCCCGGCACAGGCTCGGGCGTCGCGGCTTTCTTCGCCTTCGGCTTCAGATCCGGCGCGGGATTGTCGCTATGGGCGGTCATCACAGCACTGACCTTGGTCACACCGTCAAGTGCCTTCACCGCCGCCTCGGCCCGGTCGAGCGCCGCCTGCATCGCCTCGGCCTGCGCCGGATCGATCTCCATGACGAAACGCACCGTGCCGTCATCCTCGACGCTGATGGCGCGCGCGATCCCGGCATCGACCAGATTGCCGCCCGAAACCGGGTCTGCCACGCCGCGCAGCTCCGCCGTCACCTGTTCCGCCGTCGGGGCTGCGCTCGGGGCCATCGCGGGCTTACGCTTGCGCCAGAGCATCGATGATCGGTCCGAAATCGCTGGCCTTGAGGCTCGCTCCGCCGACAAGCGCACCGTCGACATGCGCAATCGCAAAGATCTCCGCCGCATTGCCCGGCTTGACGCTGCCACCGTAAAGCAGGCTGAAATCCGCCCCGTCGCTGAACCGGCCCGACAGCTTGTCGCGCATCAGCGCATGAACCTCGGCAATCTGTTCGCTGTTCGGGGTACGCCCGGTGCCAATGGCCCAGACCGGCTCATACGCGATGACCGTATTCGCCGCCGTCGCGCAATCGGGCACCGATCCGGCAAGCTGCGATGCGATCACATCCAGCGTGTCGCCGCCGTCACGCTCAGCTTCCGTCTCGCCCACGCAGATCACCGTGACCAGCCCGGCGCCATGCGCGGCAATCGCCTTGGCCGCGACCTGCGCATCCGTCTCCCCATGATCCGCGCGCCGCTCCGAATGGCCGAGGATCACATGGCTCGCCCCGGCATCGGCCAGCATCGCGGCAGAAATATCCCCGGTATGCGCGCCCGATTCATTCGCATGGCAATCCTGCCCGCCAATCGCGATTTCGCCCGCATGGGCGACAGCAGGGGTGATCAGCGTGGCCGGGGGACAGATCAGCACGTCGCAGCCATTCTCCCGCGCGGCGAGCGCATCCAGCTCCACCAGCGAGGCCGTGACCCCGTTCATCTTCCAGTTTCCAGCGGCGAGTTTTTTCGGGGCCATATCGTTCTCCTGTCAGTTGTCACAGGGATAGGCCCGCAATCGGGCGCGTTCAAGCCTCGGGCTGCGTTTCGCCCGTCTCGTGATCCAGCTTGAAAGAGACCGATTCCCCGCAACCGCAGGCATCGGTGACATTCGGATTGCGGAACTTGAAGCCGGATTCCAACAGGCCGGTCTCATAATCAATCTCCGTCCCGAACAGAAACATCTGCGCCGCCGGCGCGATCAGCACGCGGGCACCGTTCTGTTCGACGATCTCATCGGATTTTTCAGCCTCCGCGACCATGTCCATCGTATATTCCATGCCCGCGCAGCCGCCCTTCTTCAGCCCGATCTTCAGGCCGAAAGCGTCCTTGCCGGCCATCAGCCGGGAAATCTGGCGTTCCGCCGCCTTGGTGATCGTGACCGGGGCCTGTCCGGGGAGAGAGAACATGATGTCAGCCTTTGTTTGCGCAGGAATAAGGTAAGGCCGGGGCGGGAATTTCTCAAGGGTTGGTGGTGGGGTGTTGAGACGGATGTAACGGTGCGCAGAATGCGCACCCTACGGGGTTGGAGTGACGCAAACACACCATCGGTTCCGCGATCCATCCGTGTGATGCGTTTCAACGTACCGTGATGGCAACCCGGTATGGTGATGTGCCGGTGCGCAAATGCGCACCCTACCACCAACTGTAGGGTGCGTTTCAACGCACCATGACCGATCACCCCAATGCCGATTTGCCGGTGCGCAAAATGCGCACCCTACGACGTTCGGTCCGACGCCCCCGTGGGGCGCGGTGCAATGCATCACAACGGATCACCCCGAACGGCGTTGTGTCGGTGCGCAAAATGCGCACCCTACCACCACCCGTAGGGTGCGTTTCAACGCACCATCACACCACCATCAAACACACGCAATGCCGCCCGGATCTCACCCCAACGGCGTCTCACCATGCACGGCATCCGAAAACGCCCGCCGATACAACTGCGACAATTCCGCCAGATCGCCCGCATCCTCGCCCATCTGAACGGCCATGCCGCCGAATTGGCCGACCTCGCTCGCAGGAACACCCGCCGCCCCGGCCGCCTTCAGCAGCGCATCCGCCCCTGCCGCGTCGCAGGCGACCAGATAGCGGGCCTGATCCTCGCCATAAAGCTGCGCGATGTCGTCCGAGTGCAGCCGCACGCCGATCCCCGCCGCCTCCGCCATCTCGAAGGCCGCCAGCGCCAGCCCGCCATCGGACAGATCGCTGGCACAGCGGATATGGCTGCGATTGTCGCGCAGGAATGCGCCGTTGCGACGCTCGGCCTCCAGATCGACGGCAGGCGCATCGCCCGCTTCGATCCCGAAGGCCTCCGCCGCAAGCGCCGACTGGCCCAGATGCCCGGGCGTATCCCCGATCAGGATCGCCACATCGCCATCCTCGGCCACGCCCGCAATCAGATCGTCCAGCGATGCCAGCAGCCCGACCGCACCAATCGTCGGCGTCGGCAGGATACCCCGGCCATCGGTCTCATTGTAAAGCGACACATTCCCCGACACGATTGGCATGTCCAAAGCGGCAACCGCCGCGCCAATGCCCTTGATCGCGCCGACAAGCTGGCCCATGATCTCCGGCTTTTCCGGGTTGCCGAAATTCAGGTTATCCGTCGTCGCCAGCGGCACCGCCCCCACGGCGCACAGATTGCGATAGGCCTCGGCCACCGCCTGCTTGCCGCCCTCGAACGGGTTTGCCTTCACATATCGCGGCGTCACATCGGCGGTAAAGGCCAGCGCCTTGCCGGTCCCATGCACCCGCACCACGCCCGCGCCCATGCCCGGGCGGCGCACCGTATCCGCGCCGACCTGCGTGTCATATTGCTCCCACACCCAGCCCTTATGGGCATAGTTCGGGCTGCCGATCAGCGCCCGCAACGCCTGCAGCGGCGTGATCGCGGGCAAGGCAGGCATCGCCTCCGCCGCCGGTGTCTCGACCCAGGGCCGGTCATATTCCGGCGCGTCAGAGGACAGCCATGACAGCGGCAGATCCGCCATCACCTCATTGCCATGCAGGATCAGGAACCGATCCTCGGCAATCGTCTCACCGACAATCGCGAAATCCAGATCCCATTTTTCAAAGATCGCCCGCGCCTCGGCCTCTTTCTCGGGCTTCAGCACCATCAGCATGCGTTCCTGCGATTCCGACAGCATCATCTCATATGCCGTCATATTCGTCTCACGCTGCGGCACATGGTCAAGGTTCAGCTGAATGCCCAACCCGCCCTTGTCGCCCATCTCGACGGCGGAGCAGGTCAGCCCCGCGGCCCCCATATCCTGAATGGAAATCACCGAACCCGAGGCCATCAGTTCCAGACAGGCCTCCATCAGGCATTTCTCGGTAAAGGGGTCGCCGACCTGAACCGTGGGGCGCTTTTCCTCGATCGTGTCGTCGAATTCGGCGGATGCCATCGTCGCCCCGCCAACCCCGTCACGCCCGGTCTTGGCACCCAGATACACGACCGGCATGCCGATCCCCGACGCGGCGGAGTAGAAAATCTTGTCCGCATCGGCCAGCCCCGCCGCAAAAGCGTTCACAAGGCAGTTGCCGTCATAGGCCCGGTGAAACCGCACCTCGCCACCAACATTCGGCACCCCGAAGCAGTTGCCGTAAGACCCAATCCCCTCGACCACGCCCTTGACCAGATGTGCGGTCTTGGGATGCTCAGGCCGGCCAAAGCTCAGCGCGTCCATCGCCGCAATCGGGCGCGCGCCCATGGTGAACACATCGCGCAGAATCCCGCCGACGCCGGTCGCGGCGCCCTGATGCGGCTCGATATAGCTGGGGTGGTTGTGGCTCTCCATCTTGAAAACCACGGCCTGACCGTCGCCAATATCGACCACCCCCGCATTCTCGCCGGGACCACAGATGACCTGCGGGCCTTCCGTCGGCAGGGTCCGCAGCCATTTCTTCGAGGATTTATAGGAACAATGCTCGTTCCACATGGCGCTGATGATGCCAAGCTCGGTAAATTTCGGCTCACGGCCGAGGAATTGCAGAATCCGCTGATACTCATCCGGCTTCAGCCCATGCGCCGCGATCAGGTCCTCGGTGATCTCCGGTTCGGTCATGGCTATTCCCCTGCGCTATGCGTGTCGGACGCCTTTTAGGCGCAGCGCGGCGCGAGGAAAAGAGATGCCCGCCCGGATCGCCGCAAAAACTGCTTCAACTGCCCGCCGGTGCCTTCAGGGGCGTTCATATCTCCGGAAGCCCGCCCCTGACGATGCACTCTGGTTAATCATCGGCTAATGCTGCAATGCAGAAAAATCCTCCGATGAGCCAAAAAAAAGCCGGGCACGAAGCCCGGCCTAAGTCCAACAGGGAGGTGAAGACGATGCGAGTTGCCTCAATCATTGCCTTCGCAGAGGGATTTAAGGGCAGACTGCCTCTGAGACAAGCTTGAAAATGCTGCACCACCGACATACCCGCCATGCATCATGAGCATGGCAAACCGTCGTGTTTACCTTGCGTCAATCAGCGCGCCACCGCCCATTCTGCCAGTGCAGCATTGTCTGGAAAGGATTTTGTTCCATCTTGTGCCGACCCCGGATGTATACCTTGGAATACGGTGCCAGCGCCCTGCGGTTGTGCAAATCGGGCTTGAAATTTTTTGTCGGAACTGGGCCATTTTCGGAAATAATACGCCTCACGCGCGCCGAAATAGAAAGAAACGATCGCGCCAAGCAGCCACCACAGCGGCTCCGGCACCTCCTGCAAACCGGCCATTCGCGTCCTGAAACCGACCGGATCGGCCATTGCGTAAACGAACAGTCCAAGCGTGCCCAGCGTCAGAAACGGACGCGGCAGGCGGTTCAGCCCATCCACCAGCCGATCAAACCAGCCGGTCGCGGGGGCGGCAAACTCGGCCCCGAACTGCCCGATGGCACGGCGATAAGCCGCCTCGTCCAGCTCCATCCGACGGGTGGCGTTCTCGCGAAACATCTCCGCCACGCCGGTCGCTGCGTCGGAAATGCGCTCGGCGGTCGTGCCAAGGCCCAGAAAACGGTCAATCATGCCCATGCCGCCGTCCTTTCGCGATGCGCCGCGTCGCTGAGATGGTATCGCGGGGCCATGAAGGCCTCTGCACGGGTGATCCAGCCGCCCTTGCCTCCCCGCCGGGTGCGGGCGTATTTCCGGCTGTCGACGCGCCGGTCGGCGAGGGCGTAGTAGTAATTGCGCCGCTCGATCCCGTAAGCGTCGGCCAGATGGTCCGGCGCGACAGCGGCGGCGGCATGGGCGGCGGCGATGGTTTTCGGCCCGATCATCCCGTCGGCCTGCACCGTGAACCCCATCTTGTCCAGCATCCGCTGCAACACCCGGACCGCATTCGCGCCCGCATTCACATACATGTCGAACATTGGGGCCTGCAGCACCGCCGGAAGCTCCGCAATGCGCGGCTTGCGGTAATAATGCAGCTTCATGATCTCAACGGCCTGCGCCCGTGTCAGCCGTTTCACATCCGCCGCGCCGATCTTCCCGTCATTTGTCAAATCAAGCCCGAGCCGCCGCATCGTGCCAATTGTAATACCGTATTTCGTCGCCCCGCCGGGATCGTCGGGATCGTTTACATACCCCCCCTCGCGGGCGACGATTTCGGCGGCGATCTGGTCAATGGTTTTCATAACACTCCCCCTTTTTCGGCGTGGGGGATAATCTGACTTAACCGAATTAATTCCCGGCTAATCCACCGTGCGTTGCGTCAGCTGTTCGGATCTTCGTAAACGCCGGTCTCTTTCAGCGAATCGATCACCTCGCGCGGGGTGTAATTCTCATCATGCTTGGCCAGAATTTCGGAGGCCACGAAAACATCCCCCTCCATCCGGCCGGTGCCGATCATGCCCTGACCTTCTTCGAACAGATCGGGCAGGACGCCGGTGAACTGCACCGGGATTATATAAGCGCCGTCTGTGACGTTGAAGCTGATCATCTCGCCCTGACCGCGCGTTACGCTGCCTTCCTCGACCAGCCCGCCAAGGCGGAACACCTCACCTGCCGTCGGCGGCTCTTCAAAAACCTGCGTTGGCGCGCGATACAAATTTATGCCGTCGCGAAACCCGTAGCCGATCAATCCGGTGGCGAGGATCAGCGCGACTGCCGCGGCAACGATGACCTGAATACGGCGCTGCTTTTTCAATGACTTCATGGCAATACCTCTAGGCGGCTGTGAAGTTGATTCTCCGACGCAGAAACTGCGTGGCCTTGGTTGAGACGCGGGCCGGATCACCGGTTGTCAGAAACCCGGTTTCCGTGCCGCTCCCGCGGAACTCCGGCCGGCGCTGCAGATAATCGGCAAGGCTTTCCGCAACCAGACTGGCCTGCGAATACACCGTCACGTCAGGCCCAAGCGCACGCTGGAACGCATCCTGCATCAGCGGGTAATGGGTGCAGCCCAGAATAGCGGCCTCCGGATGCGGCATCCGGCGTTTCAGCGCCTCGACATGGCTGGTCACCAGCGCCTCTGCCAGGATCTCGTCGCCATCCTCGATCGCATCGACCACGCCCCCGCAGGGCTGCGCCTCGACATCCACGCCGATCGCCCGGAAGGCGAGCTCCCGCTGAAAGGCGCGGCTTGCGACGGTGGCGGGGGTGGCGAACAGCGCGACATGCTTCACCGTCACCTCGCGCGGCGGCGAATTGTCACCCCATTGCCGTTCGGTCAGCGCCTCGATCAGCGGCACGAACACGCCCAGCACGCGCTTGTCGGCGGGCACGAATTTCTCCTGCATGCGGCGCAAGGCGGCGGCGGAAGCGGTGTTGCAGGCCAATATGACAAGATCACAACCCGCCTGCCACAACCGTTCCGTCGCGGCACAGGTCAGCTCATAAATATCATCTGCGGTGCGCACCCCGTAAGGGGCGTGGGCGCTGTCGCCGAAATAGACCAGAGGCAGATCGGGAAGACGCTCCTGAATGGCCTTGTGAACGGTCAGCCCGCCAAGACCGGAATCGAAAACGCCAACCGCCATCTGCCGCACCTCTGTCTGCTAGACAGGCGAGATACGTCGCATGTGGGCAAAAGTCCATGACCGAGGTCATTTCGCCGCATCGCGGATTGCTTCGGGGCACGAAATATTGAACCCGATTAACCAAGGCTTAGGTATTCTTTCGCAAACCAAAGGAAATCATCCAAAATGCATCCGTAAAATGCCTGAAATACTTGCCGAATCTTTGCCTAAATAAAACTGTAATGCCGGAAATCGTTGCCCAAATCGCTTTGGAAGCGTAAAAGTTTCTGCGACTGCACGGTGTTTATAACGGAAACTCTTGGGAAGCTCACGCGATGGACTGGGACAAGCTGCGGATATTCCATGCTGTTGCCGACGCGGGCAGCCTGACTCACGCGGGCGATTCGCTGCGCCTGTCGCAATCCGCCGTCAGTCGTCAGATCCGCGGGCTCGAGGATCAGCTTGGCGTGACCCTGTTTCACCGTCACGCGCGCGGCCTGATCCTGACGGAGCAGGGGGAGTTGCTGTTCAACGCCACCTCCGAAATGGCCCGCAAGCTCGACATGGCGGAGGCCCATATCCGCGACACCGAGGAAGAGGTGATGGGCGAGCTGAAGGTGACGACCGCCACCGGCTTCGGCACGCTCTGGCTGGTGCCGCGCCTGAACAAGCTTTACGCGCTTTATCCCGAACTCAAGGTGAACCTGATCCTTGAAGAACGGGTGCTGGACCTGCCCATGCGCGAGGCGGATGTGGCGATCCGCATGAAGGAACCCAGCCAGTCCGACCTGATCCGCCGGCGGCTGCTGAATATCCGTATGCGGCTCTATGCAACCCGCAGCTACCTTGCCCAGGCGGGGCGGCCGGTCAGCGTGCCGGATCTCGGACGCCACCGGATCATCTGTCAGGACCCCGGCATGCCGCAGGTCGCGGCGGGCAAGCTGCTGGTTCAGCAATTGCTGGAACAACATCCGCGTTCGCTGCTGATGGTGAATAATTACTTCGGCGTGCTTCAGGCGGTGCTGAACGATGTCGGCATCGGCGTGCTGCCCGATTACCTGACCGCCGATTTCCCCGAACTCGGCCGTGTGTTCGATGACGTCGAATCCGGCGAGGTGCCGGTGTTTCTCGCCTTCCCGGAAGAATTGCGCGGCTCCCGCCGTGTTACCGCCTTCCGCGATTTTGTCGTCGATGAGATCCAGTCCTACCGCAAGGCGCAAAGCGCAGCGGCCTGAATGGCGTCGCTCTGCCCCTGTGCTGCTCCGGGTCCGGATGCGTCACAAAGACGCGCGTTTGCGGCTGGGTTCTGGCCTCTGCCGCGCGCGGGCGCTAGATTGACGTTGCAAGGGAGTCTTCCATGATCGCCGAGCTCGGACATTTCGCCCTGATACTGGCCTTCGCCGTATCGCTGTTTCAGACCATCGTGCCGCTGATCGGCGCCGCGCGCGGCTGGCCCGCCTGGATGGAGGCCGCGCGCCCCGCTGCCGTGGCGCAGTTCGGGCTGGTGGCGCTGTCCTTCATGGCGCTGACCGTGGCTTTCGTGACCTCCGATTTCTCGGTCCGGCTGGTCTACGAAAACTCCCATTCCGCCAAGCCGATGCTGTATAAATTCTCCGGCGTCTGGGGCAATCATGAAGGCTCCATGCTGCTCTGGGTGATGATCCTGTCGCTGTTCGGGGCGGCGGCGGCGCTGTTCGGCAGCCACCTGCCACCCAGCCTGCGGGCGCGGGTGCTGGGGGTGCAGGCCTCCATCGGGGCGGCGTTTTACGCCTTCATCATCTTCACCTCCAACCCCTTTATCCGCATTGACGTGCCGCCCTTTGACGGGCGCGACCTGAACCCGCTGCTTCAGGATCCCGGTTTGGCGTTCCATCCGCCATTCCTCTATCTCGGCTATGTCGGGCTGAGCATGGCGTTCTCCTTCGCCGTCGCCGCGCTGCTGGAGGGGCGGGTGGACGCCGCCTGGGCCCGCTGGGTCCGACCCTGGACGCTGGCGGCATGGATGTTCCTGACCATCGGCATCGCGCTCGGCTCCTGGTGGGCGTATTACGAGCTTGGCTGGGGCGGGTTCTGGTTCTGGGACCCGGTCGAGAATGCCAGCTTCATGCCGTGGCTGCTCGCCGCCGCACTGCTCCACTCCGCCATCGTGGTCGAGAAACGCGAGGTGCTGAAAAGCTGGACCATCCTGCTGGCGATCATGGGGTTCGGCTTCTCGCTGATCGGGACATTCATCGTCCGATCGGGCGTGCTGACCTCGGTCCACAGCTTCGCCTCCGACCCGGCGCGGGGGACGTTCATCCTCGGCATCCTCGCCGTTTTCGTCGGCGGCGCGCTGACGCTGTTTGCCGCCCGTGCCCCGGCCATGCAGGCCCGCGGCGTGTTTGCCCCGGTCTCGCGCGAGGGGGCCTTGGTGCTGAACAATATCCTGCTGGCGGTCGCGGCTTTCGTGGTGTTCATCGGCACGGTCTGGCCTTTGGTGGCGGAGATGCTGTTCGACCGGAAACTCTCCGTCGGGGCGCCCTTCTTCGAAAAAGCCTTCACCCCGTTCATGGTGGCGCTTGCCCTGATCCTGCCCATTGGGGCGATCATCCCGTGGAAGCGCGGCAATATCCGCCGCGCGCTCAAACCCCTGCGCGGCGCGCTGGCGCTGACGCTGGCTGTCATGCTGCTGGTCTTTGCCGTCTCCACCGGGCGCTCGGGGCTGGCGGTGATCGGCGCCGGGCTGGGATCGTGGCTGGTCTTCGGCGCGGCAGCGGAGCTGTGGTTCCGCACCGGCAAATCCGGCTTCTCCCGGCTCAGTCGCCTGCCGCGCGCCGATTGGGGCAAGGCGCTGGCCCATTCCGGGCTGGGCGTGGCCTTCATCGGCATCAGCCTCCTGATGGCCTGGCAGGTGGAGGATATCCGAACCGCCCGCATCGGTGAGACCTTCCCCGTGGCGGGCTATGACATCACCCTCGATGCGGTCGAGGAGGTGCAGGGGCCGAATTACCTGTCGACCACGGCCACGCTCAGCGTCGCCCGCGATGGCCGCCCGGTTGCGGTGCTGCAGCCGGAAAAACGGGTCTACCCGGTGCAGGCCATGCCGACGACAGAGGCGGATATAGATAACGGGCTGTTCCGCGACATCTATCTGGTCATCGGCGACCCGCAGGAGGGCGGCGGCTGGGCGGTGCGCAGCTATATCAAGCCCTTTGCCAACTGGATCTGGCTCGGCTGCGCGATGATGGCGCTTGGCGGGCTGGTCAGCCTGTCGGATCGCCGCTGGCGGGTGGCAGCGGGCGAAAAGCGCCGCATGGCCGGGGTGTCTGCGGAATGAAACGTCTGATCGTGATCCTGCTGCTGCTTTGCGGCCCGGTCTTCGCCGTGCAGCCCGACGAGGTGCTGGACGATCCCGCGCTTGAGGCACGGGCGCGCGAGATCTCCAAGGAGCTGCGCTGCCCGGTTTGTCAGGGCGAGACGATCGACGAATCCAACGCCTCCATCAGCCGCGATCTGCGTCTTTATGTGCGCGAGCGGCTGGTGGAGGGCGACAGCAATGCGCAGGTGATCGACGCCGTCACCGACCGTTTCGGGGAGTTCGTACTCTTCTCCCCCCGTGCGACAGGGGGCAATCTGATCCTCTATCTCGCCGGGCCGCTGATGGCGATCTTCGCCCTGCTGGTCGGCTGGCGCTTCATCCGCAGCCGCAGGCGAAGTCCCGGCGCCGATGATGTCGCGCCGCTTTCCGCCGAAGAACAGGCCCGGCTGGACGAGATCATGCGCAACTGACGCAACGACGGGGGTTTCCGCCGCTGCCCGACCGGGGCATCCTGCCACCGAGCAGGAGGGTTCTCATGGTTTTTGACACGATCACATTTTCCGAAAAGGACGGCATCGCCACGCTGATGCTCAATCGTCCGCAGGTGATGAACGCGCTCAGCACGCAGATGCGGGCGGAGATCACGCAGGCTTTGAACGGCATCGCCACCGATACGCGCTGCGTCGTGATGACGGGGGCGGGTGCGGCTTTCTGTTCGGGGCAGGATCTCGGCGATCCCTCGGCCGCGGCGGATATCGAAGCGACGCTGCGCCGCGAATATGAACCGATGCTGCGCGCCGTGACCCATTGCCGCGCGCCGGTGATCGCGGCGGTGAACGGTGTCGCCGCCGGGGCCGGGGCCAATCTGGCGCTTGCGGCGGATGTGGTGATGGCCATCGACAGCACCTATTTCGTGCAGGCTTTCACAAAAATCGGGCTGATCCCCGACGCGGGCGGAACGTGGATCGTCCCCCGGCTGATCGGCAATGCGCGGGCTATGGGTGCGATGCTGTTTGCAGACAAGATCCCGGCAAGGCAGGCCGCCGATTGGGGCCTGATCTGGGAGGCGCTGCCCGAGGATGAATTCGTCGAAACGGTTCAGGCCCGCGCAAGGCAACTGGCCGACGGCCCAACCTCCGCCTATCTCGCGGTGCGTCAGGCGGTGCGCGAATCCGGGGCGAATGATTTTGCGACCCAGCTTGAGCTGGAGGCGAAATTGCAGGGTGAGGCGGGGCGCAGCGATGATTTCCGCGAAGGCGTGCAGGCGTTTCTTCAGAAGCGCAAGCCGCGCTTCACCGGGCGTTAACCCTCCCGCGCCGCGTTCCGTCCCCGCCGGGCTGCGCGGATCGCGGTCGATGAGGCGTTGGACATCGGCATATTGACCATCACCCATGCAGGCGCGTCGGCGGACCCCAGCCGCTGCGCCTCCGCCTCCGGCAGGCGGAACCGGGCGAGGATCTGCGCCGCCTTCGACCGCCGCGCCGCCAGCCGCGATCCGGGCCGCGCCAGCACGCCAAGCGGCACCCGCGCCGCGATCTCCTGCCAGCGGTCCCATTTGTCGAACTGCACCAGATTATCCGACCCCATCAGCCAGACGAAGCGGACACGGGGATAGATCGTCTGCAAAGCGGCAATCGTCTCCACCGTCAGTCGGGTGCCAAGATGTGCCTCGATCCCGGTGACGGTCACGCGCGGATCGTCCATGATCTCGCGCGCATAGGCGATCCGGTCGGCAAGCGGCGCAGGCCCGCGCGCCTTCAGCGGGTTGCCGGGCGTCACCAGCCACCAGACCCGGTCCAGCCCGAAGCTTTTCAGCGCCTCGTCGGTGATGCGGACATGGCCCTCATGGGCGGGATCGAACGATCCCCCCAGAAGCCCGATCCGCTGACCGGCGGCGGCGAGTGGAAAACCCTGTTTCATGATTTCGGTCTAGGACGCCGCGTCGGGTTTCTCAAGCAATCGTGATCGCCGCCCGCCGGGCTGTGCCATTTTCGTGTCGGCTGCGTGACGCGGCGGTTTGCAAATCCGTCAATCGCGGCGGCTGACCAGCCGCGCGGCCATGCCGATCTCGCTGGCGCTGACGCCGAGGGCTTCGGCACAGGCAATCACCCGCTCGTCGCTTTCGGCCACGAAATCCAGCACGAATTCATGCGCGCCGGGTCCGTTCACCACCGTGCCAAGCTCTGATGGGTCCAGCCCGCTGCGCCCCAGAAGGCTGCTCAGCAGCTCCGGGTCTTCGAGAATATGCAGCAGCAGATTATCCGCCAGCTCATGCGCGCGATTGAGCGAGACCATGTCGTCAGAACCCCGGAAAGTTTTTGTTAAGAAATCCGTGTGATTTAGAAGCTGTTAACGGTGAGAGGCAAGAGAATCATGCTGGGCAGGCTGCTTTTGGTGGATCGGGATATGGCCTCGCGGTTCGCGCTGAAACACCGGCTGACCGCCGCGCATTACGAGGTTCAGGCGATCGCGGCCATGCCTGATCCGGGCTGTGACGCGGGCGAATTCGACGCGATCCTGCTGATGGGCTGTGACCGTGCCGAGCTGACCGGAATGCTGGATCAACTGCGCCATCGCCGCTCTGCAGCGCCGGTCATCGCGATCTGCGACGAAAGCCTGACCGATGTCGCGCTGGCGGCAGGTGCCGATTATGCGCTGGATGCGCGTTGCACTGACATGGTGCTGCGGGCGCGGCTGCGCAGCTGGCTGTCGGTGCCGGTCGGTGTGTGGTCGCAGATGTCAGCTTGTGACGAGGCGTTTGAGCAGCCGCACCGGATCGTTCTGGTCTCGGGCGATGCGGCGCGCGCCGCTGAATGGAGCGTCGCCGTGCTGCAGGCGACCGGGCTGCGGGTGGAGGTGTTTTCGCCCGCCGATGACTTCTCGGGTCTGACGGATGGGCTTGCGCTGATCATGATCGACGCCGCAGTGGGCAGTGCGGCGCTGCAATATCTTGCCGATCTGCGGGCATGGCTGAGCGCGCATTGCCAGGGTGCGGCACTGGCGATCCTGCAACGCCAGCCGGACCCGGATCAGGAGGCCGTGGCGCTGGATATCGGCGCGACCGATGTTCTGTCACCGGGGCTGTCCGCGCCGGACCGTGCCGGGATCCTCGCCGCGCGCCTTGGCTGGCTGACGGCGCGCGGGATCGAGGCGGCCCGGCGGCAAAGCCGGGACCGGCTGGCGCGGCAACTGGCGACGGCGGATGCGCTGACCGGGCTGATGAACCGGCGCGGCATCGCCGCCGAGATCGCCGCCGCCGCCGAAGCCCATGACCGTTATGCGCTGCTGATGATCGACATCGACCGTTTCAAGGACATCAACGATGGCTGGGGACATCTGGCCGGTGATGCTGTCATCCGCAATGTCGCCCGCACATTGGCGCGCGTTGTCGGGCCGTGTGGCCGGGTGGCGCGATATGGGGGCGAAGAATTCACCGTGCTGCTGAATGGCGCGGATGAGACCGACGCCATCTCGCTTGCCGAACTGATCCGGGGTGAGATCGCGGCGCTTGTCACCCGGACCACGGGGCCACGGGGGGCGGTCAATCTGCGGGTCTCGGTCTCTGTCGGGGTTGCGGTCAGCGATGCGGCGACGCGGGCGTGGCGCTCCGGTCAGGACATGATCTGCACCGCCGATTCCGCGCTGCTGGCGGCGAAATCCGCCGGGCGCAATCTGGTCATGATCTCACGGCAGCTTTGCGTGGCATAGCCGTGCATCACGGGCGGGCACTGCGGTTTGGGAATTCAGGCTGGAACCGGGTCTCCGGAGCCTCTATCCTGCGGGCCGACGCGATAACAGGAGTCGGCAGATGACGGAGACCGCGCAGGATGACGACCGCCCGACCGGGCAAGCGATGCGCCGGGGTGCCATGCGGCGCTGCCCCGCCTGTGGCGAGGGACCGCTGTTCGAGGGCTATCTGAAGGTTCGTGACCATTGCCCGAATTGCGGCGAGGCGATGCATCATCAGCGCGCCGATGACGGGCCGGCCTATCTGACGATCCTGTTCGTCTCGCATCTGGGCGCGCCGTTGCTGCTGTGGGTGTTTCTGACCTTCCAGCCCTCGCCGGTCTCCATGCTGATCTGGTTCTCGCTGGGGGCAATCGTGCTGTGCCTTGCCTTTCTGCCGCTGATCAAGGGGGCGATGATCGGGGCGCAATGGGCGCGGCGGATGCACGGCTTCGGCGGCGAGGATGCGGAGCCTGCCTCTTCATGACGACCGCTGCCCCCGACAAGTCCGCGCTGCGCGATGCGGCGACGCTGATCCTCGTGCGCCGTGACGGGCCCGCCCCGGCGGTGCTGGTCGGGATGCGGGGGGCCAAGGCCGCGTTCATGCCGTCGAAATTCGTCTTTCCGGGCGGCGCTGTCGATGCCGAGGATGCGGCTGTCCCGCTGGCCTCGGACCCGGAACCACTGACCGCGCGCCGTCTGCTGATCGAGCCGCGTGAGGGCAGCGCGGTGACGCCGCGCCAGATCCTCGCCGCAGCCCTGCGGGAACTGGCGGAAGAAACCGGGCTGCTGATCGGCCAGAAGGGGCAATGCGCGCTGCCGGGCTATGCAGAGGCGGGGCTGGTCCCCGATCCCTCCGCGCTGCATTTCGTGTTCCGCGCCGTCACCCCGCCGGGGCGTCCGCGCCGCTTCGATGCGCGGTTCTTCATGGCCGATGCCAGCCGGATCGTGGGCGATGCCGATGATTTCTCGCGCGCCTGCGATGAGCTGTCGCATCTGCAATGGGTGCCGATGGCAGAGGCGCGGGCGCTGCATCTGCCCTTTATCACCGAGGTGGTTCTGGCCGAATGCGCCGCCGTGGTCCGCGCGGCGGGCGATGGCCCGCTGGTCGCGCCGGAGAGCGTGCCGTTTTTCGACAATCGCGGCGACCGATCCCGCTTTATCCAGATCGGCGCCGAAGGGTGAGGCCGCACAGCGGAATTGCCCGCCGGCAGGTTCTGGCCGGGCTGATCGGCATGGCCGGGGCGGGCCTGTCCGCTGGCGGCATGGCGCGGGCGGAGGCGTTCGACCCGGCGCTTGCCATGCCGCCGCCCCGCAAGCCGCCGCCAAGACCGGGCCGCCTGATCGCGGAGGCAGGGCTCGCCGGGGCGGAGGTCGATTACGCCGTATTCGACCGCGACGGCAAGCTGCTGGAGGGGCTGGGCGCGGATCGCCCGGTGGCGCCTGCCAGCACGCTGAAGGTGCTGACCACGCTATATGCGCTGGACCGGCTTGGCGCGTCGCGGCGGTTTCGGACGCGGGTGATGCGGCTAGGCGATATGCTGGTGCTGGCCGGTGGCGGCGATCCGGTGCTGGATACGGACGGGCTGGCGGAACTTGCCGATCTGCTGGTCGCGACCGGGCATGGCAGTCCCGCCCGCTTTGCGGTCTGGGGCGGGACCTTGCCGAAGATCGACGAAATCTCGCCCGCGCAGGCCGATTATCTGGCCTATAACCCCGCTGTTTCGGGGATGATGCTGAATTTCAACCGCGTGCATCTGGGCTGGCAGGCGGGCGGGGCGGGCCTGTCATTGGAGGCGCGGGCGGCGGCGAACAGCCCGCGCGCCTATACGGTCAGCGCGGTGCCGGTCGCGGGCGGGCCGATCTTTGCTTGGCGCATGGAGGGCGCGCGCGAAATCTGGCAGGTGAACCGGACGGCGATGCGGCGTGCGGGCAGCCGCTGGCTGCCGGTCCGCGCGCCGGAAATCTATGCGGGCGACGTGTTCCAGACGCTGTGCCGGGCGCGTGGTCTGGTGCTGCCCGCACCGGAGGTCATCGAGGCGCTGCCCGAAGCTGCGACGGAGGTGACCGGGATCGACAGCCCGCCGCTGAGCGAGATCCTGCGCGGGATGATGGAATATTCGACCAATCTGACGGCGGAGGTGGTCGGGCTGCATGCGAGCGGTGCGCGCGATCTGATCGCCTCTGCCGCCGCGATGCAAAGCTGGTTCGAGGATCAGGGCTTCGACGGGCTGGATCTGCGCGATCACTCCGGCATGTCGCCCGAAACGCGGCTGACGGCGCGGGTCATGGCGCAGATCATCAGCGGGCCGGGGCAGGCGGCGGGGCTGCGGTCCTATATGAAACATGTCGGCTTGCAGGATGCACGGGGACGCGCCGCGCCGGGCGATCTGCGGCTGGAGGCCAAGACCGGGACGCTGAATTTCGTCTCCAACCTGGCGGGCTATGGCAGTCTGCCCGGCTATGGCGAGGTGATTTTCGCGATCTATGTCAACGACATGCCGCGCCGCGCCGCAAGCGAAGGGCAGGAACTGCCCTCCGGCGTTGTGACATGGACGTACCGGGCGAAATATCTGCAACAGCAGCTCACCGATAGCTGGGTGCGGCGCTACGGTTAAAGGACGCGGTGGCGCATCTGCGCGGACAGCTCGATCGCGGCGGCGTGGAGGCGGCTGATATTGAGCTGATAGCGGATTTCGCGCAGCATCTCCGCCTCGTCATCCGGCAGGCGGCCATCGGCGGCGGCGACATCGCAGGACAGCGCATAGGCGGTCTCATACAGCCGTTCGGGCAGCGCGTCGCGGATGAGGCCGAAGAGCGCGTCCAGCCCGTCCTCCTCGCTGAACAGCGAAATCACCGATTGCGAGACCGGCCGGATGCGGTCGACATCGTATTCGGCGAAGATCGGCATATGGTCCACGATCCGCTCAATCGCCAGCAATTCGGATGTGCGCATGTTGGAATCGGATGCCGAAACGGCGACCATGACCGCGACAAGCGCGTCACAGGGAGAGAAAGACGGTAGATCAATAGTCACGAAAGCAGTCCTTGTTGTCTGACCCAAGAATATTGACGATACGTGAGGCTTTCAATAAGCCGCCAGCGACGCTTTCAGGAGATATGATGATGACAACCCTGCGCGATGCCGCGATGACTTCCAAGGCCTGGCCTTTTGAAGAGGCGCGCCGGTTGCTGAAACGCTATGAAAAGAAAGCGCCGGAAAAGGGTTTCGTGCTGTTCGAAACAGGGTACGGCCCCTCCGGCCTGCCGCATATCGGCACTTTTGGCGAGGTCGCGCGGACGACGATGATCCGCCGCGCCTTTGAGGTGATTTCGGACATCCCGACCAAGCTGATCTGTTTCTCGGACGATATGGACGGGATGCGGAAAGTGCCGGAGAACGTGCCGCAGCAGGAATTGCTGCACGAGAATCTGCAAAAGCCACTGACATCGGTGCCCGATCCGTTCGGTGAATATCCCAGCTTCGGCGACCACAACAACGCCATGCTGCGGCGGTTTCTGGACACGTTCGGGTTCGAGTACGAGTTCATGTCCGCGACCGAATTTTACAAATCCGGGGCGTTCGATCCGACCTTGCTGAAGGCGGCGGAGCGCTATGACGAGATCATGAAGATCATGCTGGCCAGCCTGCGGGAGGAGCGTCAGCAAAGCTATAGCTGCTTCCTGCCGATCCACCCTGAAACGGGCCGCGTGCTGTATGTGCCGATCAAGCATGTCGATGCCGCAAAGGGTGAGATCGCCTTTGACGACGAGGACGGGCGCGAATGGGTGCTGCCGGTCACTGGCGGGCAGGTGAAGCTGCAATGGAAGCCGGATTTCGGGGCCCGCTGGGCTGCGCTCGATGTCGATTTCGAGATGTACGGCAAGGATCACAGCACCAATACGCCGATCTATGACGGTATTTGCCAGGTGCTGGGCGGGCGTAAGCCGGAGCATTTCACTTATGAGCTGTTCCTTGACGATAAGGGGCAGAAGATAAGCAAATCCAAGGGCAACGGGTTGTCGATTGATGAGTGGCTGACCTATGCCGCGACTGAGAGCCTGTCCTATTTCATGTATCAGAAACCCAAAACCGCCAAGCGGCTTTGGTGGGATGTCATCCCCAAGGCGGTTGATGAGTATCACCAGCAATTGCGGGCTTACCCGGAGCAGACGCCGGAGCAGCAACTGGCCAATCCGGTCTATCACATTCATCGCGGGCAGGTGCCGGCATCGGATATGGTGGTGCCGTTCGCGATGCTGCTGAACCTCGCCTCCGTCGCTGGGGCGAAGGATAAGGACGGGCTGTGGGGGTTCATCCGCCGCTATGCGCCAGAAGCCTCGCCCGAGACGCATCCGCAGCTTGATGAAGCGGCAGGTTATGCGGTGAAATATTTCGCCGATTTCGTCGCCCCGAACCGTGTCTTCCGCGCCCCCGACGAGAAGGAGCGCGCGGCGATCGAGGATCTGGGGCAACGCTTGGCGGCGTGGGACGCGCCCGCGGATGCCGAGGAACTGCAAAGCATGGTTTTCGCCGTCGGCAAGGATCACGGGTTCGAGCCGCTCAGGGCGTGGTTTCAGGCGCTGTATCAGGTGTTGCTGGGCGCCGATCAGGGGCCGCGCTTTGGCGGGTTCATCGCGCTTTACGGGATCGAGGAAACCCGCGAGCTGATCGACCGGGCGCTAAGTGGTGAACTTGTCACTGCCTAGATGTTGCGCGGCAGGGCCGGTGCAACGCGCGGTAGGTTAAAGCCGGATTAACCCGGCTGAGGCAGATTTTCCCCATGTTTTCGCGACCGCATCTTGCGGCGCAGATCAGGGGAGAACGCCTATGAATATCGCTGCAACCGACTTGCTGTCGCCGCCGTCTTTCGCCGCCGGTCTGTCGCAATGGTCGCGGGAATACGGCACGCCGGGCAGTGCCGTCTGGGCCGGGCAGCCAAACGCGACGGTGGTCGCGGCGGACCCGGATTTCGGCACTTGTCTGGAGATAACCAAGGCCGAGGATGTCACCCGCCTGCGCTTCATGGGCGAGACGCCGGTTCTGCCGGGCCGGTATCTGCGCATCTCCGCGCGGGTGAAGGCGGTTGCGGGGCCGAAGCCTGCGCTGCGGATTGCGGGCTGGGCGGGTGATTCGTCGCGGCGGCGTGTGGCGGGGTTGACGGATGTCTCTGCCCAGATGGCGCTGCGCGATTACGGCAAGGTGGTGGAGATCAGCGCGGTTGTCGGCAGCGGCGCGCGCGATGGCGTCGATCTGGTCTGGGGGACCGCGCCGGTTTACGGGCATTTCGGTCTGGACCTTCTCGGCGCGAATGGCGGGACGGTGCGCATCGAGTCGATCCGCATCGAGGATGTGACCGCGCAGTTTCTGCGCGAGATGATGGATCTGGTTGATCTGCGCGATTTCGGCGCGAAAGGTGACGGCAAGACCGATGACAGGGCGGCGTTTCTGGCTGCGGATGAGGCGGCGAAGGGCCGGGTTCTGGTGGTGCCGGACGGGGTGTACCGGATCGGTTCGGACCTGACGCTGAAATCGGCGGTGCGTTTTACCGGCACGCTGAGCATGCCGCGTGCGGCGCGGTTGACGCTGATGGGATCGTTTACCTATGCGAGCTATCTGGAGGCGTTCGGGGACGAAACCGAGGCGCTGAAACGCGCGATGCAGGCGCTGCTGGGTTACAGCGATCACGCCACGCTGGATCTGTGCGGGCGCAAGATTTCGCTGGCCGAGCCGCTGGTGATGACGGAGATCGCGCCGGGTGTCACCAGCTTCACCAGCCGCCGGGTCATCAGCAATGGCTGGATCGACGTGAAGGACGGGCCGGCGTGGCGCAGCAAGGTGGTGACGTCGCGGGCGCGCTATGACGTGGGGCAGCGCGACCGGCTGACCGAGGTGGCGGACGTCGCCAATATCGAGGTTGGCAGTCTGGTGACCGGGCCGGGTGTCGGGCGTGAGATCTATGTGAAGGCGAAGAATATCGGCGCTGGGACGGTGACCTTGTCGCAGCCGCTTTACGGCGGTTCCGGGATGCGGAGCTATCGTTTCGAGCGGTTCCGCTATGCGTTCGATTTTCTGGGTATGGAGAACTGCGCCCGGATCAACTTCGCGGATATCGAGTTTTCGCTGAACGGGATCGGCAGTTTCCTGATGCTGCCTGCGCAGGGGCAGATGTTCCATGTGCGCGATTGCTTCATCACCGGGCCGGGGGCGCGCGGGATCACCTCGGTCGGGCGGGGCTGTCAGGATCTGCTGGTCGATCGCTGCCAGTTCCTGTCCTCTGAAATGACGCTGCGCGCGCAGGACCGCAAGACGGTGGCGATCAATGTCAACGCCAATGACGTGAAGATCCGCGACAACCGTTTCGTGCGCTTCGGCACCTTCATGGTGGCGGCGGGGGCCGGGCATCTGCTGGTCGGAAATCACTGGTTTCAGGGCGATAATGAGAGCGCGGGCAAGCGTGTGCCGGGGCTGGTCATTGCGCAGACCCATTGCAAGATGGCGATCACCGGGAATTACATCGATAATAATGTCATCGAGTGGACCAATGAATATGCGGTGAACCCGGATTTCGGGCCGAGCCAGTATTCCTTCGGCGGGCTGTCGATCAGCGGCAATCACTTCACGGTGCAGAATGTGTTGCAGGATTTCGCCTGGCTGTCGGTGAAACCCTACGGGAAGGGGCATCATATTCACGGGCTGACGGTGGCGGATAACGTGTTCCTGTCGCTCGGCGGGAAAATCCGGCGGGTGGAGCGGGTAGATACCAGCTTTGCGGATCTGGATTATTCGCGGATGCGCAATATCCTGTTTGCGGGCAACACGTTCAACGGTGTGCGGGACTATGTCGCGAACCCGGTGCAGATCACCCATCAGCAGGCCGGGGCGCAGGCGAGTTGGGTGGTGCCAGTTTCGGCGCATCTGCCGTTTCAGGGCTGGGCGAAGCAGGTGGATTCGGTGACGGCGGTTTCGATGATACAGGATGGCGCGGGCCGCCGGATCACGGAAATGCCCTGGGTTCGGACCGGGCAGGGCGCGAAAAAGGCGAATGTGCAGGTGGAGTGGTCGAAACCGGCGAAGGGAAAAGTTGTCATCCGGGCGCGGATGGACGATCCGAACTGAGCGGGCTTGTCTATGTCCCCCGGCCGGATCAGGCCGGGGGGTTCGCCAGATCCGCCGCCGTGACGTGATAAGCCTTTCCGAAACCGGCATTGAGCAGCCCTGCCTGCGGTTCCATCCGCCAGAAATGGAAATCGGGCAGGGTCGCGTAGACCTTGGCTTTCGGATTGCGCCCGACCCATATCTCCAGGCGGGCTGCGTGTTCGGGGCCGGTATTCGGCAATTGTTTCGCGATAACCTGAAGGCTGAGCCGGGCCTGGGTCATGGCATCGCCCTTGGCCGGGGGAGCCGCGATCAGCAGCCCGGCATGGGGGTTGAGGGCCAGCACCCGGGTGTGGGTTGCGAGGCCGGAGAGCAGCGCCATCGGCGTGCGGTCGTCATCAGCTTGTAATGCGATGCGGGACAGATGCGGAAACGGGCTGTCCGGTGGATTCACTGCCAGAACGGCATGCTGCATCTCTGCCAAAAGATCGCGCAGGATGCGCCGGGCATCGTCATCTGTCGGTTGTATCGGGTCTTTGATCATAAGCGCAGCTTTGCCCGAGGCTTAACCCGCTGACAAGTCCCGGATTTACCTCTCGATCTTGTGAAATATTTACAAATATCCAGATAAATCCGTCAATGAATTTACAAAATTTTCCTTTAAAGAAAGCACTTTATGCGTTCCTATAACGGTGATTAACTGTCGATATCGCGCCTGGGGTGAAAGATTTTCGCCTGTGACGATGCCGCGACGAGAGATTGGGGGAGCTTTATATGTCTGTTGAAAACATTGCCAAACATCCGATTCCGGCCGGGTTCGAGGATGCACATGCCGGGCCTGACGACTATCGCCGGATGTATGAAGAATCGGTCAGCGACCCCGATGGTTTCTGGAGGCGTGAGGCGAAGCGGCTGGACTGGATGGAGCCGTTTACCAAGGTCAAGAACAGCGATTTTACCTTTGGCGATGTCTCGATCAAATGGTTCGAGGACGGGGTTCTGAACGCCAGCGTCAACTGTGTGGACCGGCATCTGGCCAAGCGCGGGAACAAGACCGCGATCATCTTCGAGCCGGACGATCCGCAGGCCGAGGCGCAGCATATCACCTACCGCCAGTTGAGCGACAAGGTGAACCGGATGGCGAATGTGCTGTTGAGCCAGGGCGTCATGCGCGGCGACCGGGTGGTGATTTACCTGCCGATGATCCCGGAGGCGGCTTACGCGATGCTGGCCTGCGCGCGGATCGGGGCGATCCATTCCATCGTTTTCGCCGGCTTTTCCCCCGATGCGCTGGCCAACCGGATCAATGACAGCGGCGCGAAGGTGGTGATTACCGCCGATACCGCGCCGCGTGGCGGGCGGCGCACGGCGCTGAAATCGAATGCGGATGCGGCCCTGCTCCACTGCTCGGACCGGGTGCGTTGCCTTGTGGTCAAGCATACCGGCGATCAGACGACCTGGATTCAGGGCCGCGATGTCGACGTGCTGGCGATGATGGAGGAGGTCAGCCCGGATTGTCCGCCGCGCCCGATGAATGCCGAAGACCCGCTGTTCATCCTGTATACCTCCGGCTCTACCGGCAAACCCAAGGGGGTTGTGCATTCGACCGGCGGGTATCTGGTCTATGCGGCGATGACGCATGAATACACCTTCGACTACAAGGACGGCGACATCTTCTGGTGTACGGCGGATGTAGGCTGGGTCACGGGCCACAGCTATATCGTTTACGGCCCGCTGGCCAATGGCGCGACCACGCTGATGTTCGAGGGCGTGCCGACCTATCCCGATGCGGGGCGTTTCTGGGCGGTCTGCGAGAAGCACAAGGTCAACCAGTTCTACACCGCGCCGACGGCGATCCGGGCGCTGATGGGGCAGGGGGCGGAGTGGGTCGAGAAATACGACCTGTCCAGCCTGCGCATTCTCGGCACGGTCGGGGAGCCGATCAACCCGGAGGCGTGGAACTGGTACAATGAGAATGTCGGCAAGGGGAAATGCCCCATTGTCGATACCTGGTGGCAGACGGAGACGGGCGGGCACATGATCACCTCGCTACCCGGTGCCATCGAGGCCAAGCCCGGTTCGGCGACGCTGCCCTTCTTCGGGGTGAAGCCGGTAATTCTGGCCGCCGAATCCGCCGATGTGCAGGAGGGCAATCCGGCGGAAGGCGTGCTGTGCATCGCCGATAGCTGGCCGGGGCAGATGCGCACCGTCTGGGGCGATCATCAGCGCTTCATGGAGACCTATTTCCAGCAATATCCCGGCTACTATTTCACCGGCGATGGCTGCACGCGGGATGCGGATGGCTATTACTGGATCACCGGCCGGGTGGATGACGTCATCAACGTCTCCGGCCACCGGATGGGCACTGCGGAGGTCGAATCCGCGCTTGTCGCCCATAGCAAGGTCGCAGAGGCGGCCGTGGTCGGCTATCCGCATCAGGTCAAGGGGCAGGGCATCTATGCCTATGTCACGCTGATGAACGGGGTGGAGCCTACCGACGAGCTGCGCAAGGAGCTGGAGACTTGGGTCCGCACGGAGATCGGCCCGATTGCCAAGCCGGACCTGATCCAGTGGTCGCCGGGCCTGCCCAAGACCCGTTCGGGCAAGATCATGCGCCGCATCCTGCGCAAGATCGCTGAAAACGACTACGGCAGCCTTGGCGATACGTCGACGCTGGCGGAGCCGGAGGTTGTGGAGGACCTGATCGAAAACCGCATGAACCGGGGCTGAGCCAAACCAGCCAGACCTTTTCATCCCACCCGCGCGCAGCCGCCGCGCGCGGGATGGCGGAGCACAGGCGGCACGACCTGTCACAGGGAGGGACCAAGGGATATGAGTGACAAGCAATCAACGAACGCCTATTGGCGTGCAAATCTGAGGATCATCTGGATCTGTATCGCGATATGGGCGCTTGTGTCCTACGGCTTCGCGATCATTTTCCGCCCGCTTCTGAGCGGTATCAGCGTCGGGGGCACCGATCTGGGGTTCTGGTTCGCCCAGCAGGGCTCGATCCTCGTCTTTATCGTGCTGATCTTCTTTTACGCGTGGCGCATGAACAATCTCGACCGTGAGCATGGGGTGGAGGAATAAGATGAGCCAGTATACCCTTAACCTGATCTTTATCGGGCTGAGCTTCGCGCTGTATATCGGCATCGCGATCTATGCCCGCGCCGGATCGACGAGCGAGTTCTATGCCGCGAACCGGGGTGTCAGCCCGGTGATGAACGGGATGGCGACGGCAGCGGACTGGATGTCGGCGGCCAGCTTTATCTCCATGGCGGGTCTGATTGCCTTTACCGGCTATGACAACTCCACCTATCTGATGGGCTGGACCGGCGGTTATGTGCTGCTGGCGATGCTGCTGGCGCCTTACTTGCGGAAATTCGGCAAGTTCACCGTGCCGGAATTCATCGGTGACCGCTTCTATTCCAAAACCGCACGGATCATTGGCGTTGTCTGCCTGCTGATCATCTCGATTACTTACGTTATCGGGCAGATGACCGGGGTGGGCGTGACCTTCTCGCGCTATCTGGAAGTGTCGAATTCCACCGGTCTGTGGATCGGTGCGGCACTTGTGTTCTGCTACGCGGTTCTGGGCGGCATGAAGGGCATCACCTATACGCAGGTGGCGCAATATGTCGTGCTGATCGTGGCCTACACGATCCCGGCGATCTTCATCGCGCTGCAACTGACCGGGCATTTCCTGCCGCAGACGGGTCTGTTCGGCACGCTGAGCGGAACGGACACGAAATTCCTGACCAAGCTGGATCAGGTCGTGACCGATCTGGGCTTCCGCGAGTATACGGCGCACCACACCAGCACGCTGGATATGGCGCTGTTCACGCTGGCGCTGATGATCGGGACCGCCGGTCTGCCTCACGTCATCATCCGCTTCTTCACCGTGCCGAAAGTCGCGGATGCGCGGAAATCGGCGGGTTGGGCACTGGTGTTCATCGCGCTGCTTTACACGGTCGCCCCGGCGGTCGGTGCGATGTCGCGCTTCAACCTGACCACGACGATGTGGCCGGGCGCGGCAGAGGGCGAGACCTACAGCCAGCCAGCCGTATCGCTTGAATCCATCGAGAACGATGAGGACAAGCAGTGGATGCGCAACTGGCAGGTCACCGGGCTGCTCCAGTGGGAGGACAAGAACGGCGACGGGCTGATCCAGTACTATAATGACGGCGGCGAAAGCGAAGCGCTGACGGCGGCCATCGAGGAACAGGGTCTGCAAGGCAACGAGCTGACCACGGTCAACCGCGACATCATGGTTCTGGCCAACCCCGAAATCGCCAACCTGCCGGGATGGGTCATCGCCATCGTGGCGGCGGGCGGTTTGGCGGCGGCGCTGTCGACGGCGGCGGGTCTGCTGCTGGCGATTTCCGGCGCTGTGTCGCATGACCTCGTCAAAGGCTGGCTGGCACCCGATATCAGCGAGAAGGGCGAGTTGAACGCCGCCCGTATCTCGATGGCGGTGTCGATCCTTGTCGCGACGCTTCTGGGGCTGAACCCGCCGGGCTTTGCGGCGCAGACCGTGGCGCTGGCCTTCGGGCTTGCGGCGTCCTCGATCTTCCCGGTGCTGATGATGGGGATCTTCTCGACCCGCATCAACAAGCAGGGGGCGATCTGGGGCATGATCGCGGGTATCGCGTCAACGCTGGTCTATATCTTCACCTATAAGGGCTGGCTCTTCATCGCCGGCACCAACATGCTTGAAGATACGGCGGCGAACTGGCTGTTCGGGATCTCGCCCGCCTCCTTCGGGGTGATCGGTGCGATCATCAACTTTGCCGTGGCCTATTTCGTGTCCAACGCGACCGAGGAGCCGCCGGCGGAGATTGTCGAGCTGGTCGAATCGATCCGCGTGCCGCGCGGCGCGGGTGCGGCAACGCATCACTAGGAAAAATCGTCGCGCCCCCTGCATAATCGGGGGCGCGGCATTCTTATTCGCGGGGACGATATGGACAGGGTTCAGGACTTCATCGCCAGCATTCATCCCTATGACGCCCTGCCGGAGGACGAGCTGGCCCGTGTGGCCGGTTCCTTCGCCCGCAGGGAATGGCAGGCGGGCGAGGTGGTTTACACCCACGGCGCGCCGCTTGATGGGCTTTATCTGATCGAAAGCGCCGGGGTTGAGGTGACGGACGGCAATGGCGGTCTGGTCTCTGTCCTCGGGCGTGGCAACAGTTTCGGGGAGCGGGGCTTGCTGGCCGACGGGCTGGCTGCGACCACGGCGAAGGTGACGCGGGCGGGCACGGTGCTGATGCTGCCCGCAGAGGTGTTTCAGGGGCTGCTGGAAAGCTCCGCCGCATTCGCGCGGTTTTTCCGCCGGGGTCGCGGGGCGGCGCGCGGCGGGGCGGATATTGCGACGCTGAAGGTCGCCGATCTGCTGGGCCGCAAGCCGGTTTCCGCCGCGCCGGAGACGACGATTGCGGAGGCCGCGCGGATGATGCGCGATGCCGGTGTCTCCTCTCTGGGGATCACGGGCGAGGATGACGCGCTGCTCGGGCTGGTCACGATCCGCGATATGTCGAACCGGGTGGTGGCGGAGGGGCGTGACAGCGCCGCACCGGTCTCGGAAATCATGACCCGCGATCCGGTTTCGCTGCCGCCGGGGGCGCTCGGCTCTGACGTGCTGCATTCGATGATGGAGCGGCGGATCGGGCATTTGCCGGTGGTCGAGGCGGGGCGGTTTGTGGGCATGATCACGCAGACCGATCTGACGCGGGTTCAGGCGGTGTCGAGTTCGATCCTGATCCGGGACGTTGCGCAGGCGAGCGATGTGGCGCAGATGGCGGAGGTGACGGCGCGGATCCCGGATCTGCTGGTCAGCCTTGTCGCCGCCCATCAGCGTCATGAGGTGGTGACGCGGTTGATCACCGATATTGCCGATGCCGTCACGCGCCGCCTGCTGGCGATGGCGGAGGCGAAGCTTGGCCCGCCACCTGCGCCGTATCTGTGGGCGGCTTGCGGCTCGCAGGGGCGGCAGGATCAGACCGGCGTGTCGGATCAGGACAATATCCTGATCCTCGCGGACGGGGCGGACCCTGCCGATCCCTATTACGAAAACCTCGCCCGCTTTGTCAGCGACGGGCTGAATGCGGCGGGATATGTCTATTGCCCCGGCGATATGATGGCGACCAATCCGCGCTGGCGTCAGCCGCGCAATATCTGGCGCGATTATTTCCGCGGCTGGATCGACCGGCCTTCGCCCGAGGCGCAGATGCTGGCCTCTGTCATGTTCGATCTGCGGGCGATTGGCGGGGATGGAGCACTTCTGGCGGGGCTTCAGGCCGAGACGCTGGAGATGGCGGCGAAGAATTCGATCTTCGTGGCCCATATGATCGGCAATTCGCTGAAACATCAGCCGCCGCTGGGGCTGATCCGGGGGTTCGCCACCATCCGCTCGGGCCAGCATCAGGGCCATATCGACATGAAGATGAACGGCGTGGTGCCGGTCGCCGATCTGGCGCGGGTCTATGCGCTGAAAGGGCGGCTGAGCCCGGTCAACACGCGCGCCCGGCTGGAGGCGGCGGAGGATCGCGGCGTCATCTCTGGCAGCGGCGCGCGCGATCTTATTGCGGCTTACGATCTGATCCAGACGCTGCGGCTGGAAAATCAGGCCGCACTGGTCCGGGCGGGGCGGAAGCCGGATAATTTCCTGTCCCCCGCCGATCTGCCGGATTTCGAGCGCAGCCATCTGCGCGATGCCTTTGTCGTGGTGCGTTCGATGCAGTCGGCCTTGGGTCAGGGGAAAGGGATGTTGTCATGAACCAGTTAAGCGGCGTGGGCGGCGATCTTCTGGGCGTCTTTGCGGTCGCCATCGGTGCGGCGGCGCTGCTTTATGCGCTGACCCATGCGCTGCGCGCGGCCGGGCGTCCGCTGCCGGGCTGGGTTTTGCCGGCGGGGATCGGTGCCTCGATGCTGATCTATGCGACATGGAACGAATATAGCTGGGCCAGCCGGGTGAAGGCGCAATTGCCGGAGCGGGTTCAGGTGGTCAGCGAAGGCACCGGGCGCAGCGGGCTGAGGCCGTGGACCTTTCTGGTCGCCCCGACCTCCCGCCTTGCCTTGATCGACCCTGACGCCGTGCGCGAAGGGCAGGACGGGGCGCAGATCGTGCCGGTAATCCTTGTCGAACGCTGGAAGCGCAGCGTGACGGTTGAACAGGGGGTGGATTGCGCGGGCGGCCGCACCCGTGCGCCCAATGGCGACTGGCAGGACGCGGCGGCGGGCGATCCGGCCTTTGCGGCGATCTGTTCGGGGGGATGAGATGGCGCGGATTCTGGTGATCGAGGATGAGGACAACATTGCCGCCGCGCTCGATTTCCTGCTGACGCGCGACGGGCATGAGCATGAGCGGCTGGCCACGGGCGGCGGTGCCATCGCGGCGATGCGGGCGAAGCTGCCCGATCTGGTGCTGCTGGATGTGATGCTGCCCGAGATCTCCGGCTACCAGATCGTGCAGGAGATGCGGGCCGATCCGGTGCTGAAAGATGTGCTGGTGCTGATGATGACCGCGCGCGGTTCGGTGACGGAGCGGCGCAAGGGGCTGGCGCTTGGTGCCGACGGGTTCATCTCCAAACCCTTCGAGATGGCGGAACTGCGGGCGGAGATGGCGCGGATGCTGGACGGTGCGTCATGCTGAGCGGTTTGTCGCTGCGGGTCCGCGTGTTCCTGATCTTCGCCGGTCTGGCGGCGGGGATCGTGGCGCTGTGCCTGCTGGGGCTGTTCGTCGCGCATGGGCGGCTGGTGGCCGGGGACGGCATGGCGGGCGTGACCGATGCGTTTTCGCTGATCGCGCTGATTGCCGGGCTGGGCGGGGCGCTGCTGGTCGCCGGGGTCTGGTATCTGTTCGACCAGAATGTCGCCCGCCCGATCGAGACGCTGGCCGGGTCGCTTCTGACCGGGGCGATCCCGGATGCGGATGAGGGGCGCTATCTGGCCGATCTGGCCCCTGCTGCCCGCGCTGCCGCCGCTGCGCAGTCCCGTGCCCGCGACGATCTGGAGGCGGCGCTGTCGGATCACGCCGAGGCCGAGGCGCGTGAGAAATCCATGCTGGAAAAGATCCTCTCCGATATCGGTGCCGGTGCGATTCTGGCCGATGCGGAGGGGCGGGTGGTGTTTTACAACGCCGCCGCTGCGCAGCTTCTGCCGGGGCTGGCGCTCGACCGGGATCTGTCGCGATTTCTGCGCAGCGGCGGGCTGGAGGCGGCGCAGGCGCGGCTCGACGCCGGGGCAGAGGCGAGCGATGTGGCGCTGATCGGGGCTGATGATGCGCGTTTAAGCGGTCGGATGCGGCGGCTTCAGGATGACGAGGGCGGCACGGTGCTGATCCTGCGCCCCGCCCGGCGCGAGCCGGTGCCGCCGCGCGCATCGGTGGAAGCGCTGAGCCGCCATGCCGCCGCGCTGGCGCCGCTGCTGGACGATCTGAACGGGCCGCTGCCGGAGGGGCTGCACGACACGATCCGGGCCGAGGGGCGCGGGCTCGTCGCTGCGTTGCGCGATCTGGATGCGGCGCTGACCCCGCCCGCGCCGCGTCAGCGCCGGGTTGCGGCGGAAGAACTCGCACGCGGGCTGGGCCTGCCTTTGGGCGAGGTCGCGCCGGTGACGCTGGCCGCCGATGGCTGGCAGATCGGCGGGCTGGTGACACGGCTGGGTCAGTCGCTGGCGGAATCGGGCCGCCCGCCTGCTGCGTCGATCCGGCAGGAGGGGGCGGAGGCGCTGCTGCATCTGACATGGGAGGGCGAGGCGCTGCCGATGGATCTGCTGGACCGCTGGCTGAGCGACCCGCCCGATCCCGATCACCCGGAGCTGAGCGGGGCCGACATCCTTGCCGCGCATGGCACCGGGATCTGGCCGGAACGGTCCGGGGAGAGGCATCGGCTGGTGCTGCCGCTGGCGCTGTCGCCGGTGCCGCGCGAGGCCCGGCCTGCCGTGACCTATGATTTCGCGCTGGCGCGGGAGGGCAACGCGGATCACCGGCCGCTGAAGGCGCTGACCTGCGTGGTGTTCGACACCGAAACCACCGGGCTGGCGCTGTCCGACCGGATCGTCCAGATCGCCGGGCTGCGCATTGCCGGCGGGCGGCTGACCGGGGAGCGGTTTGAAACGCTGGTCAATCCGGGCCGCGCGATCCCGCCCGCCTCGACGAAGATTCACGGCATCACCGACGAGATGGTCGCGACCGCCCCCGATATGAGTGCGGCGTTGCGCGGTTTTCACCATTTCGCTGAAGGCGCGGTGCTGATCGCGCATAATGCGCCCTTCGATATGGGGCTGCTGCGCGCGGCGGAGGCGGAGACCGGGCAGCATTTCCCGAACCGGGTCATGGATACGGTACTGCTCTCGGCGATGATCTGGGGGCAGTCGGCGGTTCACAGCCTGGACGCGATCTGCGAGCGGCTGGAGATCACCATCCCCGAGGGGCTGCGCCATACCGCTATGGGCGATGCGGAGGCTACGGCGCAGGCCTGGCTGCGCATGCTGCCCGCGCTTGAGGCCAAGGGCATCACCCGGTTCGAGCATGTGCTGCGGGAGGCGCAGAAACATCGCCGCCTGCTCAGCGACGCCAATCTCGCCGCCGCGCATGGGAAGGATAGCTGAATTCAGCCTGGCCGAAATATCCCGGGGTGAGCGCCGCCACGGCGCGAGGGGCAGCGCCCCTTTTTACCTTCCCCGACCCGTTCCGGCCAACCCCCCCCCGGATCAGCGGCCGAGCTTGGCGTGGACTTCCTCGATATCGACCTCGCCCGTGGGCATCTTGTTATCCGGGTCGTCGAAATCATATTTGAAGAGCTGGAAATCCTTCTTGTAGATCTCCCAGATCAGGTGGCGCGACAGGTCGTCGAAATACTCGCTGACATTATGCGCCCGCTTCGGCCCGTGGCCCTCGGATTCGTTGAAACGCGGCACTTCCTCGATATCCACCTTCACCGGGGTGTCGGCGGCATCCAGTACCTTCTTCATGCCGTCATTGAATTTCTCGGTAAAGAAAATCTGATCGTAGTGACCGCCATTGACGATGAAGGTCGAGATGTGGCCCGACATGGAGGACCAGTGGATATCCGGGTCCATCGGGCGGCGCCAGCGGATGGTATCGCGCGCGAATAGCAGGAAGCGGCGGAAGGATTTGACCTGATCGAACTGGAAACCGTCCTCCGGACTGCCGACCTCGATCCCGTATTTCTGGATCAGCTGTGGGACCAGATTGCCCCGGTAGCGGCTGCCATTGCGCTGGATCCCGGCGATCTTGTCGAAGAACGACGACAGGATCCGCGCATAGGGGTTGCGCACGCAGGTGAAGGTCACACCGGTCCGCGCCCGCACGGTTTCGCTGATGACGTCCTGACTGCCATCCTGCGACCATTTGTGCAGACCTTCGGTGCTGTCATGGATGTCGCCGTCAAAGAAGCGGCCATGATCCGAGTAAAACAGGATCTGGCCAATCGTCGAACATGCACATTTGGGGACGACGCGATAAGTCAGGCTCCTGCTTTCGGTCATCCATACACCGGGAAATCCCATATTTTCAGCCTCCTTTGCCGTCAGCGGGTTGCGACAACGGCAGAAATCGTGAAAGACACAAAGCAGATTGAAGTACTATGTTCAATTGCTGGTTGAGGGTAAACCTTAGAAACTATCGGACATTTTAAATAAACATGGCGAAAATAGCCTTTATTTTGCTAGCTCACAAGGACCCGGCGGGTCTGATCGCGCAAGCCGAGCGCCTCACGGCGACAGGAGATTTCGTCTCCATCCATTTCGACGCGAATTCCAACGCGCATCACTACAGCCAGATCCGTTCGGCTCTGGATGCCAATCCGAACGTCACTTTTGCAGCAAAACGCCTGAAATGTGGCTGGGGCGGGTGGTCGCTGGTGGCCGCGACGCTGGAGGCGTTGCGGGCGGCATCGGATGCATTTCCGACCGCAACGCATTTCTACATGTTGTCGGGTGACTGTATGCCGATCAAATCGGTCGAGTATGCCCATCAGTTTCTCGACACTAATCACATAGATTATATCGAATGCGTCGATTTTTTTGGCACTGACTGGATCAAAACCGGGATGAAGGAGGACCGGCTGATCTATCGGCACTGGTTCAACGAACGCACCCAGCCGCGCCGGTTTTACGCCAGCTACGAATTCCAGAAACGATTCAATCTCAAGCGCAGGATTCCCGACGATCTGCAAATGCGCATCGGCAGCCAGTGGTGGTGCCTGCGGCGTGAGACCATCGAGAAGGTGCTGGAGTTCTGCGACACGCGGCGCGACGTGATGCGGTTCTTCTCGACCACATGGATCCCGGATGAAACCTTTTTTCAGACCATCGTGCCGCATGTCGTGCCGCGCACCGAGATCGAGTCGCGGACACTGACTTACCTGATCTTTACCGATTACGGCATGCCGGTGGTGTTCTATAGCGACCACTACAATATGCTTGTCAGTCAGGATTATCTGTTCGCGCGCAAGATCAGCCCGGAAGCGCTGGAGCTGCGCGAGCGGCTCGGCGCGCTCTGGCAGGCGGAAGGGATGCATTTTGCGATTTCCGACGAGGGTAAATCGCTGTTCCGCTTCCTGACCTGGCGGGGCCGGATCGGGGAACGCTTCGCGCCGCGATTCTGGGAGACGGATGCCAGCCTTGGGCGCAACAGCACGCTGATGGTGATCGTGGCGAAGAAATGGCATGTGGCGAAGCGGCTGACCGAGGCGATTCGCGCGTATACCGATATTCCTGCGGTTGATTACCTTTTCAACGAGACCGACGCTTCGCTGCCCGATCTGGGCGGGGTGGAGAAAACCGTGGAGAAGCGGCAGCGGCACCGGCGGGCACTGATTCGGCTGCTGATGGACGAATATGACGATTACCGGATGGTGATCTGCCTCGACCCTTCCGCGCTGGATCTGATTCAGGATTTCCAGCAGGACAAATCCGAGACGCGGGTGTTGTTCATCGATCCGAAATTCGACGAGGAATATCTGCGCGGCCATGTGACCCGGGTTGGTCTGGCCAATGAATCGACCCCGGCGGAAGTGGTGGACCGGCTGCTGCCGCTGGTGCAGCGCGATCTGCGGCAGGAGACGGAGCGGGTGCGCGATCTGGAATTCGACAGTTTCGAGACGATCAGCGAGCGTCAATCACCTGCCAAGAACGCGGCGGCGCTTGCGACCTTCCTGCGGGTGGAGGAGGATGTCGCCGCGGCACTCGCCGACACGCCGCATCTGTTTGCCGATTGAGGAGTCAGCGATGAGCTACAGCTATGATGACAACAACATCTTCGCCAAGATCCTGCGCGGAGAGATCCCGAACGATACCGTTGCCGAAAGCGAGCATTCGCTGGCCTTCCGCGACATCAGCCCGAAAGCGCCGACGCATGTTCTGGTGATCCCGAAGGGCAAATATGTCAGCTTCGACGATTTCGCGGCCAATGCGTCAGACGCCGAGATCACCGATTTCATGCGCCTCTGTGCCAAGGTCGCGAAAGCGGAGGGCGTGGCGCTGGACGAAGGCAACGGCTTCCGCGCCATCACCAATGCCGGCAATGACGGCGTCCAGGAGGTCCCGCATTTCCACCTGCATATTCTGGGCGGGCGGAATATCGGACCGATGCTGCTGATGCGGGAGTGAGGGGGGCGTCGGATCGCCTTGGTCGTGGGACGGTGTGGGGTGCGTTTAAACGCACCCTACGATTGTACGATGGTGGGGGTGTGGTGTGTCGTCCGGTTTTTTGTGGGGAGCCGGTTCGGGGTGGTGCGTTGAAACGCACCCTACGGGTGGATGAGGGGGGCGGAGGTTATCCGGGTAGTTCCCCGCTCAGCGTGTAGCGCAGGATGTCGACGACCTGTTCCGGTTCCTCGCAGACGGCGAGGGCGGCGGCGTCGACTTCTTTGAGGGCGTGGGCGTGGTCGGGGCCGTGCAGGATGACCAGCGATTTGCCGAGCGCGGCGGCATAGCCTGCGTCGAAGGCGGCGTTCCATTGCTTGTATTGCTCGCCGAAGCGGACCACGACGATGTCGGCATCGGCGATGGATTTTCGGGTGCGGATGGCGTTCAGCTGCGCGCCCTTGCGGTCGTGCCAGAATTTCCGCTCCTCCGCCCCCATGATCGCCACGCCGCAATCGTCGCTGGCGGCGTGATTGGTGACCGGGCCGGTGAAGGTCACGTCCAGGCCCTTTGCGCCGTCGATGATGCGGTCGCGCCAGTCGGTGTGGATTTCGCCGGAGAGATAGATTTTCAGCCCGCCAAGGGGGAGGGTCGGGGTTTCTTTGCTGTCTGCCATGTTTCGTGCTCCTGTCGGCTCAGTGGCGGGTCAGTTCGACAAAGACATCCTCCAGCCTCGGCTGCTCGATTGCAATATCGCGGATCGGGATGCCGCCGCCGCGCAAGGCGTCGATGATGCGGTCGGGCTGAATCTGCGAGGGCTGGTAGCTGAAGGCGATGCGTCCGGCCTCGCGCCGCTCGGCGGTGACGCCGTCGGGCAGGGCGGGCAGGGGGGTGTCGTCGGTGGCGATGACCAGCGTCTTGCCGTCGGCACCTTGCAGCAGGGCTTCGGTGGTGTTTTCCACCAGCACCTCGCCGCGGTCGATAATGGCGATGCGGTCGCACATCTGTTCGGCTTCTTCCAGATAATGCGTGGTGAGGATGATGGTCATCCCCGCTTCGTTCAGCTTGCGGACATTGTTCCACAGCATCTCGCGCAGACCGATATCGACGCCCGCCGTCGGTTCGTCCAGCACCAGCACTTGCGGGCGATGGACAAGCGCCTTGGCCAGCAGCAGCCGCCGCTTCATCCCGCCGGAGAGATTGCGCGAATAGCTTTCCGCCTGATCCGAGAGGCCGACAAGCGCCAGCAGCTCATCCGTCCAGCGGTCGGATTTCGGCACGCCATACAGCCCGGCCTGCACGTCGAGGCTGGCGCGTGGGCTGAGAAACGGGTCGATATTCAGCTCCTGCGGCATGACCCCGATGGCGGCGCGGGAATTGCGCGGGTTCACGTCCTGATCGAAGCCCCAGATCACGACATTTCCGGAGGTCTTGTTCACCAGCCCGGCCATGATGTTGATCGTGGTGGATTTCCCCGCCCCGTTCGGACCCAGCAGCCCGAAGATGGAGCCCGCCGGGATGGTCAGGTCGATGCCCTTCAGCGCCTCTTTCGGCGGGGCCTTGCCAGAGGCGGCGTAGGTCTTGCGCAGGCCGGTGATCTCGATGGCGTTGGCTGTCTCGGTCATGATGTTCCCTTGCATGCGGCGCGGGCGCTTCTTGCGGGGTGGATTGCGGTCGGCTATGTGGAGGTTAGACCCTATTCAGCCCCGCACGACAAGAAGGCCCGCCATGACAGAATTCGTGCCGCCCGAAAATCCGCTGTCCACCGATCAGGAGAGCGCCGCCGCCTATCCCGCCCCGGAAACCGAGACGGTGACCAGATGGAAGGTCGCCTGTGCGGGGGACGAAGCGCGGGGCTTGGGTCATCCGAAGGTCTGGCTGGCGATCTCGCCGGTGACCGGGTTCGTCGATTGCGGCTATTGCGACAAGCGCTTCGTGATCGACCGCGAGAACGCGTCGGACGATCATTGATACGCAGGCTGTTCCGGTCGCTTCTTGTGGCCGGTTTGCTGCTGTTCCTTGCGCCTCTGGGCGGGGCGGTTTTGCCCGGTCATGTAACCCCGGTCTCTGGCGGTGACATGGCGGGGGATGAGGTGGTGATCGGCCTGATTCAGGGGGTGATCCACACCGATCTGATGCTGCCGCTGACGCCGCAGACGCGCAAAGATTTCGATTTTGCCGGGATACCCGACGGGGCCGAGTGGCTGGCGGTTGGCTGGGGCGCGCGCGAGTTCTACACCACGGTTGCGAGCCTTTCTGATCTGAGCGCCGGCAAGATATGGCGCGCGGTCAGCGGGGACAGCTCCGTCATGCGCTATGTGCCGGTCGGTCCGATGCAGCCGTCGATGACGATGACCCTGTCGGCGGCGGAATATGATGCGCTCAGAGCGGCGATTCTGGCTGATACGCTGGTGGATCAGCCGGTTGCGCGCGATTTGCTGACGCCCGGGGATAAGTATTTTGCGGCGCGCGGGCGGTTCTCGATCCTGAACACCTGCAATCAGTGGATCAGCCGGACGCTGCGCCGTGCCGGGCAGGGGTTCGGGGGATGGACGCCGACGACGTTGTCGGTTCGGGTGTCGTTGGCGGTGTGGTGAATTGTTCGGTTGGGGTGGGTGCGTGGTGATTGGTGCGCTGAAGCGCACCCTACGGGTTTGGTGGGGCCGTGGGGGTGGATGCATGGTGGTTGGTGCGTTGATGCACACCCTACGGGTTGGTGGGACCGTGGGGGCGGATGCATGGTGGTTGGTGCGTTGATGCGCACCCTACGGGTTGGTGGGGCCGTGGGGGTGGATGCATGGCGGTTGGTGCGTTGATGCACACCCTACGGGTTTGGTGGGACCGTGGGGGCGGATGCATGGTGGTTGGTGCGTTGATGCACACCCTACGGGTTGGTGGGGCCGTGGGGGTAGATGCATGGTGATTGGTGCGTTGATGCACACCCTACGGGTTGGTGGGACCGTGGGGGTGGATGTATGGTGGTTGGTGCGCTGAAGCACACCCTACGGGTTTGGTGGGGTCGCGGGGGCGTGGTGTTGTAGGGTGCGCTTTAGCGCACCGATCCGATGGGATTGGTTGCATCTGTGACCGCGTAGGGTGCGCTTCAGCGCACCACCCATAACAATCGCAACACTGGAAGCCCGCTTGCGAACATGGCAGAACCGTCACCGACGCAGCGGGAGAAAACCATGTCCAGTGCTTTCGGCAAGGGCCACAAGCTTCACCTCATCGACGGCTCGGCCTTCATCTTCCGCGCGTATCACGCGCTGCCGCCGCTGACGCGCAAATCCGACGGGCTGCCGATCGGGGCGGTTGCGGGGTTCTGCAATATGCTGTGGAAATATGTGCAGGATTCCAGGGGCGATCTGGCACCGACTCATGTCGCGGTGATCTTCGATCACAGCTCCAAGACCTTCCGCAGTGACATCTATCCCGATTACAAGGCCAACCGTCCGCCGCCGCCCGAGGATCTGGTGCCGCAGTTCCCCCTGACACGCGAGGCAACAAAGGCGTTCAACATCGCCTGCATCGAGTTGGAGAATTTCGAAGCTGACGACATTATCGCGACCCTTGCATGTCAGGCCCGTGATGCGGGGGGCGAGGCGGTTGTCATCAGTTCCGACAAGGACCTGATGCAACTGGTCGGGGACGGCGTGACCATGCTCGATCCGATCAAGAACAAGGAGATCGGGCCGGAGGAGGTTGCGGAGAAATTCGGCGTCGGCCCGGATCGCGTCGTCGATATTCAGGCGCTTGCCGGGGATTCGGTCGATAACGTGCCGGGCGCACCGGGGATCGGGATCAAGACGGCGGCGCTGTTGATCAACGAATATGGCGATCTGGAGACGCTGCTGGCGCGCGCCGAGGAGATCAAGCAGCCCAAGCGCCGCCAGACGCTGATCGACTTCGCCGATCAGATTCGGGTGTCGAAGCGGCTGGTGCAGCTCGATTGCGAGACGCCGCTGGATTTCTCGCTCGACTCGCTGGAATTGCGCGACCCGGAGCCTGATGCGTTGCTGGGCTTCCTGACCGGGATGGAGTTCCGCACGCTGACCAATCGTGTGGCCGAGAAATTCGAGGTCGAGGCCCCCGCCGTGCCGGACACGCCAGCCGCGCCGCAGGGCGAGGCCGCGAGCGGGCCGGACTGGCCGGAGATCAGTCTGGACGGTTATGAGACCGTGACCACCGAGGAGGCGCTGGATGCGTGGATCGCGCGGATCGCGGCGGCGGGGGCCGTCGCCATCGACACCGAAACCACGGGGCTGAATGAGATGACCGCCGATCTGGTCGGTATCTCGCTATGTGTCGAGGCGGGGCGGGCCTGTTATATCCCGGTCGGTCATATCTCGGGCGGGGGCGATCTGTTCGGCTCTGGCGCGAAGGCAGAGGGGCAGCTTGACGCCGGTCTGGTGCTGAAGAAGCTGAAGCCGCTGCTTGAGGACTCCTCGATCCTGAAGGTCGGGCAGAATATCAAGTATGACTGGAAGATCCTCGCCCGGCTCGGCATTCGGATGACGCCGCTGGAGGACACGATGCTGCTGTCCTACGCGCTGTCGGCGGGGGATGGCGGTCACGGCATGGATGCGCTGGCGGAGCGGGTGCTGGGTCACAAGACCATGCCGATCAAGGATCTGATCGGCTCGGGCAAGTCGCAGATCGGGTTCGAGCAGGTGGAGATCGCCAAGGCCACACCCTATGCCGCCGAGGATGCCGAGGTCACATGGCGGCTGTGGCAGATGCTGCGCCCGCAGCTTTCACCGAACGCGGTGACTACGGCGTATGAGACGCTGGAACGCCCGATGGTGCCGGTGCTGGCGGATATGGAGATGGCGGGGATCAAGGTCGATCCCGAGCATCTGGCGCGCATGTCCAATGTCTTTGCGCAGAAGATGGCCGGGCTGGAGGATGAAATTCACGAACTCGCCGGGCAGAAATTCAATGTCGGTTCCCCGAAACAGCTTGGCGAAATCCTGTTCGACAAGATGGGGTTGGAGGGCGGCAAGCAGGGCAAGACCGGGGCATATTCGACGAGCGCCGATGTGCTGGAGGATCTGGCGGCTGAGGGCCATGACCTGCCTGCCCGCGTGCTGGACTGGCGCGGCATGTCGAAGCTGAAATCGACCTATACGGACGCACTGCAGACTCATGTGAATGCCGATACCCGGCGGGTGCATACGTCTTATTCGATCACCGGGGCGCAGACCGGGCGGCTCGCCTCGACCGATCCGAATTTGCAGAATATCCCGATCCGCACCGAGGAGGGGCGGCGTATCCGTGAGGCGTTTATTGCCACGCCGGGGCATAAACTGGTGGCACTCGATTACAGCCAGATCGAGCTGCGGATTTTGGCTCATGTGGCGGACATCCCGGCGCTGAAACAGGCGTTTCGCGACGGGATCGACATTCACGCGATGACGGCATCCCAGATGTTCGGCGTCCCGATCGAAGGCATGGATCCGATGGTCCGGCGGCAGGCCAAGGCGATCAATTTCGGGGTGATCTATGGCATCTCCGGCTTCGGGCTGTCGCGGAACCTGCGTATTCCAAGGGCGGAGGCGCAGGCCTTCATCGACACTTATTTCGAGCGGTTCCCGGAAATCCGCGCCTATATGGACAGCACGGTGGAGAACGCCAAGCGCGACGGCTATGTGCGCACGATCTTTGGCCGCCGCATCATGACGCCGGGGATCAACACCAAGGGTCCGGCGGCAGGCGGGGCGCGCCGTGCTGCGATCAATGCGCCGATCCAGGGGGCGGCGGCGGATATTATCCGGCGCGCGATGATCCGTATGCCTGCGGCGATAAGCGGCCTGCCCGCGAAGATGCTGCTACAAGTCCATGACGAGCTGGTGTTCGAGGTCGAGGACAAGGCGGTCGACGATCTGATCGCCGCTGCCCGCGAGGTGATGGAGAACGCAGCGGAACCGGCGGTGCGGCTGTCAGTGCCGTTGGTTGTCGATGCGGGCACCGGGGAAAGCTGGGCCGAGGCGCATTGATCCCTTACGCCCCGATCCTTTACGCGCCGATCCTTTCCGCCCCGCCGGGGCGGCTCAGGCCCCGGTGGCGAACAGCCGGGGGGCGGTGCCAATCGGGACGGGGCCGAGGAAGATCCGGCCATTCTCCAAGATCAGCGGCAGGCGGATCTGACCTTTCGCGGCGCGCGGAAAGCTGATCGGTTCGTCCTCCGCGACCGGGCCGGGATCGGGCGCTGCCCCGGCTGCGGTCTGCGCGTCCTCGTCGGTTTCCGGCAGTTCGTCATCTGCCCCGCCCGACAGGTTGTTCAGAAGCGCGCGCGCCATCATCACGCCGCCGCTGGGGATCAGACCGGCATTTACGGCGGCGTCGATGAATTTCGATGCGTCCTCGGTGTAGAACGCGGCCTGACCGGCGGCATAGCCTTCGGCATCCGCCTCGATCCGGCCGATCAGGGTTGCTTCCGCATCGCCGAAGGTAAAGCGCAGGTCGCGGGTCTCGAACCCGGTCGGCATCGGTGGCGGGGCCTTGCCTTCCAGCGTTGCCTGACCCGGCAGCGAGGTCAGCCAGAGCTTCACCGAGCCGTTGATATCGAGCGCCTGCGGCAGTCCGGCCACGACCGCATCGGTCAGGGCGATGTCGATGTCATAGGCCCCGGCGGAGCGCAGCGGCTGGTTGCCGCCCATATGGACAAGCTGCGCCTCGATCCCAAGGGAAGCGAAAAGTTCTGCGCCGTTCATGGCGAGGTTCTCGGCCTCGATCCCCGCCTTGCGGATGGTCATTTCATGGGTCGGGGAGATGGAGGCGCGCGCCTTGCCGCCTGCCAGTGTCAGCGCGGTCGGGACACCGGCGATGCGCAGCTCCATTTCCGTCGGCAGATCGACGGTCAGCGTATTGGGCGAGGTGACCGGGGCGTAGACATCGACCCCCGGCGTGCTGAAACCGCTGGTTTCATCCCCGTAATCGAGCTGATCCATATGCAGCCCGAGGCGGGTCGGGTTGCGCAGCGGCGTCACGCTTTCCGCGTTGACCTGGGGGTTGCTGGCGACGACCTCGGCCGCCCGATTGCCCAGCCACGTCTCGCCCGCATACCACGCGCCGCCGAAAACCACTGCAATCAGAATAACCAGGATCGTGAGTGTTCTCATGGGATTATCCGCCCGTTCCGTGCCATCTTGAACCGCCCCCTTCTAAGCCTAGAATAGCGCCTTATGAAAGAGGAACGCACAGAAGATCAGAACTGGTTATTCGCCTATGGCTCGCTGATGTGGAATCCGGGCTTCACGGTCGCGGAGACCTGCATTGCGACGCTGGAGGGGTTTCACCGGAGTTTCTGCATGCTATCGCATCATTATCGCGGCACGCCGGAGGCGCCGGGGCTGGTGCTGGCGCTTGACCGGACCGACGGGGCAAGTTGTCACGGGGTGGCGCTGCGCGTGACCGACGCCGACTGGCCGGAGGTCATCGCGGAGGTGCGGGCGCGGGAGCTTGTTTCCAATGCATATAAAGAGTCAGTGTTGCCAATTCGCCTCAGTGACGGGCGCGAGGTGGCGGCGATCACCTATGTGATGCAGCGCGATCACGAGCAATATGCCGGCCATCTTCACACGCAGGATCAGGCAAAAATCATTGCGCGCGCGGAAGGTGGCCGGGGTCCGAACCGTGATTATCTTTACAACACGGCGGCACATCTGGCGGAACTTGGCCTTGCAGACCCGGAAATGGAGGCGCTTGCCGCTGAGGTCAGGCGGCTATCTGGTTGAAATTGCAATTCCACGGTTGGCAGCGATATGCTTGCTGCTACACTCGCACGCAAAACCGAGCCCGGCCGGAGGAACCAGATGACCGACGAGACGCCGCCCGGATCCAAGCCATCCCCGGAAGCGGCGGAGAGCGCGGCGACGGAAAAGACCGAGACCCCGCAGACCGTCCCAGCGTCTGAGACGCCGGGCGAACGCAGCGTTGCCGATCCGAAGCCGCGCCCCTCGCGCCGGCTGACCGCGCGCCGGGCGCAGGAGCGCAAGGTGGTGCAGCCGCATTTCGGCCAGCCGGTCCGCCAGATCCTTGAAATGCTGATCGTGCTGGCGCTGGTCGGCGTCGGCGGCTGGTTTGCCTATGGCCGGATTTTACCGATATTTGCGGCAAATCCTTGGCTCAACGGATTGATTCTAGGCGTTTTCGTAATTGGCGTTCTGGCCTGTTTCTGGCAGGTCGCGCAGCTTTTCCAGTCGGTCAGCTGGATCGAGCGTTTTGCGCAGCGCCGCCGCAATGCCGCGGAAAAAGGCGTCGCGGCAATGGGCGATGGCGAAGATCGGGCACCACGGTTGCTGGCACCTCTGGCCGCCCTTCTGGGCGCGCGCGGCCCGGTTGGCGGGGTGATTTCGACAAGCTCGGCCCGTTCGATCCTCGATTCCGTCGCCACCCGGATCGACGAGGCGCGGGATATCACCCGGTATTTGTCAAACCTGCTGATCTTCCTTGGTCTGCTGGGGACGTTTTACGGGCTGGCGACTTCGGTTCCGGCGGTTGTGGACACGATCCGCGCGCTTGCCCCGCAGGACGGCGAGTCCGGGCTGGAGGTGTTTGACAAGCTGATGACCGGGCTTGAGGCGCAGCTTGGCGGCATGGCCACGGCGTTTTCCTCCTCGCTGCTCGGACTGGCGGGGTCGCTGGTGGTGGGCCTGCTGGAACTGTTCGCGACGCACGGTCAGAACCGTTTTTACCGCGAGCTTGAGGAATGGCTGTCCGGCTTCACTCGGCTGGGCATTGCCGGTGATGACGGGGAAAAGCTGGATCAGGCGAGCATTGTCGGCTTCCTCGACCAGATCGCGGGACAGATGGGCGAGTTGCAGGATTTCTATACCGAGCGGGACGAAATCCGCGAGCAGGAAGCCATTGAGGCCGATGAGCGCGTCCTGCTGATGGCCCGCAATGTCGAGCGTCTGGGCCAGTTCATGCTTGACGATTCCGAGGCGAATGTGACGCGCATGGGCGAAATGGCGATCGCCATGAACCGGATGAGCGAGGGGCAGGACCGGCTTGTCCGCGCGGCGGAGACGCGTCCGGGAACCGATCCCGACCTGACCGCTGCGCTGTCCCGGCTGGCGGAAGGGCAGGAGCGGTTGGCGGCCCGGATCGGGCAGGCGGACCGTTCGACCGATACCAGCGCCGAGCTGTCGCAGGCCCTGTCCCGGATGGCCGAGGGGCAGGAACGGGTGGCTGCGCAGATTGAACAGTTGAACCGGGCCCCCAATCCGAATGGCGATCTGTCGGAGGTTCTGACCCGAATGACCGAGGGGCAGGAGCGGCTGATTGCGCTGGTGCAGGACAACCCGGCGGATATGGACGAACTCGCCCGCGCGCTGTCACGCCTGTCGGATGCGCAGGATCATCTGATTCAGGCCTCCGGGCCGGGCAATGGCGGTGTTGACGAGGAATCGCGGCTGCATCTGCGCTCCATCGATCATGCGATCAACCGGATGGTGGAGCATGAGGCGGCTGTCGGAACGGCGGGTCTCGATGCGTTGCGCGGTGAGATCGCCGAGTTGACGGAAGCGCTGCGGGCGCTCGGGCGGGCGTAATGGCGCTGTCGCGCGGCAGGGGCGGCAACCGTTTCAGCTCGACCATCTGGCCGGGTTTCGTCGACGCGATGACCGCGCTTTTGATGGTGCTGATGTTCGTCATCACCATTTTCATGATCGTGCAATCGGTGCTGCGCGAAACCGTGGACCGGCAGGAAGATGAGCTGGGCCAGTTGGCGGAGCAGGTGGCGGGGCTGACCAGTACGCTGTCGGTGACGCAGCGCGCCCGCGAGGCTGCGCAGGCCGGTCTGGACGAGGCACAGGGCCAGATCCTGTCCTTTGAGGAACAGATTGCCCAACTGATCGCGACCCGGGATGCGCAGGCGCAGCGCGCCGATACGGCGGAGGCGGCGTTGTCGGAGACGCGGCAGACGCTTGCCTCGACAGAGACGGAACTGGCCTCCACCGGGCAGCGGCTGGAAACGGCGGAGGCGACGCTGGAGACCACGCAGAACTCGCTCAGCCGGGCGGAGCAGGCGCTGGCGGCGGCGCGGAGCGAGGTGGACGATCAGGCGGAACAGGCCCGGCTGGCGGCGGCGCGGCGCGAGGCGCTGGAAGCTTTGGTTGCTGATTTGCGGACGGAGAATGAGGATGCGGCGGCGGCGCTGACGACTGCGCAGGCAGAGTTGAGCGAGACCGGCACGGCGCTGAGCGAGGCCGAACAGGCCCGCATTGCCGAGGCTGCGGCGGCTGAGGCGCTGCGCGAACGTCTGCGCAACTCGGAGGCGGAACTGACCGCGATGACCCTGTCGCTGGAGGAAAGCCGTCGCGAGGCCGAGGAAACCCTGACCCTGCTGGCCGCCGCCCGTGCAGCGCAGGAAGAACTGAGCAGCGAGGCCGCCGAAAACGCCAGCGCGGCGGAGCGTCAGGCTGCTTTGCTGGCCGTCGCGCGTGAGGAGTTGTCCGGACAGCAGGAGGCGTCGACCGAGGCGCAGCGGCGCGTGGCGCTTCTGAACGAGCAGGTGAGTGCGCTGAACACGCAGCTTGCCTCTATCCAGGAGGCGCTGAATATCAGCCAGACCGACAATCAGAACGCTGAGGTCGAGCTGGAGGAATTGGGCGCGCAACTGAACGCCGCCCTGCTGCGCGAGGCGGAGGAGCAGCGGCAGCGGCTGGCTTTGGAGGAGGCCGAACGGACCCGGCTGGAGCAGGAGGCGGCGGATCTGGCCACCTACCGCTCTGAATTCTTCGGGGAGTTGCGGCGGATTTTGCAGGGCCGGGAAGGCGTGGAAATCGTCGGAGACCGCTTCGTCTTCCAGTCCGAGGTGCTGTTCGGCCAAGGTGAGGCCACGCTGTCGGCGACAGGCCGTGAGGGCGTGGCGAATGTGGCGACCCTGCTGGAGGAGATCGCCGACACCATCCCCGAGGGGATCGACTGGGTGATCCGGGTGGATGGGCACACCGACTCCACGCCGCTTTCGGGCACCGGGCGCTATCGCGACAACTGGGAACTCAGCCAGGCGCGGGCGCTTGCCGTGGTGCGCTATATGGTGGAGGATCTGGGCTTCCCGGACGGGCGGCTGGCACCGACAGGCTTTGCCGATACCCGCCCGATTGCGACGAATGACACGGCAGAGGGCCGCGCGCTCAACCGCCGGATCGAGCTGAAACTGACGGAACGCTGATGACCGAATATCTGGAGATATCGCAGGACCGCCGCATCGCCTATGAGCGGCAGGAGGGGGCGGGCCCGGGGATCGTGTTCCTCGGCGGCTTCAAATCCGACATGCGCGGCAGCAAGGCGGAATATCTGGCAGGCTGGGCGGCGCAGGCGGGCAGGGCGTTCCTGCGCTTCGACTACACGGGTCACGGCGAATCCTCCGGCCGGTTCGAGGATGGGGCAATCGGTGACTGGGCCGGGGATGCAATCGCCGCCATCCGCGCCCTGACCGATGGGCCGCAGATTTTGGTCGGGTCGTCGATGGGCGGCTGGATCTCGCTGCTTGTGGCGCGCGAAATGCCGGAGCGTGTCGCCGGTCTGGTCGGCATCGCCGCCGCGCCGGATTTCACCGAGAACGGGTTCTGGGCCGGTTTCAGCGAGGCTGATCGTGCGGTTCTGATGGAGGAGGGCCGGATCGAACTGCCCTCGGAATATGACGATTCGCCCTATGTCATCACCCGCCGCCTGATCGAGGACGGGCGTGAGCATCTGGTGCTGGACCGGCCTTTGCCGCTGCCGTTTCCGGTGCGGCTGTTGCAGGGCACGGCGGATGCATCCGTGCCGGTCGATTGGGCGATGCGGCTTCTGGATCACGCCGACAGCCCCGATCTGCGGCTGACGCTGGTGAAAGGGGCGGATCATCGGTTTTCCTCGCCCGAATGTCTGGACCTGATCGCTGGGGCGATTGACGAGGTCACGCATGGCTGAGCGCAAACGCCCGCGCAAGGACGGCTCTGCCGCGCCGGGGAAGGCCCGGCGGGTGGCAGACGCTGCCGTTGATGCGGGCGGGGATGCGCCGGAACGGCGGGGGCGTTTCATGAGCTGGGTGTTGATGTCGCTGGCGGTGATCGCGGTGCTGATCGGCTTGGTCTGGATGTTCGGGCCGCGCGAATCCGGTCGTTTCAATCCGCCGGAAATCGCGGAATTGCCGGAGGATCTGGATAACTACCTGTTTCAGGAGGAAAGCGGCGTCCGCCCGGATGTGGCGCGCCGCATCGTCTGGGCCGGGCGAACCGGGGTAAAAACGCCGGTTTCGATTGTCTATCTGCACGGGTTTTCCGCCACATTGCAGGAGCTTCGTCCGGTGCCGGATCTGATTGCGGCATGGCGCGGCTCCAACCTCTATTTCGCGCGGTTGAACGGGCATGGGATGGACAAGGCGTCGATGGGTGCGGCGCGGGTGGATGACTGGGCGCGCGATGTCGCGGAGGCGATCGCGATCGGCAAGCGGATCGGGGAAAAGGTGGTGGTGATCGGTTCCTCCACCGGGGGGACGCTGGCGGCGATGGCGGCGCGCGATCCGGAGCTGGGGCCGCAGATCGCGGGCGTGGTTCTGGTGTCGCCCAATTTCAGGCCGCTGAACCGCTGGACCTTCCTTGCCCGGCAGCCGCTGGCGCGCCAATGGCTGCCCATCCTTGCCGGAGGCGAGCGCTGTTTCGAGCCCTTGAACGAGCGTCATCGCATGTTCTGGACCAGCTGTTATCCGGTTGTCGCCACCCTGCCTATGGCAGCCCTTGCGGCGGAGGCCGAGGGGACGAATTTCAGTGCCGCCACACAGCCGCTTCTGGCGCTGTGGTCGGATGACGATCAGGTCGTCGATCCGGCGGTCACAAAGCGGGTGCTGGAAAGCTGGGGTGGTGAGGTGACCATCAAGCAGGTCACCGTCGGGCCGGGCGACGATCCGTCGGCGCATGTGATCGCGGGGGATATTCTCTCACCCGGGCAGACCGCGCCGGTGGCGACAGGGATCAATGGTTGGATCACCCGGAATTTTGGGGATTGATCCGAGGGTGCCGTGACCGCGACCGGCGGGCTGGTGGCGCTGCCGGATGGATATTTGGCCCAGGGTGAGGTGACGCGCGGGTCAGCGGGCCACGGCGAATTTCGCGTCTGCGGTGATGGAACCTTCGGGCGCGACGACGCCGAGTTCCGTCATGGCGATGAGATGGGCCAGCACATTGCGGGTGGCGGCGGGGAGAAGCTGTTCGGGGATATCATAGATATTTTGCGCAAGCGCCGCAGCCGTTGCCGGGCCATCGGTCAGCGCGCCCAGGATTTGCGCGCTTCGCTGGCGACGATGGGCGCGGAGTTCGGCAACACGGGCTGCGGGATCGTCCACCGGGTCGCCGTGGGCGGGCAGCAGCCGGGCGGGATGCAGCGCCTCGATCCGGTCGAGGCTGCGGAAGTAATCCAGCAGATCCCCCTCCGGCGGTGAGATCAGGGTGGAGGACCAGCCGAGGATGATGTCGCCGCAGATCAGCGTATCGCCCCACAGGAAGGACAGGTGATTGCCCATATGACCCGGCGTGTGAATGGCGGTCAGCGCCCAGCCTTCGCCCTCGATCCGGTCGCCGTCGCGCAGGTTGTGATCGGGTGTGAAATCCCGGTCCCGCCCCTCGCCGCCGCCGGTCGCCTCGGCAAGGGATTGCATGATGATCGATCGTCCGGCCTCTGCCGTGCCGAAGGCGCTGATGGGGGCGCCGGTTGCGTTTGACAAGGCGGCGGCGGCTTCGGAATGATCCCGATGCGCATGGGTGACGAGGATATGGCGGATGCGGCCCGCGCCGGCCTTTATGATGGCGGCAAGATGGCTGTCGATCAGCGGGCCGGGGTCGATGACGGCGATGTCGGTTTCGCCCAGCAGGAAGGTGTTGGTGCCGGGGCCGGTCAGCGGCGAGGGGTTCGGTGCGAGAATGGTTCGCAGCATTGGCATCATGTCCCTCTCTTTCCCATATCTTTCGCATTATCTAACCTAGGCGGGCAAATCAGGGGGCGCCATGAAATTCGGTCCTGACTTCGGATGGCTGAAGCGATTCATGCCGCGCGGGCTTTACGGGCGCGCGGTGCTGATCCTGCTGTTGCCGGTGTTCACCATGGTGCTGGTGGTCACCGTGATGTTCCTGCAACGGCATTTCGAGGATGTGACGCGGCAGATGACCCATTCCGTCGCGCAGGAGATCGCCTTCGTCGCCAGCAGCCTAGACCAGCCGGGCAGCGCCGATGCTGCGCTGCGGGAAGGGGAGTGGGTGGCGGGCAATCTCGGGCTGAGTCTGGAGATGCCGGGAGATCCGGTGGAGGATAGCCGGGTGTTCTATGACGTCTCCGGCCGGATCGTGGCGGATGAGCTGCAGCGCAATCTGCCGATGCTGCGGGCTGTGGAGCTGGGCGATCTGAGCCGGGTCAGGCTGGGTCTGGACGGGGTGCTGGGGCCGTATGTGCTGACATTTCCGCGTGAACGGGTCAGCGCCTCGAACCCGCATCAATTGCTGGTGCTGCTGGGGTTCACGGCGGCGCTGATGACGGTGATTGCGGGGGTGTTTCTGCGCAACCAGCTGCGCCCGATCCGGCGGCTGGCGCGCGCGGCGGAGGATTACGGCAAGGGCAGGGTGACGCCCTACCGGCCCGGCGGCGCGGTCGAAATCCGCAGCGCGGGGGCGGCGTTTCTGGATATGCGCAACCGGCTGGAGCGGCTGGCGGAGCAGCGCGGCATGATGCTGAGCGGGATCAGCCATGACCTGCGCACGCCGCTGACCCGGTTGCAGCTTTCGCTTTCGATGCTGTCACCGGAGATGGAGCCGGATGCGCAGGACATCGCGGATATGCAGCGCGACGTCGAGGAGATGTCGCAGATGATCAACGCCTTTCTGGCCTTCGCACGCGACACGGCACAGGAAACCCCGCCGGAGACGGTGGCGCTTCTGCCGTTCATGGAACGGATCGTTGGCGATGCCACCCGGTCCGGCTATGATGTGTCGCTGAACGCGCCGGGCGTGCAGGAGGACGACAATGCCGTGTTCCGGCCCGATATGCTGCGCCGCTCGGTCGAGAACCTGATCGGCAATGCGGCGCGCTATGGCAGCCGGGTGCGGGTGGAACTGTCGCTCGGCAAGCGCTCGGTCACCGTCGCGGTCGAGGATGACGGGCCTGGCATTCCCGAGGCGCAGCGGGAGATGGCGCTGCGCCCGTTCAGCAGGCTCGATCCGGCGCGGTCGCGCAACCGGGGCGAGGGGGCGGGTCTGGGCCTTGCCATCGCCGCCGATACGGCGCGGATGCTGGGCGGGCAGTTGCGGCTTGGCCGCAGCGAGGCTCTGGGCGGGCTGAAGGCGGAGATCGCGTTTCCGCGTTAGACCGCGCCTGATCGCTGGCAAAAGGGGGGCTTGCAACGGGTGGTTTGCTGCCCCATGTGAAACGCGGTGCAGCACAGAAACCGGGTTGACCGGTCGCGCGCGCTTCTTCCCGGCGTCTTGTTGACAGAATTCCTGATTCCGCCTATAGCCCCGCAGACCCGGAGGGTTTGCCTTTCGGGGTCCAGAACCTTCAGGTCGGGATTTGGGCCGAAACGGCCCGGATCCACTGGATAGCCCCGCCGCCCCGGCAACGGGAACGGATGGGGCTTTGGCTTTTTGCGATTCGCGCAACTGGCCGTCGAGAAGTGGCGCAGTCTGATGACTGCGAGTATTGACAGAAGCAAGACGGGGAACCGAATGCCGACGATTCAACAGCTGATCCGCAAACCGCGGCAGCCGAAAGTGCAGCGCTCTAAGTCGCAGCACCTCCAGGGATGCCCGCAGAAGCGTGGCGTCTGCACGCGCGTCTATACCACGACGCCGAAGAAACCGAACTCTGCTATGCGGAAGGTCGCCAAGGTGCGCCTGACGAATGGCTTCGAGGTCATCTCCTACATTCCGGGCGAAAAGCACAACCTCCAGGAACACAGCGTCGTGCTGATCCGTGGCGGCCGTGTGAAAGACCTTCCGGGTGTCCGTTACCACATCCTGCGCGGTGTGCTGGATACCCAGGGCGTCAAAGACCGCCGTCAGCGCCGCTCGAAATACGGCGCGAAGCGTCCGAAATAAGGAGAGAGATCCATGTCACGTCGTCACGCCGCTGAGAAGCGCGAAGTGCTGCCCGACGCCAAGTTCGGCGATCGCGTCCTCACGAAATTCATGAACAACCTGATGGTTGACGGAAAGAAATCGGTTGCCGAGCGCATCGTTTATAACGCGCTGGACCGCGTTGAATCGAAGCTCAAGCGCGAGCCGGTCGAAGTCTTCCACGAAGCCCTCGACAATGTGAAACCCTCCGTCGAAGTGCGCTCGCGCCGCGTCGGTGGTGCCACCTATCAGGTTCCGGTCGAGGTTCGCCCGACCCGCCGCGAAGCGCTGGCCATCCGCTGGCTGATCACCGCTGCGAAGAACCGCAACGAAAATACCATGGAAGAACGCCTCGCCGGCGAGCTTGCCGATGCCGTCAATGGCCGCGGCACCGCCGTTAAGAAGCGCGAAGACACCCACAAGATGGCCGACGCGAACAAAGCGTTCAGCCATTACCGCTGGTAAACGGAAGGAACTCCCATGTCCCGCGAATATCCGATTCAGCGTTATCGTAACTTCGGCATCATGGCGCACATCGATGCCGGCAAGACCACGATGACCGAGCGTATCCTGTTCTACACCGGCAAGAACCACAAAATCGGCGAGACCCATGACGGTGCCTCGACGATGGACTGGATGGAACAGGAAGCCGAGCGCGGAATCACCATCACCTCGGCCGCGACCACGACTTTCTGGCAGCGCCAGGAGGATCCGAGCGCGGAGGGGACTTCGGACACCAAGTTCCGCTTCAACATCATCGACACCCCCGGCCACGTTGACTTCACCATTGAAGTCGAGCGTTCGCTGGCGGTTCTCGACGGTGCGGTTGCGCTGCTGGACGGTAACGCAGGTGTTGAGCCGCAGACCGAGACGGTGTGGCGTCAGGCCGACCGCTACAAGGTTCCGCGGCTGGTCTTCGTCAACAAGATGGACAAGATCGGCGCCGACTATTTCAACTGTGTGAAAATGGTCAAGGAACGCACCGGCGGTACCCCTTGCCCGATCGTTCTGCCGATCGGTGCCGAGGATCAGCTGGAAGGCATCATCGACCTGATCACCATGGAAGAATGGGTCTGGACCGGCGAAGATCTGGGCGCCAACTGGGAGCGCCGGCCGATCCGTGCCGAGCTGCAGGACATGGCCGACGAATGGCGCGGCAAGATGATTGAGCTTGCTGTCGAGCAGGACGATGACGCCATGGAGCAGTATCTGGAGGGCAATGAGCCCGACGAGGACACGCTGCGCAAGCTGATCCGCAAAGGTACGCTGTCGCTGTCCTTCTTCCCGATGCTGGCCGGTTCTGCTTTCAAGAACAAAGGCGTACAGCCGCTTCTTAACGCAGTGATCGACTTCCTGCCGGGTCCGCAGGACGTGCCGACCCTGATGGGCTTCTCGCCCGATGACGAGAACGAAGAGCGTAACATCCCGCGTCCGGCTGACGATGCCGAGCCGTTCTCGGCGCTGGCGTTCAAGATCATGAACGACCCCTTCGTGGGCTCGCTGACCTTCACCCGGATCTATTCCGGTATGGTGAAGAAAGGCGACACCATGCTGAACTCGACCAAGGGCAAGCGCGAGCGTGTCGGTCGGATGATGCTGATGCACGCCATCAACCGCGAAGAGATCGAGGAAGCCTATGCCGGTGACATCATCGCGCTGGCCGGTCTGAAGGAAACCACCACGGGCGACACGCTGTCGGATCCGTCGAAGCAGGTGGTTCTGGAAACCATGACCTTCCCCGAGCCGGTCATCGAGATCGCCGTGGAGCCGAAATCCAAGGCCGACCAGGAAAAGATGGGCCTCGCGTTGCAGCGCCTTGCTGCCGAAGACCCGTCCTTCCGCGTCGAAACCGATCTGGAATCGGGTCAGACGATCATGAAGGGCATGGGTGAACTTCACCTCGACATTCTGGTCGACCGCATGAAGCGCGAGTTCAAGGTCGAGGCGAATATCGGTGCGCCGCAGGTGGCCTACCGCGAAACCATCTCGACCGAAGCCGAGATTGACTACACGCATAAGAAACAGTCGGGCGGTACCGGCCAGTTCGCACGCGTGAAGCTGATCATCACCCCGACCGAGCCGGGCGAAGGTTACTCCTTCGAATCGCGTATCGTCGGTGGTGCGGTGCCGAAGGAATATATTCCGGGCGTCGAGAAGGGTATCAAATCGGTCATGGACAGCGGTCCGCTCGCCGGCTTCCCGGTGATCGACTTCAAGGTCGCGCTGATCGATGGCGCGTTCCACGATGTTGACTCGTCCGTTCTGGCCTTCGAAATCGCCGCCCGTGCCGGGATGCGCGAAGGTCTGCGCAAGGCCGGTGCGAAACTGCTGGAGCCGATCATGAAGGTCGAAGTGGTCACACCGGAGGAATATACCGGCTCGATCATCGGCGATCTGACCTCCCGTCGCGGGATGGTTCGTGGTCAGGACAGCCGCGGCAACGCGAACGTCATCGACGCTTTCGTGCCGCTGGCCAATATGTTCGGCTATATCAACAACCTGCGCTCGATGTCTTCGGGCCGCGCAGTGTTCACGATGCAGTTCGACCATTACGATGCCGTGCCGCAGAACATCTCGGACGAAATCCAGAAGAAATACGCGTAATCAAGGCGGTGCGGGATATATCTTCCGCACCGCTCCACCCGTACTCGTACGGTGCGCTGAAGCGCACCCTACCACCCGTAGGGTGCGCTTCAGCGCACCGTCATTCAAAGGAGCTTTGCAATGGCAAAAGCAAAATTCGAACGCACGAAGCCGCATGTCAACATCGGTACGATTGGTCACGTTGACCACGGCAAGACGACGCTGACGGCTGCGATCACGAAGTATTTCGGTGACTTCAAGGCCTATGACCAGATCGACGGCGCGCCCGAGGAGAAGGCGCGTGGGATCACCATCTCGACCGCGCATGTCGAGTATGAGACGGACGACCGTCACTACGCCCATGTCGACTGCCCCGGCCATGCCGACTACGTCAAGAACATGATCACCGGTGCCGCGCAGATGGACGGCGCGATCCTGGTGGTGAACGCGGCTGACGGCCCGATGCCGCAGACCCGCGAGCACATCCTGCTGGGCCGTCAGGTCGGCATCCCCTACATCGTGGTGTACCTGAACAAGGTCGACCAGGTCGATGACGAGGAACTGCTGGAACTGGTCGAGATGGAAGTCCGCGAACTGCTGTCCTCCTACGAATACCCGGGCGACGATATTCCGATCGTCAAGGGTTCGGCGCTGGCGGCTCTGGAAGGCCGTGACCCGGAAATCGGCGAGAACTCGATCCGCGAACTGATGAAGGCTGTGGACGAATATATCCCGACCCCGGAACGCGCTGTCGACCAGCCCTTCCTGATGCCGATCGAGGACGTGTTCTCGATCTCTGGCCGTGGTACGGTTGTGACCGGCCGGGTCGAGCGTGGCGCGGTCAACGTGGGTGACGAGCTTGAAATCGTCGGCATCCGCCCGACCAAGAAAACCACCTGCACCGGCGTCGAGATGTTCCGCAAACTGCTGGATCGCGGTGAAGCGGGCGACAATATCGGTGCCCTGCTGCGCGGCGTGGAGCGTGACGGCGTTGAGCGCGGTCAGGTTCTGGCCAAGCCGGGTTCGGTGACCCCGCACACGAAGTTCGAGGCCGAGGCCTATATCCTGACCAAGGAAGAAGGCGGTCGCCACACCCCGTTCTTCGCGAACTACCGTCCGCAGTTCTACTTCCGGACCACGGATGTGACCGGTTCGGTGACGCTGCCGGAAGGCACGGAAATGGTGATGCCGGGCGACAACCTGAAATTCGAGGTTGAGCTGATCGCGCCGATCGCGATGGAAGAAAAACTGCGCTTCGCGATCCGCGAAGGCGGCCGCACCGTCGGCGCCGGCGTTGTTGCGAAGATCATCGAGTGATCACGGCGTAGGGTGCGCGCACGCGCACCACGCGACAGACAAGGCCCGTCCCGAAAGGGGCGGGCTTTTTGCTTTGTGAGGGAACTTGTGCATGGTAATTTTGCTTTCTTCGTGCAAGCTAACTCTTAGCTACAGGAGGTCTGCGTGGAAGTTAGCAGAGAAATAGCAGATGCGGTTGACCGGGTGGTTAGAGAGCGCATCGGTAGAAAAGTTCATGAAGTTAGCATTGATGCAGTAAGAGCGAGCGATGGGGAAGTTACGATTTTTGTGACGGTCGTTATGGAGCGCGAGGCTACCGCGGCAGACTTCGCAGGGAAGTTTTTTGGTTTAACGGGCCGTGTACGAGATGCACTCGGCGAGGATATGAGGGACGTGTTCCCCGTGATAAGGCCCGTAGAGGCTCATGCCTGATACCTCGCTCGCAAAGGGACTGATTGGCTCTGCGAAATCTCTTAGTTCCGCCAGTGGAAGGAGGCCTAAGCAAGCCGACCTTAGGCGCTCTGTCAGTGCTGCGTATTATGCTGTATTCCATCATCTGGCGCGTTCTTGCGCCGATGCACTGGTTGGAGCCTCGAAAAGAACTCGCCCAAACAAAGCATGGGTAGAGGTATACCGTGGCTTGGATCATGGTGCCGCGAAGAATGCGTGTAATGGTGCAGGAAACGTTGCATTTCCCCAGGATATCAAGGATTTCGCCGACGCGTTCAAACAGCTGCAGGTTGCTAGGTCATGTTGACAAATGGCGGATCCAGAGACGGATCGACGTGATGTCAATGAAGCCGAGGAAGCTTTCCGCCGTCTTGTCGTAGCGGGTCGCGACACGCCTGGCGTTCTTGAGCTTGTTGAAGCAGCGTTCGACCAGATTACGCAGGCGATACAGCGAGCGATCGACACCAATCCGCTTCTTGCGGGACTTTCGCATCGGGATCACGGGCAGGACGTTGCGCGCTTCCATGCCGTCTCTGATCTTGTCTGCATCGTAGCCGCGATCCGCGAGCAGCACGCTCGGGCGGGGCAGATTATCCGCCATCACCAGATCGAAGCCGAGATAGTCCGACGTCTGGCCTGGCGTGATCTCTGTCCTCATGGGAAGCCCGTGTGCATTGACGAGGAGGTGGATCTTGGTCGTAAAGCCACCTCGAGAACGGCCGAAACCCTGTCGTGGAGTCCCCCTTTAGCGCCCGCTGCCTGATGGTGGGCGCGGATTACGGTGCTGTCGATCATCTGCAGGGCGCTTGGCACAGCTCCGCTCTGGTTCAGTGCCTCCATGATGTCCTCCCAGAGCCCGGCCAACGTCCAGCGCCGGAATTGCCGATAGACGCTCGACCACTTGCCGAACTCCCCGGGAAGATCGCGCCAAGGCGCCCCGGTTCGGGCAATCCAGAAAATCCCATCAAGAACGAGGCGGTGGTTGGTGGGTTTACGCCCGTTCGGGGCGCGGACGGCGAGGATGAAGCGCTCAAAGAACGTCCATTCCTCGTCCGACATAAGGTCTCGTGCCAAGCTGGTCTCCATCGCAGATGCCAGCTTGAATCATGCTCAAAGCCTGATGTGAATCCCTTTTGTCAACACGACCTAGACATTCAGCCGATTACGACCCGATGATTAGGATCAGTAAAATTGAAGCGCTGAGTTTTGCGACGCTCGCAGAGGACAGCATTGCCGCTCTGGATCGAGTCGGAAGGAAAGACAAGCTTGCGTTTGCTACATGGGTGCTGATCACCAGCAAGGGAGCTAATGATGCTCGTAGCCGGGCAAGGACTGGAAATTTGAGACAAATATAGAGCTTCCCGCCCCCCTTGACCCCCATCCCCACCTGACGCTATACGCGCACATCGCGACCGAATCCGCCTGAATCACAAGGATTCGCTTGCATCTGTCGGGGCCGCCCCCTATAGGGCGGCTTCGCAGTTTTTATACAGGTCCGATGCTGGCGCCGCGTGGTGTGTCGTCAGCCTCTCGACTGGAACCCTCAAAGCTCCGAGGGATGACGATGCAAAGTCAGAATATTCGCATTCGGCTCAAGGCGTTCGATTATCGCGTGCTGGATGCCAGCACCCAGGAAATCGTGAACACGGCCAAGCGCACGGGTGCCACGGTTCGCGGGCCGATCCCGCTGCCGAACAAGATCGAGAAATTCACCGTCCTGCGTGGTCCGCATATCGACAAGAAATCGCGCGACCAGTGGGAAATCCGCACGCATAAGCGTCTGCTGGACATCGTCGATCCGACGCCGCAGACCGTCGACGCGCTGATGAAGCTCGACCTCGCCGCTGGCGTGGATGTCGAGATCAAGGTGTAAGGGGGCGGCAATGCGTACAGGTGTAATCGCCAAGAAGCTGGGCATGACCCGGCTGTTCATGGAAGATGGCCGCCAGGTTCCGGTGACCGTGCTTCAGCTGGACAATCTGCAGGTGGTCTCGCAGCGCACCGCTGAGAAGGACGGCTATATTGCCGTGCAACTCGGTGCCGGCGACGCCAAGGCCAAGCGCGTGGCGGCCCCGCTGCGCGGGCATTTCGCCAAGGCCGGTGTCGCGCCGAAGCGCAAGATCGCCGAGTTCCGCGTCTCCGAGGACAACCTCGTCGATGTGGGCGAGGAAATCATCGCTGACCACTATTTCGCCGGCCAGTTCGTCGATGTTGCGGGCACCTCCATCGGTAAGGGTTTTGCCGGTGCGATGAAGCGTCACAACTTTGGCGGTCTGCGGGCCTCGCACGGTGTGTCGATCAGCCACCGTTCGCACGGTTCGACCGGTCAGTGTCAGGACCCGGGCAAGGTGTTCAAGGGCAAGAAGATGGCCGGTCATCTGGGCGCGGTTCGCGTGACCACCCAGAACCTGCAGGTCGTCAAGACCGACACCGACCGTGGCCTGATCATGGTCAAGGGTTCGGTTCCGGGTTCCAAAGGTGGCTGGGTCATCGTCAAGGATGCCGTCAAGAAAGAGCTGCCCGAGAACCTGATCACCCCGGCTGCGACCCGTTCGAAGCTGAAAGAAGCGCAGCGTATCGCCGAGGAAGCCGCAGCAGCCGCTGCCGCCGAGGAAGAAGCCGCGCGCAAGGCCGCTGAAGAAGCCGCCGCCGCCGAGCAGGAAGCCGCGCTGAAGGAAGCCGAAGCCTCGATCGAAGCCGACAAGGCTGACGAGGGCGGGGCTGACGACGCCGCTCCGGAAGGGGAGAACAAGGAATGAAACTCGATGTGATCAAGCTGGACTCCGGTAAGGCCGGGTCCATCGAGCTGGCCGACGAGATTTTCGGGCTGGAGCCGCGCGGCGACATCCTGCAACGTGTCGTCCGCTGGCAGCGCGCCAAGGCGCAGCAGGGGACCCACTCGGTTCTGACCAAGTCCGAAGTCAGCTACTCGACCAAGAAGATCTATCGCCAGAAAGGCACCGGCGGCGCACGTCACGGTTCCCGCAAGGCGCCGATCTTCCGCAAGGGTGGTGTCTACAAGGGTCCGACCCCACGCAGCCATGCGTTCGACCTGCCGAAAAAGGTCCGCGCGCTTGGCCTTAAGCACGCCCTGTCGGCGAAAGCCACGGCGGGTGAGCTGGTCGTGGTCGAGGATCTGAACATCGCTGACGCCAAGACCGCTGCCGTCGCCAAGGCCGTGAAGGAAAACGGCTGGAAGCGCGTGCTGGTCATCGACGGTGCCGACGTGAACGAGGGCTTTGCCCGCGCCGCGCGGAACCTCGACGGGGTCGATGTGCTGCCCTCGATGGGTGCAAACGTCTATGACATTCTCAAGCGTGATACTCTGGTCATCACGCGGGCGGGTGTCGAAGCTCTGGAGGCTCGCCTGAAATGAGCGCGAAAGCTGAACATTACGACGTGATCCGCAAGCCGATCATCACCGAGAAATCGACCCTGGCGGGCGAAAGCAACGCCTTCGTTTTCGAAGTGGCGATCGACGCGAACAAGCCGCAGATCAAGGAAGCTGTGGAAACCCTGTTCGACGTCAAGGTGAAAGCGGTCAACACCACCGTGACCAAAGGCAAGACCAAGCGTTTCCGCGGCCGCCCCGGCGTCCGTTCGGACGTGAAGAAAGCCTATGTCACGCTGGAAGAAGGCAATTCGATCGACGTGTCCACCGGACTCTGATCGAGGCGAAGGATCGCGGTCTCCGGGTCAACCGGGGGCCGCATGAGTTTTTGACGAAACAAAGCAACGGAAGACAGAAAGATGGCACTCAAGTCGTATAAACCGACGACGCCTGGCCAGCGCGGGCTGGTTCTGATCGACCGTTCGGAGCTTTGGAAAGGTCGTCCGGTCAAAACCCTCACCGAGGGTCTGACCAAGAAGGGCGGCCGGAACAACACCGGACGGATCACCATGCGCCGCAAGGGCGGCGGGGCAAAGCGCCTGTATCGCATCGTCGATTTCAAGCGCACCAAGTTCGATGTCTCGGGCACGGTCGAGCGGATCGAATACGATCCCAACCGCACTGCGTTCATCGCGCTGATCAAATATGACGATGGCGAGCAGGCTTATATCCTGGCACCGCAGCGTCTGGCCGTGGGCGACAAGGTCGTCGCGGGCGAGCGTGTGGACGTCAAGCCGGGCAACGCTATGCCGTTTTCGGGCATGCCGATCGGCACCATTGTTCACAACGTGGAACTGAAGCCCGGCAAGGGCGGTCAGGTCGCGCGTTCCGCCGGCACCTACGCCCAGTTCGTGGGCCGCGATGGCGGTTACGCCCAGATCCGCCTGTCCTCGGGCGAGCTGCGCATGGTCCGTCAGGAATGCATGGCCACCATCGGTGCCGTGTCGAACCCCGATCACTCGAACCAGGATTTCGGCAAGGCTGGCCGCAACCGTCACAAGGGCATCCGCCCGAGCGTGCGCGGTGTCGCCATGAACCCGATCGACCACCCGCATGGTGGTGGTGAGGGCCGGACCTCGGGTGGCCGGACGCCGGTGACGCCCTGGGGCAAAGACACCAAGGGCAAACGGACCCGCACCAACAAGTCGACCGACAAATATATCCTGCGGTCGCGTCACGCACGCAAGAAGGGGCGCTAATCCATGGCACGTTCTGTTTGGAAAGGGCCTTTTGTTGACGCCTATGTGCTGAAAAAGGCCGAAAAAGCCCGCGAGTCGGGTAAATCGGATGTCATCAAGATCTGGTCGCGTCGTTCGACCATTCTGCCGCAATTCGTCGGTCTGACCTTCGGCGTCTATAACGGGCATAAGCATATCCCCGTTTCCGTCTCCGAAGACATGATCGGTCAGAAATTCGGTGAGTACTCGCCGACCCGGACCTATTACGGTCACGCGGCCGACAAGAAAGCGAAAAGGAAGTAATCGTCATGGGTAAGGAAAAGAATCCGCGCCGCGTGGCGGATAACGAAGCGATGGCGAAGGCGCGCATGGTTCGTGTCAGCCCGCAGAAGCTGAATGTCGTTGCCGGTCTGATCCGCGGCAAGAAGGTCGAGAAGGCTCTGAACGATCTGACCTTCTCCAAGCGCCGCGTCGCGGGCGATGTGAAGAAGCTGCTGCAATCGGCCATCGCGAATGCCGAGAACAACCATAACCTCGACGTCGACAACCTCGTGGTTGCCGAAGCCTGGGTTGGCAAGAACCTGGTGATGAAGCGTGGCCGTCCGCGGGCGCGTGGCCGTTACGGTCGCATCATGAAGCCGTTCTCGGAAATCACCATCAAGCTGCGCGAGGTCGATCCGGCCGCTGCCGCGGCTGCGGCGGAAGCCAAGAAAGCTTCCCGCAAGACCGCCAAGGCAGACACCGCAGAGGAGCAAGCGTAATGGGTCAGAAGGTCAACCCCGTCGGGATGCGCCTCCAGGTCAACCGCACCTGGGACAGCCGCTGGTATGCCGATGACAAGGAATATGGCGACCTGCTGCTTGAGGACGTTCGCATCCGCGAGTTCATCAAGAAAGAAGCCAAGCAGGCCGGCATCAGCCGCGTCATCATCGAGCGCCCGCACAAGAAATGCCGCGTGACCATCCACGCCGCGCGTCCGGGTGTCATCATCGGCAAGAAGGGCGCCGATATCGAGGTTCTGCGCAAGAAACTGTCGCAATTCACCGACAGCGAACTGCATCTGAACATCGTCGAGGTCCGCAAGCCGGAGCTGGACGCGCAACTGGTGGCCGAGTCGATCGCCCAGCAGCTTGAACGCCGGGTTTCGTTCCGCCGGGCGATGAAGCGCTCGGTTCAGAACGCGATGCGCATGGGTGCCCTTGGCATCCGGGTCAACGTCGCCGGTCGTCTTGGCGGTGCCGAGATCGCGCGGACCGAATGGTATCGCGAAGGCCGTGTGCCGCTGCACACGCTGCGCGCCGATATCGACTATGCACTGGCCGAGGCGATGACGCCTTACGGGATCATCGGCATCAAGGTGTGGATCTTCAAAGGCGAGATCATGGAGCATGATCCTTCCGCCCGCGAACGCCGCGCCGCCGAGGCTCAGGAAGGCCCCGCACCCCGTGGCCCGCGTCGCGACCGCGATGCCCGCTAAGGAGAAGTAACAATGCTGCAACCGAAACGGACCAAGTTCCGCAAACAGCACAAGGGCCGGATTCACGGCGAAGCCAAGGGCGGCTTCGACATCAATTTCGGCTCCTTCGCGCTGAAGGCCACCGAGCCTGAGCGTGTCACCGCTCGCCAGATCGAAGCGGCTCGCCGCGCGATCACCCGCCACATGAAGCGTCAGGGCCGGGTCTGGATCCGGGTGTTCCCGGACGTGCCGGTTTCCTCGAAACCGACCGAGGTGCGGATGGGTAAAGGTAAGGGCTCCGTCGATTACTGGGCGGCTCGGGTTCACCCCGGCCGGATCATGTTCGAGATCGACGGCGTCTCCGACACCATCGCCCGCGAGGCGCTGCGCCTCGGCGCGATGAAACTGCCGGTCACGACCCGCATCGTCGAGCGTCAGGACTGGTAAGGGTGGTGCGCTGAAGCGCACCCTACGGTTGGGGCCCCGCCGGCGACGGCGGGGCCTTTTCGCTTTTGTGGCAACGGCCGGTCGGCCGCGCCAAGAATTTCCGGGAAAATGCTTGCCAACCATGCGCCGGGCATGTATGGCCAAGCCTTCATCATGAAACTCCACCGGAATCAGGGTGGCCCGTGGCAAGCGGGGCTCTCCGGTGATGTTGAAAGGAAAAAGCGCAATGAAAGCGCAGGAACTGAAAGACAAGACGCCCGAGCAGCTCAATGAGCAGCTCGTGTCGCTGAAAAAGGAAGCGTTCAACCTTCGCTTCCAGCAGGCCACCGGCCAGCTCGAATCGACCGCCCGCATGCGCGCCGTGCGCCGCGATGTGGCGCGTGTGAAAACCGTTCTGAACCAGAAAGCGGCTGACGCCGCGTCGTCGAAGTAAGGGGACCGATATGCCCAAACGCATCCTGCAAGGCACCGTGACCTCGGACAAGAACGACCAGACTGTGACCGTCCTGGTGGAACGCCGCTTCAAGCACCCGCTGCTGCACAAGACTGTGCGGTCGTCCAAGAAATACCGCGCCCATGACGCGGATAACCAGTTCAAGGTCGGCGATACCGTTCGGATTATCGAATGTGCGCCGGTCTCGAAGACCAAACGCTGGACCGTCCTGACGGAAGACGCAGCCGCGTCGGCCTGAGGTCCGGATAAATTCGAAACCCTGGGGCGACCCGCATCGTCGTCCCCAAAGGTCGGGAGTAAACCATGATCCAGATGCAGACCAATCTGGATGTTGCTGACAATTCCGGTGCCCGGAAAGTTCAGTGCATCAAGGTTCTGGGTGGTTCGCACCGTCGCTATGCGTCGGTCGGCGACATCATTGTCGTTTCCGTCAAGGAAGCCATTCCGCGCGGTCGCGTGAAGAAAGGCGATGTCCGCAAGGCCGTCGTCGTGCGCACTGCCAAGGAAGTGAAACGCGAAGACGGCACCTCGATCCGCTTCGACCAGAATGCCGCCGTCATCCTGAACAACCAGGGCGAACCGGTCGGCACCCGTATTTTCGGGCCGGTCGTTCGTGAGCTGCGCGCGAAGAACTTCATGAAGATCATCTCGCTCGCTCCGGAGGTGCTGTAATGGCTGCCAAGCTGAAAAAAGGCGACAAGGTCGTCGTCCTTGCCGGCAAGGACAAGGGCAAGCAGGGTGAGATCACGCAGGTTCTGCCGAAAGACGGCAAGGCTGTCGTGGACGGCGTGAACATCGCGCTGCGTCACACCCGTCAGTCGCAGAATTCGCAGGGTGGCCGTATTCCCAAGAATATGCCGATCGACCTGTCGAATCTGGCACTGCTGGACAAGAACGGCAAAGCGACCCGCGTCGGCTTCCGCGAGGAAGACGGCAAGAAGGTCCGTTTCGCCAAGACCACGGGAGATGCGATCTGATGCTGGACGAATCCAAGTACACGCCGCGTCTGCGCCAGCAGTTCCGCGACAAGATCCGCGCCGCTCTGAAAGAAGAGTTCGGCTACAAGAACGACATGCAGATCCCGAAGCTCGAAAAAATCGTGCTGAACATGGGCATCGGCGAGGCCGTCAAGGACACCAAGAAGGTCAAGCAGGGCGCTGAAGAGCTGTCGCTCATCGCGGGCCAGAAGGCTGTCACCACCAAGGCCAAGAAATCCATCGCCGGTTTCCGCGTTCGCGAGGAAATGCCGCTGGGTGCCAAGGTGACCCTGCGCGGCGACCGCATGTATGAATTCCTCGATCGCCTGATCAACATCGCGCTGCCGCGCGTCCGCGACTTCCGCGGCGTGAAGGGCACGGCGTTCGATGGCCGCGGCAACTACGCCATGGGCCTCAAGGAACATATCGTGTTCCCGGAAATCAACTTCGACAAGGTCGACGAAGTTCTGGGGATGGACATCATCATCTGCACCACCGCGAAGACCGACGCGGAAGCGAAGTCGCTGTTGAAGCATTTCAACATGCCGTTCAGCAACTGATCGCGGAGGGAAAGAAGATATGGCTAAGAAATCCATGGTTGAGCGCGAGAAGAAGCGCGAACGTCTGGTCAAGAAATACGCCGCCAAACGTGCCGAACTGAACGAGATCATTCACGATCAGGAACGCCCGATGGAAGAGCGCTTCAAGGCGACGCTGAAACTGGCTGAACTGCCGCGCAACTCCTCGCCGACGCGCCTGCACAACCGGTGCCAACTCACCGGTCGTCCGCATGCGTATTACCGCAAACTGAAACTCAGCCGGATCATGCTGCGCGAGCTTGGCGCTCAGGGCGCGATCCCGGGCCTGGTCAAATCGAGCTGGTAAGGGGGCGACAATGAATATGAACGATCCTCTCGGCGATATGCTGACCCGTATCCGCAACTCGCAGATGCGCGGCAAATCGACCGTCCGCACCCCGGCCTCCAAGCTGCGCGCCTGGGTTCTCGATGTGCTGCAGGCTGAAGGTTACATCCGCGGCTACGAAGAAGTCACCACCGAGGCCGGCCATAAAGAGCTGGAAATCTCGCTGAAATACTTCGACGGCCAGCCGGTCATCCGTGAGCTTGCCCGCGTCTCCAAGCCGGGCCGCCGCGTTTATGCCGGTGCCAAGGAAATCCCGCAGGTCCGTCAGGGTTTGGGCGTTTCCATCGTCTCGACGCCGAAAGGCGTGATGTCGGATGCAAATGCACGCAACGCCAATGTCGGCGGCGAAGTGCTCTGCACCGTATTCTAAGGAGGGCAGGATGTCTCGAATTGGTAAAAGACCGGTCGAACTGCCCAAGGGCGTGACGGCCGAGGTCAAAGGTCAGACGATTGAAGTCAAAGGGCCGAAAGGCACCCGCAGCTTCACCGCGAATGACGATGTCGAACTGAAGATGGAAGACGGCTCCGTCGTCGTCAGCCCGCGCGGCCTGTCGAAGCGTGCGCGCCAGCAGTGGGGCATGACCCGCTCGATGGTGGCGAACCTGATGACCGGCGTGTCGGAAGGCTTCAAGAAAGAGCTGGAAATCCAGGGCGTCGGTTATCGTGCGCAGATGCAGGGCAAGACCCTGAAACTGTCGCTCGGTTATTCGCATGAGGTGAATTTCGAAACGCCTGACGGCGTGACGATCACCGCGCCGAAGCAGACCGAAATCGTCGTGGAAGGCATCGACCAGCAGCAGGTTGGTCAGGTTGCGGCAAACATCCGCGAGTGGCGTGCGCCGGAGCCCTATAAGGGCAAGGGTATCCGCTACAAGGATGAATATGTCTTCCGCAAGGAAGGCAAGAAGAAGTAAGGGGCGCGAAAATGGCACTGAAAAAGAGAGATCTGTTCCTCAAGCGCCGCCTGCGCAACCGGAACAAGCTGCGCGCGATGGCTGGTGGCCGTCCGCGCCTGTCCGTCCACCGTTCGTCCAAGAACATCTCCGTTCAGGTGATCGACGATGCACAGGGCCGGACCCTGGCTGCGGCGTCCTCGCTGGAGAAGGATCTTGGCGTGGTCGGCAAGAACAATGTCGATGCCGCCGCCAAGGTTGGCGCGGCAATCGCGGAACGGGCCAAGAAAGCCGGTGTCGAGCAGGTAGTGTTCGACCGTGGCGGTTTCCTGTTCCACGGCAAGATCAAGGCACTTGCAGATGCGGCCCGCGAAGGCGGTCTGAAGTTCTGATGACTGTGGGCGGCGCCGCGCTTGATCGTGGTGCCGCCCCGATGATCCGGGGGCAGGGGGCTTCGGGCTGTCCTGCCCACCTGGATTGAGTTGAACGGCGCCGGACAAGCGCGCCACCAAAGAAGGAATGCCGAATGGCAGAACGTGAAAACCGCCGGGGCCGCCGCGAACAGCGCGAGGAAACCCCGGAATTCGCCGACCGTCTGGTCGCGATCAACCGTGTCTCGAAAACCGTCAAAGGTGGTAAGCGCTTCGGCTTCGCCGCTCTGGTCGTCGTGGGCGATCAGCGGGGTCGTGTCGGCTTCGGCAAGGGCAAGGCCAAAGAGGTGCCGGAGGCGATCCGCAAGGCAACCGAGCAGGCCAAGCGCAACATGATCCGCGTGCCGCTGCGCGACGGTCGCACGCTGCACCATGACACCACCGGCCGCCACGGTGCGGGCCGCGTCGTCATGCGGACAGCCGTTCCCGGTACCGGGATCATCGCAGGTGGTCCGATGCGCGCCGTGTTCGAGATGCTGGGCGTTCAGGACGTTGTTGCGAAATCGCTGGGTTCGCAGAACCCCTATAACATGATCCGCGCCACGCTGGACGGTCTGAAATCGGAAGCCTCGCCGCGTTCCGTGGCTCAGCGCCGCGGCAAGAAGGTCGCCGACATCCTGCCGTCGCAGGAAAAGGCACCCGAAGCCGAAGCCGGCACCGCCGCGACCGAAACCTCGGCACAGGCGTAAGGAGAGGGCAACATGGCAAAAACCATCGTCGTCAAGCAGATCGGCTCCCCGATCCGCCGCCCCGCCATCCAGCGTGAGACGCTGAAAGGTCTGGGCCTGAACAAGATGCACCGCACCCGCGAGTTGGAAGACACCCCGGCGGTCCGGGGCATGGTCGCCAAGATCCCGCATCTGGCGGTCATCATCGAAGAAAAGAACTGAGAACAGGCCGGGGCGACCCGGCCTTTTTCATTTTCCCCGGTCTTTCTCTTTGGGGCGTCTCGATCCCGGGGCTTGCCCGTCGCGTCGCCCCGTATGGTTCGGGCCTGCTGCCGTTATTCCTGCCCTGACGCGGGCTGCGCAGTTGGCGGGGCAGGCCGGGGTTTCGGCTCCGCCTCATCCTCCGGGCCGAAGCGCAGCCGCTCGATCAGCACATAGATCACCGGCGTCAGCAGCAGCGTCAGGACAAAGGCGAGGCTCAGCCCGCCGACGATCACCGTCCCGATAGCGCGGCGGCTTTCGGCACCCGCACCCGATGCGCGGGCCAGCGGAACCGCGCCCAGCACGGTCGCAATGGTGGTCATCAGCACCGGGCGGAGCCGGGTGACGGCGCCTTCGCGCGCCGCCTCGACCAGCGGCTTGCCCGCCTCGCGCAGCTGATTGGCGAACTCGACGATCAGGATGCCGTTCTTGGCCATGATGCCGATCATCAGGATCATGCCGACCTGCGAGAAGATATTCACCGTCCCGCCGGTCATCAGGATCGTCACCACGGCCCCGGCAAGGCCAAGCGGCACGGTCAGCATGATGGTGATCGGGGTGCGGAAGCTCTCGAACTGGGCGGCGAGGACCAGAAACACGATGGACAGCGCCAGCGCGAACACCATGGCGATCCCGCCGGAGCTTTCCAGATAATCCGAGGCCTGCCCCTCCCACGCCAGAACCGCGCCTGCGGGCAGTTCCAGAACCGCCGCTTCGACCGCCGACATGGCATTGGCCAGATCGACGCCCTCGGTCAGATCGGCTTGCATCTCGATGGAGATCAGGCGGTCATAGCGATTGATCTCGGGCATGGTCGCGCCTGTGGTCATGCTGGCGAAGGCGGATAGCGGGATCAGGTCGCCGCGATTATTCCGCAGCAGCACGGACAGCATGTCCTCGATGGAGTCCCGGTCCTCCGGCGCGGCTTGCAGGATCACCGGATATTGCCGCCCGTCACGGCTGTATTCCCCGACCCGGCTGGACGCGAACAGAACCTGAAGCGTTTCGCCGACGGTTTCGGCGTCGAGACCCAGATCCTGTGCGCGGGCCCGGTCGATCAGCAGGCTAGCGCCCGGCTGGTTCGCCGTTGCGCTGACCTCGATCGACGCAAGGCGGCTGTCGCCCTCCAGCATCGCGGCGAGCTGCTCGGCCCATGCGGCCGTCCGTTCGACATCCGGCCCGCCCAGCATCCAGCGGATATTCCCGACTGAACCGCCGATGCCCAGACCGCCTGCGGGGCGCACGAATGTCGCGACCTCAGATATGGTGGCGAGTTTCGGGCGAAGGTCGGACACCAGCTCCCCCACACCCATGTCGCGTTCCCCCCATGGCACAAGGCTGACGAACAGCATGGCGCGCCGCTCCTCCCCCCAGCTACCGACGATGGCGGTGATATTGCTGATCGTCCCGTCTTCGCGCAGCGGTTCCAGCATCGCCTCGATCTTCCTGACCGCCGCATCGGTGTATTCCAGATTTGCCCCCTGCGGGGCAGCGACGAAGATCATCAGGCTGTTGCGGTCCTCATCCGGGGTCAGCTGCTTCGGCAGGTTCTGATAGATCGCGAAGGCACCAGCCATAATGAAGGCTGTGACGGCGAGGATCGGCAGAGGGCGGGCGATCATCATGTCCAGCACGGTGCGATATATCCGTTCCAGCCATTTGATCATCCGGTCGACGCCACGGGTCAGCAGATTGGGCCGGTCCTCACGCGGCATGGCCCGGGCCGCGAGTACCGGCGACAGGGTCAGCGCGACGAAGCCGGAGACCGCGACGGCCACGGCCAGCGTGATGCCGAACTCAGCAAAAAGCTGGCCGATTTCGCCCTGCATGAAGCTGACCGGCAGGAACACCGCGATCAGCACCGCCGTGGTTGCGATGACCGCGAAGCTGACCTGACCGGCACCGCGCCGCGCCGCCTCTGCCCGACTTTCGCCCATTGCCCGGTGACGCTGGATGTTTTCAAGCACGACAATCGCGTCATCGACCACCAGACCGATGGCAAGGATAAGCGCGAACAGGGTCAGGATGTTGATGGTGAAACCCAGCATCATCATCGACAGCGCCGCGCCAAGGGCCGATATCGGAATGGTGACGACCGGCACCATCGACAGCCGCAGCGACCCGAGGAACAGGAAGATCACCGCCGTGACGAGTGCCACGGCCTCCGCGAAGACTTTCAGCACCTGTTCGATGGAGCTTTCGATGAAAACGGCTTCGTCGGATGTGACGATCAGCGTCATGTTTTCGGGCAGGGTGGGGCGGATGCGCGCCAGCTCTTCCCGGACGGCGCGGGAAATGGCGACGGTGTTGGACCGTGCCTGCGCCTGAATGCCAAGGCCAAGCGACAGCGCGCCGTTGGAGCGGAAGATCGAATTGCGCTGTGCGGGCCCTTCCTCGATCTCCGCCACATCGCCGAGGCGCAGCGGGCGCGCGCCATTATTGCGGATCACCACCTGCCGGAAACCGTCGGCAGAGGAAAACCGGGTCTCCGCCAGCACCTGCAATTGCCGCGCCCCGGTTTCGATCTCGCCTGCGGGCAACTCGATATTATTCGCCCGCAGGGCGGAGACGATGTCGCTGGTCGTGATGCCATAAGCCGCCATCCGCGCCGGATCGAGCCAGAGCCGCATGGCAGGCGAGCGTTCGCCAAAGATCGCCGCATTCGCCACGCCGGGCAGGCGGGCCAGCCGGTCGGTCAGGAAGCGGTCGGCGAAATCGGACAGCTCCAACGGGGTCATGTCGGGGCTGGCGAGGCTGAGCCGCATCACCGGATCGCCCTCGCTGTCGTTCTTGTCGATGCGCGGCCGCTCCGCCCCGTCGGGCAACTGGTTCACCACCCGCTCCACGGCGTTGCGCACGTCATTCGCGGCCTCGTCCATATTCCGCGAGGGGTCGAAGGCCATGACGGTGCGCATCCCGCCACGCTCCGACTCGGTGGAGATGGAGCGTAGCCCGGTGATCCCTGCAAGCGCGCCTTCAACGACGGTCGCGACCTGATTGTCAACCACATCGGGCGAGGCCCCGGTGTAATCGACGCTGACGGTGATCTGCGCCGCCTCCACCTGCGGCAATTCGCGCAGCGGCAACCGGGTCAGCGCCATGATGCCGAGCAGCATGATCAGCAGGCTCATCACCGTGGCCAGCACGGGCCGACGCAGTGAAAGCTCCGGCAGGCTCATCCGTTGCCCTCCGGCGCGGCGGGGGTTTCGGTCGGGTTGTCCTGCGGGATCGCCTCTACCGCCGTGCCGGGGGCGACGCGGTGCAGGTTGGTCACGATGATCTGCGCTGAGGGTGACAGGCCGGACAGAAGCTCGACCCGACCGTCGATCTGCTGGCCGATCTCAATCGCGGCGCGGCGCGCCACCCCGTCTTCGGCCACCATCACCAGCGTCTGATCGCCTTCGACCTGAAGGACACGTTCGGGGATCGAGACGCCTTCGCGCTGGTCCAGAACCAGTTCGACCTGAAGAAACATCCCGCCCGCCAATGCGCGGTCGTCATTGGCGATCCCGGCCCTGATCGCAATCGAACGGGTGGCGGAATCGACGCGGCTGTCGATCCGGTTGATCTTGCCTTCGAACACGCGATCCGGCCATGCCGCCGAGGTCAGCTTCACCCGCTGCCAACGGCGCAGGCGGGGCAGAAGCGTTTCGGGCACACTGAAATCGACCTCGATGACTGAAAGATCGTCAAGCGTCGCGATGGCGGTCGAGGTATCTATCATCTGCCCCTCGACCAGATCGGTCAGCCCGATCACCCCGGCAAACGGCGCGCGCAGGCTGCGGTCCTCAAGCGCAAGACGGGCAGTGTCGCGATCCGCCTCGGCCCGCAGCAATGCCGCCCGCGCGGTCTGATACGCGGCGTCGGAGGAGCTGCCGCTGCGGTTCAACTGTTCCTGCCGGGCAAAAGCCGCCTCTGCCTCCGCCAGCGTTGCCTCTGCCGCTTTCAGCTCCGCCTGTTCCGCACGGTCGTCGAGCTGGATCAGCAAGTCGCCTGCCGAAACCTGATCGCCGGGCTGAAAATCTATGCTCGCGATTCGCCCGCCCGCGTCGGGCATCAATTGCAGCGCTTGCCGCGCCCGTGCGGTTCCCACGGCGCGGACGCTTTCCAGAAACCGCTGAGTTTGCGGCTGAACGGTTTCGACCTGCACGACCTGACCGCCGCCGGGCGGACGTCCGCCGGAAAACTCCGTGTCCTGCGCGGCCATCAGCCGGTCAGTGACATACAGCCCGCCGAAAGCGGCGGCCACGATCACGATTATGCCGAGCACGAGTTTCAGTGCGCGCATCTTGGCTGCCTCAACATGGTTTGGCTGGGACTTTGACAAGAATCATACGGATTGTTGTGCAGAACAACCGAAAAATGCGAATCGGTGCCGGGCTCAACGATTATTGACCATGCTGTGAGACCTTTCGCCGCGTGGGGTTCGGTGCCGAAATCCGGGTTTCCGGCGTGTTATTCGCAGCAAGCGATTGAAATCATGTAATCGGGAAAAGCTGTTTCAAAGATTGCTCCATCGCGGATGCGGCGCGGCGGCGCAGTGGCTGTTCAGCGTGTTTCCGATGCCAGCCCCGATTGCCGCTTGTAAATTCGTTCATCTCTGAAGCCTGATTTGCCCTGCCAGGTTTCGCCGCGAAACCTCATTCAAGATTAGTGATTTCAGGCCTGATGGACCGTCGGGCAATGCCTGCCTCTGACTGCGTCTTCACCTGACTGTTACAAAAACGACGCCAAATCGTTGCACAGGGCTTCTAGGTCATGTTGACAAATGGCGGATCCAGAGACGGATCGACGTGATGTCAATGAAGCCGAGGAAGCTTTCCGCCGTCTTGTCGTAGCGGGTCGCGACACGCCTGGCGTTCTTGAGCTTGTTGAAGCAGCGTTCGACCAGATTACGCAGGCGATACAGCGAGCGATCGACACCAATCCGCTTCTTGCGGGACTTTCGCATCGGGATCACGGGCAGGACGTTGCGCGCTTCCATGCCGTCTCTGATCTTGTCTGCATCGTAGCCGCGATCCGCGAGCAGCACGCTCGGGCGGGGCAGATTATCCGCCATCACCAGATCGAAGCCGAGATAGTCCGACGTCTGGCCTGGCGTGATCTCTGTCCTCATGGGAAGCCCGTGTGCATTGACGAGGAGGTGGATCTTGGTCGTAAAGCCACCTCGAGAACGGCCGAAACCCTGTCGTGGAGTCCCCCTTTAGCGCCCGCTGCCTGATGGTGGGCGCGGATTACGGTGCTGTCGATCATCTGCAGGGCGCTTGGCACAGCTCCGCTCTGGTTCAGTGCCTCCATGATGTCCTCCCAGAGCCCGGCCAACGTCCAGCGCCGGAATTGCCGATAGACGCTCGACCACTTGCCGAACTCCCCGGGAAGATCGCGCCAAGGCGCCCCGGTTCGGGCAATCCAGAAAATCCCATCAAGAACGAGGCGGTGGTTGGTGGGTTTACGCCCGTTCGGGGCGCGGACGGCGAGGATGAAGCGCTCAAAGAACGTCCATTCCTCGTCCGACATAAGGTCTCGTGCCAAGCTGGTCTCCATCGCAGATGCCAGCTTGAATCATGCTCAAAGCCTGATGTGAATCCCTTTTGTCAACACGACCTAGTCCCGGCCTTGAAAAAGGCAGAAATAAGCAGACCGCATATATGCAGATCGAAGCATCCAATGTAACGCGTATCTTCGGCAACACCCGTGCCGTGGACAGTGCGAGCTTCACGATTGACCGTTCCATGATGATCGGCGTCATCGGCAGCTCGGGCGCCGGGAAATCGACCCTGCTGCGCATGATCAACCGCCTGACCGATGCAAGCGAGGGACAGCTTCTTGTCGACGGCAAGGATGTCCTGTCGCTGAAAGGCGGGGACAAGCGCGCCTGGCAGGCCGATTGCGCGATGATCTTTCAGCAGTTCAACCTTGTCGGGCGTCTGGATGTCGTCTCCAACGTGCTGCACGGGCTCTTGAACAAGCGCGGCACCTTGTCGACGCTGTTCAATATCTGGTCGCGGGAAGATATCGACCGCGCCATAGCGATCCTCGACCGGCTGGGCATTGCCGAGCAGGCCCCGAAACGGGCGGAGGCGCTGTCGGGCGGGCAGCAGCAGCGTGTCGCGATCGCGCGGGCGCTGATGCAGGATCCGAAGATCATCCTTGCCGATGAGCCGATTGCCAGCCTTGATCCGATGAATGCACAGGTGGTGATGGACAGTCTGCGCCAGATCCACGAACAGGATGGCCGCACGGTCATCGCAAACCTGCACACGCTCGACACGGCGCGGCGCTATTGCGACCGGGTGATCGGGATGCGCAAGGGGCGGATCGTCTTTGACGGCTCGCCGGAGCAACTGACGACCGGCGTTGCGCGCGACATTTATGGCGCGGGCGCCGATTTTTCCGAAGCTGCAACCTCGACGGCAATCGACGGCCCCGCCGAAGGCGACCGCGAATTTGCCCAACAGATGCTGACGGACTGATTTTCTTAACAGGAGAAAACCATGAAACTCTTCCTGACCACTTCGCTGATCGCTGCTGCTCTGGCTCTGCCGGCTGCCGCGCAAGAGATCGCTGAGTTCAACATCGGCGTTCTGGGCGGCGAGAACGCCCAGGACCGGATGACCAGCAACGAATGCCTGCGCGCCTATGCCGAGGAAGAGCTGGGCGTTCCGGTCAAGCTGTTCACCCCGGCTGACTATGACGGCGTGATCCAGGGTCTGCTGGGCGGTTCGCTGGACATGGCATGGCTGGGTGCTTCCGGCTACGCGAAGGCCTATCTGACCGACCCCGAGGCGGTTGAGCCGGTTCTGGTCAAGACCAATCTCGACGGCAGCTCCACCTATTTCTCCATCGGTTTTGCCCGCGCTGACAGCGGTATCACCTCGATGGACGACATGAAGGACAAGGTTCTGGGCTTCGGCGATCCGAACTCCACCTCCGGCTACCTGATCCCGTCGGTCGAAATGCCGAAATCGGGCTACTCGGTCGAGCCGGGCGAGTACTTCGCTGACGTCAAGTTCACCGGCGGTCACGAGCAGACCATCGTTGCGGTCAATAACGGCGACATCGACGGCGGCGTGACCTGGGCTGACGGTCAGGGCGATTGGGAAGACGGCTACAACTCCGGCGCGCTGCGCAAGGCGGTTGATGCTGGTATCGTCGACATGAACGATCTGGTCGAGATCTGGCGCTCCAAGCCGATCCCGGAAGGTCCGGTCGTGCTGCGCAAGGCGCTGCCGCAGGACGTCAAGGACAAGATGACCGCTCTGGTCGAGGGCCTGATCGAGAAAGATCAGGAATGCGCCTATGGCGTCGCCTCGGGTGAGACCGCTGGCTTCACCCCGGTCGATCACGACGCTTACCAGACCATCATCGAGGTCCGTCAGGCGCAGGACGCCTCGGGCAGCTAAGCCTTAACATTGCGGCGCGGGGCATTCTGCTTCCGCGCCGTTTTTCTTTTGGATATTCCATGACCGATATCGCGCAGATTTCCGAAGAATATCGCGCCGCCGCGAGCCGCAAGCGGCTTTATAGCGGCTTGCTCTGGGCGATTTTCGCGCTTCTGATGATCTCCGGCTTCCGTCTCGCGAATGAGCGGAACGCGGGCGGGTTCTGGGACGGCTTGCCGAAATTCTTCGATTTCCCGGCTGAACTGGTGTCGGAGGCGGTCGAGAAGGCGGGCAATCTGCCGGGCCTGATGCTGGAGAATATTCCGGCCCTGATCGAGACGATCAATATCGCTGCCGTGGCGACCCTGATCGGGGTGATCGGCGGCGGGATCATGGCGCTTTTGTCGACGCCGGGGCTGGCGCCGTGGCCGCGCCTTGTGCCGCTGTTCCGCCGGATGCTGGACATTGCTCGCGCGATCCCGGAACTGGTCATCGCACTTGTGTTCATCTTTGTCCTCGGCGGCGGGCCGGTGCCTGCGACACTGGCGATTGCGTTTCATGCCGTCGGCGCGCTTGGCAAGCTATTTTCGGAGGTGGCGGAGAACGCCAGCCCGAAGCCGGTCGAAGGGCTGGAATCGGTCGGTGCAAGCTGGGTGCAGCGGATGTGGTTCGGCGTCCTGCCGCAGGTCGGGCCGAACTGGATCAGCTACGCCATGCTGCGGTTCGAAATCAATATCCGTGCCAGCGCTATTCTGGGCTTTGTCGGCGCGGGCGGTATCGGCTACGCGCTGCGCAATGCGATCAGCTGGGGGCAGGGGCAGTATGACGCTGCCGCCGCGATCTTCATCCTGCTGTTCCTGACCATTGTGTTTTTCGACCAGCTGTCCAGCTTCGCGCGTGAACGGCTGGTCCGTGGCAAGGCAGAGGGGCGCATCTGATGGCTGTGACTGATATCAGCGCAGAGGTGCATCGCGGTTTCGGCCGCCGCCGGGTGTTCTCGCTCGCTGTACCTGCTGTGGTGCTGGCCTATCTGATCTATGTCGCGGTTGCCTTTGATCTGGCCGGGCTTGCCAGCCGGGCGAGATGGGAAAACGGCGCGACGCTGCTTCAGGATTTCTGGTCCTACAAGACCCATGTGACACGCGAGAACCGCCGTGGGGATGGCGAAATCGTCACCGCGATTGAGGGGATGCGCAACGCGACCTATGCGCCGGGGCAGGAGCCTGAATGGGTCACGCCGCTGGCCGATGGCGGGGCGGAGATCAGCCTGCGTCGCGGCAACTCGGTCCTGATCGCCGCCAGTGGCGAGGTGACGCTGGAGGCGAACGGCGAGGTGTTCAACATCAGCCCGACTGCCGACGGCATCACCACAGACATCACCGACCCGCCCGACTGGGTCAGCCTGTCCGACAAACGCTTCATGGCAAATCTGCCAGCGGGCGGGCGTCTGACCGTCACCCGCTCCCGGACAGAAATCTTCCGGCGTTCGGCAGGGTGGGAGTTGTTCTTCTTCGATCTGTCCAGCCCGTATTACGGAAAATCCTTCCCGCAACTGATCGGCCTCGCCTTCGGTGGCGAGCGGCTGGATCCGACGCGCTCCAATATCGGCGGTATGGCGCAGGATTTCTGGAATAACAGCGTCTGGCATCACGGCGATGTCGCCTGGGCGATGTTTGAAACCCTGCTCATGGCGTTTCTGGGGACGTTCGGGGCCGGTCTGATCTCTTTGCCGCTGGCCTTCATGGCGGCGTCGAATTTCGCGCCGTCGCGGCTGGTCAGGCAGGTGTTCCGGCGGGTCTTCGACTTCGTGCGCGGCGTGGATGCGCTGATCTGGACCATCGTGCTGTCGCGCGCCTACGGTCCCGGCCCGCTGACCGGCACGCTTGCCATTCTGCTGACCGAAACCGGGACCTTCGGCAAGCTCTTCTCCGAGGCGCTGGAGAATATCGACGACAAGCCGGTCGAGGGGCTGCGCTCCACCGGGGCCGCGGCGGCGCCTCGGATCCGCTGGGGCGTGCTCCCGCAAATCGCGCCGGTGATCCTGTCGCAGCTTCTCTATTACTTCGAATCCAACACCCGCAGCGCCACCATCATCGGCGCGATCACAGGCGGCGGAATCGGGCTGCTGCTGGTGCAGGCGATCCAGACCCAGAAAGATTGGGAGCATGTGACCTATTACATCGTGCTCGTGGTGCTGCTGGTCATTGCGATGGATTGGGTTTCCGGTAAGGTCCGCGGAAGGCTGATCAAGGGTTGATGAGATGCATGTTCTGGTGACGGGGGCCGGTCGTGGCATCGGTCAGATGCTTGCCACGCGGGCGCTGTCACGGGGCTGGCAGGTGACGGTGACACTGCGCAGCGGCGAGGGGCCGGAAGGCGCGGCGGTTCATTGTCTGGATGTGACCGACCGTGACGCGCTGCGCGCCGCTGCCGCCGAAACCGGGCCGGTCGATGTTCTGATCAACAATGCCGGCATTATCGGGCCGGAGCGGCAGGACCCGCTGGATATGGATTTCGACGGGTTTGCCGAGACGCTTCGGGTCAACACGCTCGCCCCGCTGGCGGTCGCGCAGGCGTTCCTGCCAAATCTGCGGCAGGCAGGCAACGGGCGTGTGATTTCCATCTCCAGCCAGATGGCGTGGATGGGGTATCGCAAGGCCGACCGCATCGCCTATCGCGCCTCCAAGGCGGCGCTGAACAAGGTGATGCAGGGGCTCGCCACGCGGCTTGAGGGCGAAGGCATCGCCGTCGCGCTGGTCGATCCGGGCTGGGTGCAGACCGATATGGGCGGCGACGGTGCCGATCTTTCGGCGGAGGAGGTGGCGGACGGCATCCTCGACCTCGCGGCGGATATGACCATCACCGATACCGGGCGGTTCTTCCGCTATGATGGCAGCGAACGGGAGTTCTGATGCCGAAACTCTCCGCAGATACGCCCTTCATCCCCGAAAGCGCGCAGGTGAAAGCTTCCAGCTTTGGCCGCTATTGCGAGGTTGGTGATGGCGCGCGGATCATGAACAGCGAATTTGGCGATTACAGCTATTGCGACCGGCTGGCGGATATTGCCAATACCACGGTCGGCAAATTCGCCAATATCGCCGCGCTGACCCGGATCGGGCCGACGGATCACCCGATGCACACCGCCAGCCTGCATCATTTCATCTATCGTTCCGAATATTACTGGGACGATGCCGAGGCGGATGCGGATTTCTTTGCCGCCCGCGCCGCGCGGCGGACATCTATCGGGAATGACACCTGGATCGGCCACGGTGCCATCATCAAGCCGGAACTGCGCATCGGCCACGGTGCCATCGTCGCGGCAGGGGCCGTGGTCACGCATGATGTGCCGGACTGGATGATCGTCGCCGGTTGCCCGGCGAAACCGCTGCGCCGCCGCTTTACCGAAGACATTGGCGAACGGCTGATGCGGCTTGGTTGGTGGGACTGGGATCATCAGCGGCTGCGGCAGGCCCTGCCCGATTTCCGCAGCCTGCCCGTGGCGGAGTTCCTCGACCGTTACGAATCCTGATTGTCGAGCACCATCGTCACCCGCTCGCTCGCCCACCAGACGATGCTGCGCTCGACCGGGCGGCCTTTCGCGATATTGACGGCCTCGGTGCGCAGCAGCGGCCCGCCGGGATCGATCTGAAGCCGTGCCGCCTGCGCCTCGTCCGCAATCGTCGCCTTCAGCCGGGTCGTGGCGCGTTTGTATTCGGGCACCCCGCTCTGGGCGAGGGCACGGGTGATGGAGCCCTCGCCGGACAGCACTTTCGGCAGATCGGGCAGCATATCGGCGGGGAAAACCGCGCGGAAGATCGCGACCGGGCGATGATCTACGCTGGCCACGCCTTCCGCCACATGCACCGGCGCGCCTGCGGCGATCTGCAACCCCTGTGCCTCGGCTGTGTCACAGCTTCGGGTGACGACCGAATCGATCCGCCGGTTCGGCACACGCCCCGCCAGCTCGATATTGCGGTGAAACTGCGCTTTCTCGCCCAGCTTGTACTCGACAGGTGCGGCGGAGACGAAGACCCCGGCACCCCGGCGCGAATACAACAGGCCCTCGTCAGCCAGCACCTTCGTTGCGTGGCGCAACGTGTGGCGATTCACGCCAAAACGGGCCGCAAGCTCTGCCTCGGGGGGCAGCCTTGTGCCGGGACGCCACATGCCACGCGCGATCTCGGCGCGCAGCGTATCTGCAATGCTCTGCCATAGACTCATCTGTCACCAAAATTTCACGGTTCAACGGATTGTTCGGGGCACCGTTTCGGGTTACCACATGTCTAGTTGTATAGTGGATGGCAGGAACAATGTCACCTGAATCTTCAGATGAATTTCGAAAAGCCGCGCTCGGACTGCTCGCGCGCGCACCGGCGAAGAGATTGGCCGAATTGATCACAGAGCCGCCCGCGCATGATTATCTGCGCGCGCCGGAAATCGGGACCGTGATGGTGCGGGGCCGGGCAGGGGGAACGGGGGCTGCGTTCAATCTGGGCGAGATGACCGTCACCCGCGCCTCGGTCCGGCTGAGCGGCAGCGGCACGGTCGGGCATGGATATGTGCAGGGGCGCGACAAGGCCCATGCCCGCAATGCCGCGCTCGTCGATGCAATGTTGCAGGACGATGCCGATGAGGTCGAGACCGCGATCCTCGCACCCTTGCGGGCTGAGGAAAATGCCCGCCGTGCCGCAACCGCGACGGAGGCGGCCAGGACGCGGGTTGAATTTTTCACACTGGTCCGGGGGGAAGACGAATGACCGATCTGTCCGGAGGTTTCACCGATCCGCCGGTTCAGGCTGCGACCGCGTTTCGCGGCATTCTGAACGTCATGGCCCGGCCGGGCGAGATTGCTGAGGTTGCGGGTCATCACGGCCCCGCCCCGCTGTCAGATGCCGCTGCCGCTGTGCTGCTGACACTGGTGGACCGCACCACGAAACTGCATCTGGCCGCGAGCCACGACAATGCGGATATGCGGCAATGGCTGGCCTTCCACTGCGGCGCGCCACTGGTCGATGCGGGAGAGGCCGAATTCGCGCTTGGCGACTGGGCCTCGCTGATGCCGCTGGATCGCTTCGCCATCGGCACGCCGGAGTATCCCGACCGTGCCGCGACGCTGATCGTCGACGGCCATGATTTCGACGCCGCTCCCGCCACGCTTCGCGGGCCGGGGATCAAGGACACAGCAGATCTCGCCCTGCCGGAGCGGGAGGCGTTCGTCGCCAACCATGCCCGCTTCCCGCTGGGATGGGACGCGATTTTCTGCGGCGGCACTCGCATCGCCGCTCTGCCCAGATCGACGGAGATTTCCTGATGTATGTCGCCGTAAAAGGGGGCGAGCGCGCGATTGACGCCGCCCATGACTGGCTGGAACGCGCCCGTCGCGGGCCGGACGATCTGCCGGCGCTTGATACCGCGCAGATCCGCGAACAGCTTGCCGTCGGGGTGGCGCGGGTGATGGCGGAGGGCTCGCTTTATGATCCCGACCTTGCCGCGCTGGCGATGAAGCAGGCGCGTGGAGATATGATCGAGGCGGTCTTTCTGATCCGCGCCTATCGCACCACCTTGCCGCGCTTCGGTGCGTCGGAGCCGGTCGATACCGCGCAGATGCTGGTGAAACGCCGGGTCAGCGCCACGTTCAAGGATGCGCCGGGCGGCCAGATCCTCGGGCCGACTTTTGACTATACGCACCGCCTGCTGGATTTCCGGCTGATGGCGGATGGTGAACTGCCCGCCGGTGAAAACGCCACTGACGGGGCGGAGCAGCCTGAGGTGCCGCATATCCTGTCCTTCCTGAACCGCGACGGCCTGATCGAGGAAGCGGCACGGGACGACACCACCCCGCCCGATCTGACGCGCGAGCCGATGGAACTGCCCGCAGACCGTCCTTTGCGGCTGCAAGCCCTCGCACGCGGGGACGAAGGCTTCCTGCTGGGCCTCGCCTATTCCACGCAGCGCGGCTATGCCCGCAACCACGCCTTTGTCGGGGAATTGCGGATCGGTGTGGTTTCGGTCGAGGTCGATATTCCCGAACTGGGTTTTGCCATCGAACTGGGCGAGGTCGAGCTGACCGAATGCGAGACGGTGAACCAGTTCAAGGGCTCGAAAACCGAACCGGCGCAATTCACGCGCGGCTACGGTCTCAGCTTCGGCCAGACGGAGCGCAAGGCGATCTCCATGGCTTTGGTCGACCGGGCGCTTCGCTGGGAAGAATTGGGTGAGGATAATCAGGGCGCGCCGGCGCAGGATCAGGAATTCGTGCTGTCGCATTGCGACAATATTCAGGCAACCGGGTTCCTCGAACATATCAAGCTGCCGCATTACGTCGATTTCCAGGCCGAGCTGGAGCTGGTCCGGCGTCTGCGGGCGGGCGCAGAGCAGGAGGCTGCGGAATGACCGATCAGGCCTATAATTTCGCCTATCTGGACGAGGACACGAAGCGGATGATCCGCCGCGCGATCCTGAAGGGCATCGCCGTTCCCGGCTATCAGGTGCCGTTTGCGAGCCGTGAGATGCCGATGCCCTATGGCTGGGGGACCGGCGGGGTGCAGGTGACGGCGGCGACGCTGTTGCCGGGGGACACGCTGAAGGTCATCGATCAGGGCGCTGACGACACCACGAACGCCGTCAGCATCCGCAAGTTCTTCCAGCGGACCGCCGGTGTCGCGACGACCGAACGGACGACGGAGGCGACGGTGATCCAGACCCGCCACCGTATCCCGGAGACGCCGCTGACCGAGGATCAGATCCTCGTCTATCAGGTACCGATCCCGGAGCCGATGCGGTTTCTTGAGCCGCGCGAGACGGAAACCCGCCGCATCCACGCGTTGGCCGATTACGGGCTGATGCAGGTCCGGCTGTATGAGGACATCGCGCGTCACGGCGAAATCGCGACCAGCTATGCCTACCCGGTCGAGGTCGCGGGGCGTTATGTCATGGACCCGTCCCCGATCCCGAAATTCGACAATCCGAAGATGAATGATTGCCCGGCGATCCAGCTTTTCGGTGCCGGGCGGGAGCAGCGCATCTATGCCGTGCCGCCCTACACCACGGTTGTGAGCCTCGATTTCGAGGATCATCCCTTTGTGGCGAGCAAGGCCGATCATGACTGCGCGATCTGTGGGGCGTCGGACAGCTATCTCGATGAGGTCATCACCGATGATGCAGGGGGGCGGATGTTCGTCTGTTCGGATACGGATTATTGCGCCAGCCGGGTGCAGGAAGGTGCGGCATGAATATCGCTGAAGCACAAATGACGCCGACGGTGCCGGTCGACGGACCGCTGCTGTCGGTGCGCGGGATCACCAAGCGCTACGGCGCGCGGATCGGCTGCGCGGATGTCGGCTTTGATCTCTGGCCGGGGGAGGTGATGGGGATCGTCGGTGAAAGCGGTTCGGGCAAATCCACGCTGCTCGGCTGCCTGTCGGGGCAATTGCGTCCCGATGAAGGCCAGGTGATCTTCCGCACCGAGCGCGGGCCGGTCGATACGGTGACCATGTCCGAACCCGACCGCCGTCTGCTGGGCCGTACCGAATGGGCTTTCGTCCACCAGCATGCCCGCGACGGGCTGCGCATGGGGGTCAGTGCCGGCGGCAATGTCGGTGAGCGGCTGATGGCGACGGGCGCGCGGCATTATGGCCGCATTCGTGCAACCGCCGAGGACTGGCTGGAGCGGGTGGAGATCGACCGGGGCCGGATCGACGACCGCCCCTCGCAATTCTCCGGCGGGATGCAGCAGCGTCTGCAGATCGCGCGCAACCTCGTCAGCGGCCCGAAGCTGGCCTTCATGGACGAACCCACGGGCGGGCTGGATGTCAGCGTGCAGGCGCGGCTTCTGGACCTGCTGCGCGGGCTGGTGCGCGATATGGGGCTGTCGGCGGTGCTGGTGACGCATGATCTGGCCGTGGTCCGGCTGCTTGCCGACCGGCTGATGGTGATGAAGGATGGCCGGGTGGTGGAAACCGGGCTGACCGATCAGGTACTTGACGATCCGCAGCATGGCTATACGCAGCTGCTGGTCTCCTCCGTATTGCAGGTGTGACAATGATCGAAGCGAAAGATGTGGCGAAAGAATTCACCCTGCATAATCAGGGCGGCACGGTTCTCAGGGTGATGGAGGGCGCGTCGCTGACGGTCGCGCCCGGCGAATGTGTGGCCCTGACCGGGGCGTCGGGGTCGGGCAAATCGACGCTGATGCGGATGATCTGGGGCAATTACCGCACCGATCATGGCACGATCCGGGTTGCAGGCACCGAGGTCTCGGGCGCGGAGCCGCGTGCGATCATTGCGCTGCGCCGCGATACGCTCGGCTATGTCAGCCAGTTCCTGCGCGTGGTGCCGCGGGTGCCGACGCTGACCGTGGTGGCCGAGCCCTTGCTGGCGCTTGGTGTTCCCGTGGATGAGGCAGAGGCGCGGGCGCGCGATCTCTTGACCCGGCTGAAGATCGGGGAACGGCTGTGGTCGCTGTCGCCGACGACCTTTTCCGGCGGTGAACAGCAGCGGGTGAATATCGCGCGCGGCTTCGTTCATCCCTATCCGGCGCTGCTGCTGGATGAGCCGACCGCGAGTCTGGACGCCGCCAACCGCGAAACCGTACTGCGCCTGATCGAAGAGGCCAAGGGACGGGGCGCTGCGGTGCTGGGGATTTTCCACGACGAGGACGCGCGCGACCGGCTGTGCGACCGGCAGGTGGATGTGACCGTGTTCACGCCGGACCGCGCTGCATGAGGGCGCGCCGGATCGCTGTCGTCGGCCCGTCCGGGGCGGGCAAGGACACGCTGATGCGCGCCGCCGCATCGGCGCTGCCTGAGATCTGTTTGCTGCGGCGCGCCATCACCCGGCCTGAGGATGCAGGCGGGGAGGATTTCGAGGGCGTCACCGAGGCCGAATTCGCCCGCCGTCAGGCCGCTGGCGACTTCGTGCTGAACTGGGATGCGCATGGTCTGCGCTACGGCGTGCCGCAGATGCAGGGGCAGGGGGTCTGGCTGGTCAACCTGTCGCGCCGGGTGCTGCCGGAGGCGGCGCAGGCGCTGCCCGGTCTGGCCGTGATCCATGTCACCGCCGCGCCGGAGGTGCTGGCCGCGAGGCTGGCCGAACGCGGACGCGAAACAGCCGAGGACATCGCCGCCCGCATTGCCCGTGAGGCTGAATTCGACGCAGCGGGTCTGCCCGTTATTACCATCGACAATTCCGGCGCATTGGCGGATGCCGAAGCCGCATTCATCGCCGCCGTTCAGGAGCTTTCATCATGATACTCGCGAATGCCGATCTCGTCCTGCCCGACCGCGTCATGCGCGGCGCGCTTCGTTTTGAAGGCGAGATGATCGCTGAGATGACGGAGGGCGAGAATGTTCCCCCCGGTGCCGTCGATTGCGGCGGCGATCTGGTCATTCCGGGGCTGATCGAGCTGCACACCGACAATCTCGAACGCCATATGCGGCCGCGCCCGCAGGTGGACTGGCCCCATGAGACCGCCATTCTGGCCCATGATGGCGAGCTTGCCTCCGTCGGGATCACCACGGTGTTCGACGCGCTTCGGGTCGGCTCTATCTACGGGTCGTCCAAGGGCTATGCGCCCTATGCGCTTGCTCTGGTGAACGAGATCAACGGGCTGACCGCGCGGCAGGCGACCCGGATCAGTCATTTCATCCATCTGCGGGCCGAGATCTGCTCTGAAACCCTGGTCGAGGAGATGGAGGCGTTTGGCGAGGATCATCGCGTCCGCCTCGTCAGCCTGATGGATCACACGCCGGGGCAGCGGCAATTCCGCGACATCACGAAGCTGGAGGAATACGAAAAGGGCAAGCACGGTCTCAGCGACGCCCAGTTCGAGGCGCATGTCGCGCGGCTGATGGAGCTGCGCGCCCGGATCGGTGACCGGCATGAACATGAGGCGGTGCGCATCGCGCAAAAGCTGAGCGCGACGCTGGCCAGCCATGACGACACCACGGCGGAGCAGGTCGGCGTCAGCGCCACGCATGGCGTGCAACTGGCGGAGTTTCCGACCACGGTGGAGGCCGCGCGGGCCAGCCATGCCGCCGGGATCAAGGTCATCATGGGCGCGCCGAACCTGATCCGGGGCGGCAGCCATTCCGGCAATGTCGCGGCAGAGGAACTCGCCCGCGCCGATCTTCTGGATATTCTGTCCTCCGACTATATCCCTTCCAGTCTGCTGATGGCGGCGTTTCGTCTGGCGGATATCTGGGACGATCTGCCAAGGGCGATTGCGACGGTGACGGCGACGCCTGCCGATGCGACCGGGCTGACGGATCGCGGGCGCATTGGCGAGGGGCTGCGGGCCGATCTGGTGCGGCTGAGACCGACCGGCCAGACCCCGCATGTGCGCGGCGTCTGGTGCAAGGGGCGACAGGTCGGCTAGGCGGCTTGGCGGGGCAGGGATCGCTCAGGCCAGCGGTGACTGCCAACCCTCCCCCGACCAGATCCCCCGCAGGGAAAACCGGTGATCCAGCAGCACCGGCACCGGGCTGAGACCGGGTTTGAGCCGTCCAAGACCGTCCAGCCCGATGGCCCTCGCTGGCTCTGACGTTGCCATTGCAAGGGCGCGGGCCGGGTCGGTCCCGACATCCTCCACCACCACCGAAATGGCCCGATCCATCCGCAGATCGGCCCCGGCCAGTGTTCCATCTGCAAGCGTCAGCCGCCCGTTCTCGCGCCGGATCAGCCTGTCGTTCAGCCTCATTTCCGTGGCATCCGACCCGGCAAAAGCCATGCAGTCGGTGACGAGGAATATCCCCTCCGTCCGCGCCGCAAGTGCGGCCTTCATCGCCGCCGGATGGACATGGATACCATCCGCGATCAGCCCGGCATGTGGCGCGTCACCCGCCAGAACCGCCCCGGCGAGACCGGGGCTGCGATGGCCCATCTGGCTCATGGCGTTGAAAAGATGCGTGGCCGCGCGCGCCCCGGCGGCAAACGCGGCCTGCGCGGCCTCGTAGCTGCAATCGCTGTGGCCGAGGCTGACGACCGCCCCCGCCCCCGACAGCGCCGCGATCTGCTGGGGCGTCACGGCCTCTGGCGCGAGCGTGACCATCAGCACCGGTAGGGCTTGGGCCGCGTCGCACAGGCGGTGCAGGTCGGCGTCATCCATGGGCCGGATCAGCGCCGGATCGTGCGCCCCCTTGCGCCTCGGGTCCAGATGCGGGCCTTCCAGATGCAGGCCTAGGAAGCCGGGCGTTTCGTCCTCTGCCGCCGCGATCCCGGCAGCGATGACCTGCGCCGTCGCCTCTGGAGTGTCGGTGATGAGCGTCGGCAGCACGCCCGCGCAGCCCAGCCCTCGATGCGTGGCGCAGATATGGCGCAGCGTGGCGAGGTCGGTCTGTCCATCGACCATCCGCCCGCCACCACCATTGACCTGAAGGTCAAGGAAACCCGGCGCGATAATGCCGTCCTGGTGAATGTCGGCGGGTCCGGCTTCGGCAATGGGCAGGATCGCCGCGATCCGCGCCCCCTCCATGACGATGGCGTGGCCGGTCAGAAAGCTCTGCCCGTCGAATATGCTGTCAGCGCTCAGAACCTGTGTCATCCGATCCCCCGGTGTTCCTGCGTTGACATCACGCGCCTTGCCCCGCAGCCAGCATCTCCGCCGCCATGCTGACCGCCCCGTCGAGACTGCCGCCAAGCGCGGGCCGGACGGGCCATTCATCGGCAAGCCTCTCAGCATAGAACGGGCCGAGGCCGCCGGTAAACACGACCGGCATCGCCGCGCCGTTCTGGATTTTTTGCAGGCAATCGCGGACATGATCCGTCGCCTTGTCGAAAATCCGCCGCGCCGCCGGGTCGTCCGATCCGACGATGCGGCGTGCAAAAACCGCGAAATCGGCGGGGCGGGCGGTATTGCCGAATTCGATGATCCCCTCGAACCCGCCCAATTCGCGGAGCATATCCTCCATGAGCGGGGTCAGTTCGGTGAAACCGTCATATCCGCGCAGCGTCTCGTGCAGCAATTCGCGCCCCATGACCGCGCCGCTGGCGTCATCGCCCAGCAGAAACCCGCGTCCGCCGCGCTGTCGGATTTGGCCGCCGCGCTGCTCTGCGTAGACGGAGCCGGTGCCGATTGCCGCCAGAATACCGTCCATCTCCCCAAGCGCCCCACGGGCGGAGGTCACGGCGTCATTGACGATCTGCACGCGCGTAAAGGGCAGGCGGGATATCAACCGCGCAGCTGCCCCGGTCATCTCGCCACCGGCAAGGCCCAGCACGGCGCAAAGCGCCTCCGGGCGAAGGTCATGACCTGCCAGAGCCTGCCGCATTGCTGTCATGATACTGTCAGCCGCCGCCTCGGTATCGGTGTTGATATTCGCCGGCCCGCCCTCGCCACGGCCCAGAACCTCGCCACCCGCCGTGGCAAGTGCGGCGCGGCAGCCGCTGCCGCCACCATCGACCCCAAGGACATACTGCATCTTCTGCCTCCTCGGTCCCAGATATCAAAATCGGGCGGGGAGGGAAGCGATACTCACCCGGTTCCCGGTGATTGAACGAAAAACGGGGCCGCGAACGGCCCCGCCGGAATGGTTCGCCGCCGCAGTTTACTGCGGGATTTCGGCGTCGATGCCTTCGACGTAGAAATTCATCTGCGCCAGATCCTCGTCACTGGCGGTTTCGCCTTCCGCCAGCCAGACGGAGCCATCCGCCTTGTTCAGCGGCCCGGTGAACGGGTGATATTCGCCCGAGGCGATGCTGTCCTTGACCGCGAGTGCGGCGTCGCGGACCTCGGCGGGAACGGCCTCGGTGATTTCTCCGATCTCCACCTCGCCTTCGGCGATACCGGCCCAGGTGCCTTTCGATTCCCATGTGCCATCCAGAACCGCGCCGACCCGTTCGATGTAATAGGGCGCCCAGTTGTCGATGATCGACGACACCCGCGGGCTCGGCTTGAACGCCGCCATGTCGCTGGCCTGACCGAAGCCGATGGCACCGGCCTCCTGCGCCTTGGCGAGTGGGGCTGTGGAATCGGTATGTTGCAGGATCACGTCCACACCTTCCGCGATCAGTGCCGCCGCGGCCTCGGCCTCTTTCGCGGGGTCGAACCAGCTATAGGCCCAGACCACGCGCATCTCTACGTCCGGGTTCACCTTCTTGGCGTGGATATAGCTGGAGTTGATGCCCTGAATGACCTCCGGGATCGGGAAGGAGCCGATATAGCCGATGGTGTTCGATTCCGTCATCATCCCGGCAATCGTGCCCATCACGGCGCGGCCTTCGTAGAAACGGGCATCATAGGTCGCGACATTGTCGGCGCGCTTGTAGCCGGTGGCGTGCTCGAACTTGATGTCGGGGAATTTCTCCGCAACGGCAATGGTGGCGTCCATAAAGCCGAAGCTGGTGGCGAAGATGATGTCATTGCCAGCCAGTGCAAGCTGGGTCAGCGCCCGCTCGGCATCCGCGCCTTCCGGCACGCTTTCGATATAAGTCGTCTCGATCCGGTCGCCATATTCGGCCTCCAGCGCCTGACGCCCCTGATCGTGCTGATAGGTCCAGCCGCCATCGCCGACCGGGCCGACATAGATGAAGCCGACCTTCAGCGGCTCGTCCTGGGCGAGCGCGGGCAGGGCGCTCAGCGCGGTCAGCGTGGCGGCGGTTGCTAGGAAAGTTCTGCGCAGCATGGGTCGTACCTCTCTGTTGTCGTGCAGTCTGTCTTAACTGGTTGCGTGGAAAATCTGGCCGAGCGATCCCGGCGCGGCGCTGCCGCGACGTCGGGCCGATATGATAACGAGCGCGATGATCGTCGCAAGATAGGGGGCCATTGCCAGAAGCTGCACGGGCACATTGACCCCTGCCGCCTGAAGCCGGAGTTGCAGCACCGTGACACCACCGAACAGCCATGCGCCCGCCAGCACCCCGATGGCGCGCCAGCCGGAGAACACCACAAGTGCGAGCGCGATCCAGCCAGCGCCCGCCGTCATCCCCTCGGTCCATTGCAGCACCGTCGCGATGGAGATATAGGCCCCGCCGATCCCGGCCATGGCCCCGCCAAAGCCGATTGCCGCCAGCCGCACCAGCCGGACCTTATGGCCAAGCGCGTGCGCCGCATGGTGGTTCTCGCCCACGCCGCGCAGCACCAGACCGGCGCTGCTGCGATTCAGGAACCACCAGATCGCCACCACCATCACCAGCCCCAGCCAGACAATCCAGTGAATGCCCAGCGGTCCGGCCGTCATGGAGGGTGCCTTGACCCCCTCATAGGGTTTGCCGAACAGCGCCGTCAGCCCCAGCCCGAACAGCGTCAGGGCAAGACCGGATGCGACCTGATTGGTCAGCAGAAACTGGGTCAGCACCCCGAAGATCAGTGAAAGCGCCGCCCCGCCAAGTGCCGCCATCGCAAACCCGAAAGCGGGGCTGCCGGTTGCATGGGCGGCGGCGAACCCGGCAAGCGCGCCGGTAATCATCATCCCCTCAACGCCGAGATTGAGAACCCCGGACCGCTCCACGATCAACTCGCCAAGCGCCGCAAACAGGATCGGCGTCGCGGCGGAGAGGATCATCACGATAAGCACGCTCAGGTCGATCATGCCGCCACCCTCCGCCGGATGCGATAGCGCGTCAGCAGGTCGAAGGCGAGCAGATAGAACAGCATCATGCCCTGAAAGACCTGCACGGTGGCAAATGGAAGCTGCATGATCATCTGCGCGATGTCCCCGCCGATATAGGTCAGGGCCATCAGCAGCCCGCCCAGCACGATGCCGACCGGGTGCAGACGGCCCAGAAACGCCACGATGATCGCGGTAAATCCGTAGCCCGATCCGAAACTGTCGGTGATCTGACCGGCGGGGCCCGATGCCTCGAACAGCCCGGCCATCCCGGCGAGCGCGCCTGACAGGCCAAGGCAGAAGGCGACGAGCGCCGAGGGTTTGACGCCCGCAAATCTCGCCGCGCGCGGCGCTTCGCCAGCGGCGCGGATATGCAGGCCCCTTATATGGCGCGACATCAGCACCCAGATCGCCAGCACGGCGACGGCGGCGGCGATGACGCCCCAGTGAATGCCGGTGCCGGGGATCATCTCCGGGTTGGCGGCGGCGGGGTATTGCGCGAGGTTGCGCGATCCGGGCATGCCGAACCCCTCCGGGTTGCGCATCGGGCCGAAGGCCATCCATGCCGCGATCCGTTCCGCGACATAGACCAGCATCAGCGAGACGAGGATTTCCGAAGCCCCGAACCAGTTGCGCAGCATGGCCGGGATCATCCCCCATGCCCAGCCACCTAGCGCACCTGCCATCACCATGGCCGGAAATATCCACCAGCCCTCTGCCGGATAGGCGGCGAGCGCCACGGCAGCGCCGGTGATGCCGCCGATGATGTACTGACCTTCCGCCCCGATATTCCAGATCCCGGCGCGGAACCCGACCGCAAGGCCGGAGGCGATCAGGATCAGTGGTGCGGCCTTGACCAGCAATTGCGGGCGCGAATAGCTGGCCGAGGCACCGAATAGCGGATCCCAGAAGATCGTGCGGATCGCGCCGAGCGGGTCATAGCCCATCAGCCCGAACAGAATGCCGCCGGTAATCATGGTGGCGATCACGGCGAGGATCGGCGTCGTCAGTTGCCAGATCAGCGGTGTGTCGGCACGGGGTTCAAGCTGCCACATGCGCCGCCTCCATCCCATGTGCGCCGCCGAGCATTAGGCCGATCTCCTCAAGGCTCAGCCCATCGGTCGGGCGCGGATCGGACAGCCGCCCCTCGTTCAGGGCGCAGAAACGATCGCCGAGTTCCAGCAACTCCTCCAGATCCTGACTGATGACGATGACCCCCGCCCCGGATGCCGCGAGATCGAGCAGCGCCTGACGGATCGCGGCAGCGGCACCGGCATCGACGCCCCATGTCGGCTGGTTGACCACCAGAACGCGCGGATTTTGCATCACCTCGCGCCCGATGACGAATTTTTGCAGATTGCCGCCGGAAAGCGCCCTCGCCGCCGTCTCCGGCCCCGGCGTGCGGACGTCGAATTCTGCGATCACCTTCTGCGTATAGGCGCGGGCATCGGCGCGCCGTATCATTCCGCCCGGTGCCAGTTCCTGCCGGGTCGCTGCCGTCAGGATGGCGTTATCGGTCAGCGAAAACCCTGGCACGGCGGCATGGCCCAGCCGGTCCTCCGGCGCGGCGAGCAGACCGGCTTCGCGGCGATGATTTGGCCCTCGCCGCGACAGGTCGTGCCCGTCCAGCGTGACGGTTCCTGCGGGTGAGCGCATCTCCCCCGACAGTGCCGCCAGCAGCTCCTCCTGCCCGTTCCCGGCCACGCCACCAATCGCCAGCACCTCGCCCGCCCGCACCTCCAGCGACAGGTTCTTGAGCGAGGTCGAATCCGGGTCCGGCGCGTCCATGCTCAGATCGCGGACCTTCAGCAGCACCTCCCCCGGACTGCGGCCTGACCGGTCGATGTCGCGCATCTCCCCGCCGACCATCATCGCCGCCAATTCGCGCGCCGAATGATCGCGGGGGTTGCAACTGTCCACCACCAGCCCGCCACGCAGGATCGTGGCCCGGTCGCAATGGCTGCGGATCTCTTCGAGCTTATGACTGATATAAAGGATCGAGGTGCCGCCATCGGCCAGCTTGCGCAGCGTGGCAAACAGGATCTCCGCCTCCTGCGGGGTCAGCACGCTGGTGGGTTCATCCATGATCAGCAGCCGTGGGTGACCCAGAAGCGCCCGGATGATCTCCACCCGCTGACGCTCACCCGCCGACAGATCGGCCACCCGGCGATGCGGGTTCAGCGGCAGGCCGTAATCCTGGCTGAGCCGTGTGATCTGTTCCGCCAGTTCCCGCCGCTTTGGCGGGTTGTCGAGGCCAAGCGAGATGTTCTCCGCCACGGTCATTGCGTCGAACAGGCTGAAATGCTGGAACACCATGCCCACGCCCGCCATGCGCGCGGCATGTGGATCGGCGGGGGCAAAATCCTGACCCGCGAGCACCATCCGCCCGGCATCGGGCCGCACCAGACCATAGATCATCTTGACCAGAGTCGATTTGCCCGCCCCGTTCTCCCCCAGAAGCGCGTGAATATCGCCCGCCCGGATCGCAAAGCTGATCTCGTCATTGGCCTTCACGCCGGGATAGGTCTTGCTCAACCCCTCGGCGCGGAAAATGGCAGTCTCGGTCAAGTTGCAGTTCCTGTTGTTCTTGGCCCTGATTTACGCAGATTAAGCCGCGACGGGCAATTGCGCTTTCAGTCAGCACGACTTAGCTTCGCCTCATGCCGGAAAATCAGCCCCGATTCATTCACCTTCGCACCCATTCCGAGCATTCGTTGCTGGAAGGCGCGGTCCCCGTCAAGAAACTGATCGAGCTTGCCAAGGATGCCGGGATGCCGGCGGTTGCGCTGACCGATACGAACGCGATGTTCGCGGCGCTTGAGTTCAGCGTCAAGGCGGCGGGCGAGGGGGTGCAGCCGATCATCGGTTGCCAGTGGACGCTGCGTGTCGGCGATCACTACGGCCCGGTCGTGGCGCTCGCCCAGAACCGGCAGGGCTGGCTGAACCTGATGGCGCTGTCCTCCGCCATGTATCTGCGCCGGGGCGGGGCGCCCTTGCATGTCACCGAGGAAGAACTGACCGAGCGCGCGGACGGCCTGATCCTGCTGACCGGGGGCGCGGAAGGCGCGGTCGGCAAGCTGATCCAGTCGGGCGATCCGGCAGGGGCGGAGGCGCTGCTGCGCCGGTTGAAGGACGCATTCGGCAACCGGCTTTATATCGAACTGACCCGGCACAAGGACGAATCCGGCAGGCTGATGGCGGCGGAGGCCGCGACCGAGGACGGTTTCATCCGTCTCGCCTATATGCTGGAACTGCCGCTCGTCGCGACGAATGATGTCTATTTCCCCAAACCCGAGATGTATGAGGCGCATGACGCGCTGATCTGCATTGCCGAGCGCGCCTATGTCGACCAGTCCCAGCCCCGCCGCCGCCTGACCCCGAACCACGATTTCAAAAGCGCGGAGGAAATGGCGGTCCTGTTTGCCGATCTGCCCGAGGCGATCGAGAACACCGTCGAGATTGCCCGCCGCTGCGCCTTCGCCGTCAGCCGTCACAAGCCGATCCTGCCCCGCTTTGCCGATGACGAGGTCGAGGAGCTGCGCCGTCAGGCGAAAGAGGGGCTGGAGGAGCGGCTGAAACTCATCCCCCATGCCGTCAGCGTCGAGGAATATCACAAGCGGCTGGATTTCGAGCTGGGTATCATCGAAGAGATGGGCTTTCCCGGCTATTTCCTGATCGTTGCCGATTTCATCAAATGGGCCAAGGATCACGATATTCCGGTCGGGCCGGGCAGGGGGTCTGGCGCCGGGTCTCTGGTGGCTTATTCGCTGACCATCACCGATCTCGATCCGCTGCGTTACAACCTGCTGTTCGAACGCTTCCTGAACCCGGAGCGGGTCTCCATGCCCGATTTCGACATCGACTTCTGCATGGACCGCCGCGAAGAGGTGATCCGCTACGTTCAGGATAAATACGGCGCGGAGAAGGTCGGCCAGATCATCACCTTCGGTGCGCTGCTGTCGAAGGCTGCCGTGCGCGATGTGGGCCGGGTGCTGCAACTGCCCTTCGGTCAGGTGGACCGGCTGTCGAAGATGATCCCGGTCGAGGGCGTCAAGCCCGTCAGCGTCACCAAGGCCATTGCCGAGGAACCCCGCCTGCGCGAGATCCGCGACAAGGAGGAGGTCGTGGCCCGCCTGCTGGATTATGCCGCCAAGGTGGAGGGGCTGTATCGCAACGCCTCCACCCACGCCGCCGGGGTGGTGATCGGGGATCGCCCGCTGGATCAGCTTGTCCCGCTCTACCGCGATCCGGCGTCAGAGATGCCCGCGACGCAGTTCAATATGAAATGGGTCGAACAGGCCGGGCTGGTGAAATTCGACTTTCTGGGCCTGAAAACCCTGACCGTCATTCAGAACGCCGTGGACCTGATCAATAATGGTGGCAGGCCCCTGCATATCGCCGCCGACGGTCGCCAGCTTTACGACCCGCCCGAGGGCGCGGACAATCAAATCAACGCCATCCCGCTGGATGACAAGGCAAGCTACGACCTGTTCGCCTCTGCCCGCACCGTGGCCGTGTTTCAGGTTGAAAGCTCGGGCATGATGGACGCGCTCAGGCGGATGAAGCCGACCTGTATCGAGGATATTGTGGCGCTTGTGGCGCTCTACCGTCCCGGCCCGATGGAAAACATCCCGACCTATTGCGAGGTGAAGAACGGGCAGCGCGATCTTGAACCGCTTCACCCATCCATCGACCATATCCTTGAGGAAACGCAGGGCATCATCGTCTATCAGGAACAGGTGATGCAGATCGCGCAGGTCATGGCGGGGTACTCCCTTGGCGGCGCGGACCTGCTGCGCCGCGCCATGGGCAAGAAGATCGCCGAGGAGATGGCGAAGGAACGCCCGAAATTCATCAAGGGCAGCGTCGAAAACGGTGTCGAAGAAAAGAAGGCCGGAGAAGTCTTCGATCTTCTGGAGAAATTCGCCAATTACGGCTTCAACAAATCCCACGCAGCGGCCTATGCCGTGGTCAGTTATCAAACCGCTTGGCTGAAGGCGAACCACCCGGTTGAGTTCATGGCCGGGGTGATGAACTGCGATATTCACCTGACGGAGAAGCTGGCCGTCTATAAGCGCGAACTCGACCGGATGGAGATTGAGGTGGTGCCGCCCTGTGTCAACCGCTCGGGCGCGACCTTTACCGTCAGCGAAGGCCGCATCCACTACGCGCTCGGTGCGCTGAAGGGTGTAGGTGTCGAGGCAATGCGTGGCATTATCGAGGCGCGTGGAAATGAACCCTTCGCCGATCTGGTCGATTTTGCCCGCCGTGTCGATCTGCGCCGTGTCGGCAAGCGCGCGCTGGAAATGATGGCGCGGGCCGGGGCCTTCGATCTCCTGGACGACAACCGCGCCCGGGTGATGGCGAGCCTGGACGGGCTGGTGGCGTTTTCCGGGGCCAGCCATGATCAGGCGGCGTCGAACCAGTCATCCCTGTTTGGCGGGGGCGAGGATCTGCCGCCGCCGCGCCCGGTGCTGGCGCAGGTCTGGCTGCCATCCGAAAAGCTGGGGCAGGAACATCAGGCGATCGGGTTTTACCTGTCCGGCCATCCGATTGACGACTACCTGCCCGCCCTGCGCCGGATCGAGGTCAACACGCTGACGGAGATCAAGGCCGCCGCCGCCTCCGGCCCGCTGGTCACCTATATCGCCGGGACCGTCTCCAGCCGGCAGGAGAGGAAATCAGCTAGCAGTGGCAAGCGCTTTGCATTCGTCGCGGCTTCGGACCCTACGGGGCTTTACGAGGCGGTCGTTTTCTCGGAGCAATTGGAGGCGAGCCGCGACCATCTCGAACCCGGCAGCAATGTCGTCATGCAGGTGCAGGTCGAACCGCAGGGGGATGAGGTCAAGATGCTGGCCCGCTCCATCGTGCCTCTGGAACAGGCGATTGCCAATGTCGGCCCGGCGGAGCTGGTGCTGGAGGTCAGCGACGCAATGGATTTCGGAGGGCTTCAGGACACGCTGGCCGGTCTGGACGCGGATCGGGGCCGGCGCGGCAAGCTGATCCTGCGCATCCATGAAAGCGATCAGGCCTATGATGTGGAGGTCGCGGATCGCGCCCCCGTCGGTCCCGCTGCGCGCCAGCGCCTTCGCGTCGTGCCCGGCGTTCTGGACGTGATCGAGCAATAGCGCGCCGCACGCCACATATCCGCGCCGGAACCGAGGTTGAATTTCAGCGCCGGGGAACACAGTTTCCGCACAGGCATATCATTCCAAAGGGACAGGACGCGCTATGACCGAAGACTATACCCCGCCGAAGATCTGGACTTGGGAACCCGGCAATGGCGGCAAGTTCGCCAATATCAACCGGCCCGTATCCGGTGCCACCCATGACAAGCAAAGCCCGGTCGGCAAACACCCGATCCAGCTTTATTCTCTGGCCACGCCGAACGGCCAGAAAGTCACGATCATGCTGGAGGAATTGCTGGCCAGGGGTCACAGCGGTGCCGAATACGACGCATGGCTGATCGACATCGGCGAGGGCGATCAGTTCGGCAGCGGCTTCGTGTCGGTTAACCCGAATTCCAAGATCCCGGCGATGATGGATCACTCGGTGAACCCGCCACGGCGGGTGTTTGAATCCGGCTCCATCCTGCTCTATCTGGCGGAGAAATTCGGCGAATTCCTGCCCTCCGACCCCGCCGCGCGGACCGAGGCGCTGAACTGGCTGTTCTGGCAAATGGGCTCCGCCCCCTTCGTCGGCGGCGGCTTCGGGCATTTCTACCACTACGCCCCGGAAAAGATCCGATACGCCATCGACCGCTACACGATGGAAACCAAGCGTCAGCTTGATGTGCTGGACAAGCATCTGGCCGAAAATCGCTACATGGCGGGCGATGAATATTCGATTGCCGATATGGCGATTTTCCCGTGGTATGGCCGCCTGACCACCGGCGGTGTCTATGGCGATGCGGTGACCTTCCTGCAAGGCGCGAGCTATGAAAACGTGCTCCGCTGGAACAACGAACTCGCCGCACGCCCCGCCGTGCAGCGCGGCATGATGGTCAACCGCACCTCCGGCGATCCGTCGGGGCAGTTGTGGGAGCGCCACGATGCGTCTGATTTCGAGACCAAGACGCAGGATAAGGTCGAGGCGGCGGAGTAGCGGCGCACTGCGGAAGCGCAACACGAGGGCAAGCGCCTGCCCGTGGGATGGCGCTGCAAGGGCGGTGCGATGCACTTTATCGCGCCGCCCGCATTTTCTCGTGGATCTGCAGCGCCGATGTCACCCAAGCGCCAGCCCGCCGGGACGGGCAGACGCTTGCCCGGCGGCGCAGGGCGCCTTGTCCCGGGCTGGGGATGTTGGAGGTGACGTCCGTTTCGAGCCCATAGCGACCGTTCAACTGGATTAGACGAATTGGACAATGTTGGACCGAGTGGATAGCTATTCGTACCATTAGATAAAATGGCGTAGATTGTGATCGATGTCAGAGTTCAGCAAATATGTCGTCTATGTTGACGAGAGCGGCCATTCCAACTGGACAGCTGCACCAGAGTATCCATTGCTCTGCCTCAACTACTGCATGTTCGAGAAAGATCACTACATTGATGAGCTGATCCCGCGTTTCAACCGTTTGAAATTCAAATATTGGGGCTGCGACAACATTGTTCTGCATGAACGCGATCTGCGTAAATCTGACAAGATTAGAGATCCCGCCGTTCGCTCGAAATACGAATGGCTGCAAGGTGATCGCAAGCGCGTCTTTATGGAAGAGCTGACGCAACTCATGTCCGACGCGCAGTTTCGCTGTTTCTGCGTTGTGATCGACAAGCCTAAAGTGCCCGAGTGGCATAAGTCTTACGATCCATATCATATCTCTCTTTCAAGGGGGTTCCGTCAGATCGAGACCTATCTGAAAATCCACGACCCGGACGAATTGGCGAAGCAGCTGCACATCGTGTTTGAAGCCCGTGGGCGCGATGATGATGCCGCTCTCAGCAAAGCCTATAAGCAGGTGTCGGTACAAGGATCACTGTTGGCTCCTGTCGTAACCCGTAACTATTCGAACTTTCGCCTTGAATTGATGGACAAGAAAAGCAACTCGTCGGGTCTTCAGATCGCCGATCTCACAGCCCGGCCGATTGGAAACCACTACTTACATGCAACTGGCCAACGGTCACAGACCGATCAACGCGCCATCAAGGTACTGCTTGAAAAACTGCATTTTTGCTCGGGAACGACCTGTGAAATTGGCAAATATGACGTGTTTCACGAGGGTCTGTAAAATTCAAAGGCGAGCCCAGGCTCGCCTTTGAACGGACGGTTAGACCATCCCATTACTTCCCCCTACATAGTCCTAAATCGTGAAACATTCAAGAACAGCCTGAGCCGTCTCGATGGCGTTTGTCTCATCGGTTGAGTGCTAAACCGAACGACCGCATTGTCCCTCGGACCCGCCGTTAAAAAAAGGCTAACTCGTCGTGGGCAACTAAAAGGCCGGGACGCGATACGCCCCGGCTTTCCTTATTCCCTTAAACGCGAAGCTCAGTTCCGCGCCTTATCCACCATCTTGCCCTTGGAAATCCACGGCATCATCTCGCGCAGCTTCTCGCCGACCTGCTCGATCTGGTGTTCGTCGTTGATCCGGCGGGTTGCCTTGAAGCTCGGCTGGCCGACGGCGTTTTCCTGCATGAAGTCGCGGACGAATTTGCCGGTCTGGATGTCGGTCAGGACCTCTTTCATGCGGCGCTTGGTTTCCTCGTAAGGCAGGACGCGCGGGCCGGAGACATATTCGCCATATTCGGCCGTGTTGGAGATCGAGTAGTTCATGTTTGCGATGCCGCCCTCATAGATCAGGTCGACGATCAGCTTGACCTCGTGGAGACACTCGAAATAGGCCATTTCCGGTTCGTAACCGGCTTCGACCAGCGTTTCGAAACCGCAGCGGATCAGTTCGACCAGACCGCCGCACAGGACTGCCTGTTCGCCGAACAGGTCGGTTTCGCATTCCTGACGGAAATTGGTCTCGATGATGCCCGAGCGACCGCCGCCGATGGCGGAGCAATAGGACAGGCCCAGATCCATCGCCTTGCCGGTGGCGTCGTTATGCACCGCGACGAGGCAGGGGACGCCGCCGCCTTTGACATATTCGCCGCGCACGGTGTGGCCGGGGCCTTTCGGGGCCATCATAATGACATCGACGCCGGGCTTCGGCTCGATCAGGCCGAAATGCACGTTCAGGCCGTGGGCAAAGGCAATCGCCGCACCTTCGCGCAGATTGTCATGGACGTATTTCTTGTAGGTTTCGGCCTGCAATTCGTCGGGCATGGTGAACATGATCAGGTCGGCCCATGCGGCGGCCTCGGCAATGCCCATCACCTGCAGGCCTTCGCCCTGGGCCTTGGCTTTCGACGGCGAGCCGTCGCGCAGCGCCACGGCGACATTCTTGGCACCGGAATCGCGCAGGTTCAGCGCGTGGGCGTGGCCCTGCGAGCCATAGCCGAGAATGGCGATCTTTTTGTCCTTGATGAGGTTAACGTCGCAATCGCGGTCGTAGTAAACGCGCATATCAGCGGTCCTTTCATGTTGTCTGGCAGTGTTGATACGGAAATTACCGCTGGTAATCAGTGCAATTTTCGCGAAATTATGTTTCATATCGAAATAATCATGCCCATAGATATACAAAACCGGATGAAACATGCCTGACGAGGCCGACCGCCGTATTCTGCGCCAGCTTCTGGCCGATCCTGACCAGCCCGCCGCGCGTCTGGCGGAGCGGGCGGGTGTGACCCCGGCGACGCTGTGGCGGCGGCTGGAGAAGCTGCGCGCCTCCGGCGTGATCCAGCGGCAGGAGGCGCGGATCGACTGGCGCAAGCTGGGCTATGAGGTGGAGGTCAGCCTGCGCTTCACCCTCGACAAGACCAACCCGCGCGCCTTCGACGAATTCACCGCCGCCGCCCGCGAGGTGCCGGAGGTGATCGAGATCCAGACCTTTCTCGGCAGCGTCGATTTCCGCCTGTCGGTCATCGCCCGCGATATGGCACATTGGCAGGAGATTTACCGCGAACGCATCCTGACGCTCCCGCATGTGGAGGCGAGCGATGCGCTGATGCTGGTCTCCACCATCAAGAACAGCGTGGAACTGCCGCTATGACGCCCGACGCGACCGATCTGGCGATCCTGAAACTCCTGTCGCGGGATGCGACCCTAGGCGCGGCGGAGATCGGGCGGGCGATCAATATGACCCAGCCCGCGACATGGCGGCGGATCAGGCGGCTGCAAGAGGCGGGGGTGATCGCCGGGCAGCGCGTGGTGCTGGACAATGCCGCACTCGGCTTCGGGGTGACCGTGTTTCTGGGCATCAGGCTGGCGACCAAGGGCCGTACCAGCCTTGAGGAGTTCGAGCGCGCGGCGACCGCCATCCCGGAGGTGCAACTGGTCCAGCATGTGCTGGGGCAGTTCGATTACCGGCTGCGGATCGTGGCGCGTGACATTGCGGATTTCGAACGCATCCTGCGCCGCCGGATCATGACCTTGCCGGGGCTGGGGCAGGTGGAAGCAAACGTGATGCTGTCGGAGGAACGTCTGCCGGGGCCGCTGAAGCTTCAGAACAGCGAAAGCTGATCGCCCTTGCGTTCCGGCGGCCCGAAGCGGGAGCAATCGAGCGGCGGCGTCGTCTCCGCATAGCCCAGCCGTTTCCGTGCCAGCCGGAAGCGTTTCATCATCAATTCCGCCTCGATCCCCTCGCCGCGCATCCGGCTGCCGAAACGCGGATCGTTGTCGCGTCCGCCGCGCATCGCCTGCACCCGGTTCATCACATGCGCCGCCGCATCTGGGCGGTGCCGGTCCAGCCAGTCGCGAAACAGCGGGGCCACCTCCAGCGGCAGGCGCAGCGGGATCATGCTGGCATTCGTCGCCCCGGCCTCGCGCGCGGCGGCAAGGATACGCTCGATCTCCGGCTCGGTCAGGACCGGGATGACCGGGGCGACCATGACGCGGACCTGAATGCCGGCGGCGGAGAGGGCGCGGATCATGTCCAGCCGGGTCGCGGGGGCAGGCGCGCGCGGCTCCATACTGCGGGCAAGCGCCGGGTCCAGCGTGGTGATGGAGATGCCGATATGGATCAGCTGCCGCTCAGCCATCCGTGCAAGCAGGGGTAGATCGCGGCGCACGGTCTGGCCGCGCGTGACAAGGCTTGCCGGGTGGTTCCAGTTCAGCAGCACCTGCCACATCTCAGGCATCAGCGCCCGTTTGGCCTCGATGGGTTGATAAGGGTCGGTATTGGTGCCGAATGCGATCGGGGCTGCGCGGTAGCCGGGCCGGGAAATCTCCTGCTCCAGCAGCTTGGCGGCACCGGGTTTGACGGTGATCCGGGTCTCGAAATCCAGCCCCGGCGACAGGCCCCAATAAGCGTGGCTGGGCCGGGCGAAACAGTAGATACAGCCATGTTCGCAGCCCCGGTAGGGGTTGATGGAGCGGTCGAACGGCACATCCGGCGACTGGTTGCGGGTGATGATACGGCGCGGATGTTCCTCGGAAAACTCGGTCCGCAACAAACGCTGCTCCTCCGGGATGTCCCAGCCGTCATGGGTGCGTTCCGCGCTCAGCCGGTCATAACGATTCGCCGGACGGCTGACCGCGCCACGGGCTTTCAGGATTTCATCGGGATCGCGGTTCGCAGCCATGCCGCAAGCATAGAACATATGCAGAACATAGTCCATATTTCGCAACTTATCGCCGCATATTCAAACAACCCTTTCCATTGCCCGAGCAGAAGCCCATATTAGCCTGTGGAAGGAGATCCGCTATGCCGCTGCCGCATTTTCTGCTTTTGATCGCTGCCGTAATCGCCGCTGCCGCCGCCACGCTGTGGTTCAGCCTGTCGAACGGGGTGCCGCTGATGGTTCTGGCAATGGTTGTGCTGATCGCGGCGGGTCTGGTTCACGTCACCCGGCGGGATCACAGGCTTTAGGCCTCCAGCTCGGTATCCCAGTACAGGAAGTCGATCCAGCTTTCATGGAGATGGTTGGGCGGGAAACGACGGCCGACGGAGTGCATTTCTTCCGGCGTCGGCTGGCCCGGTTCGCGGCGCAGCTTCAGCCCGCTATGGCGCAGCGAGCGGTTGGCCTTGCGCAGATTGCAGGGCGAGCAGGCGGCGACGACGTTTTCCCAGCTTGTCACCCCGCCGCGTGAGCGGGGGATGACATGGTCAAAGGTCAGATCGCCGCGTGAGCCGCAATACTGGCATTCGAAACCGTCCCGCAGAAAAAGATTGAAGCGCGTGAATGCCACGCGCTTCTGGGGTTTGACGAAATCTTTCAGCACCACAACCGAGGGTATGCGGAAGGCCTGCCGCTGACTATGAACGAAGCTGTCATATTCAGCGATGACCGAGACCCGTTCGAGGAACACCGCCTTGATCGCCTCCTGCCAGGGCCAGAGGGAGAGCGGGTAGTAGCTGAGCGGTCGGTAATCGGCATTCAGGACCAGCGCCGGATATTGTCGCAATGCCGCCGGTTCACGCACGAATTGCGTCCGAAAATCCTCGTGATGATGATCGTCGAGCATGTTTTGCTCCGTCCTGCCAGCCCGTATCAGCTTGCCTGGCTATGACTATATATCGGGGTACAAATCAGGCAAGCCCCAGAATATGGAATTGTTCTAGCCCGGATAAGTGACGGGGATGTGACACGGGCGATATGCGCAATTTTACGCATATTATGATTTTATTTCATCACGTTATGGGGCTTAGTTTCCAGGTAACGCGAAGAAACAAGGGGGCTATGATATGGTGTAATTGGCAAAGCATGGCCGAAGCTGCGGCTGGATGACGCATGAAACGGACGTTGCGTATCACGAAGCTGCGGTTTGCCCGGCTGGTGTCGTGGCGCGCTTATCCCGTGCGTCTGGTTATTCGGGAAGCCGGGCTTGCAGGAATTGCAGCGCCGCGACCAGACCGTCCTGGGCGATGCCGTGGCCGGTGCCTTTCATGACATGGGTGTAGACCTCGAACTCAGCCGCGCTCAGCGCATCGGCGGCGTCGCCCATATCGCTGAACGGCACCATCGGGTCCTGATCGCCATGCAGCAGCAGGACCGGCGGTTTGACACGCGCCTCCGTCGCCAGACGTTCCGGTTCAAGCAGGCGGCCGGAGAAGCCGATTATGCAGGAAACCGGATCTTCCCTGCGGGGAAGGACATGCAGCGCCATCATGGTGCCTTGCGAAAACCCAATGACTGCAAGGCGATCCGGGGTCAGCCCCTCATCTGTCAGCACCTTGTCAAGGAAGGAATTGATGTCATCGACCGATTGCACCATCGAGGCGCGTGCCTGATCCTCGGTCGAGCCGTCAAGCCACGGGATCGGAAACCACTGGCGACCGAAGGGGTTATTGGCGCAGGGTTCCGGCGCGTCCGGGGCATAAAACGCGGTCCCCGGCAGATGCGGGGCGAGGACGTCGCCGAGGCCCAGAAGATCGGCCCCGTCGGCCCCGTAGCCATGCAGGAACACCAAGGCACGCGTGGCGTTGTCTGCGCCTTTGCGGTCGGATTTGAGGGGGCGGACCATGACGGCTCCTTCACTTTGGCATCGGGCAATCGGGGCGAAGTGTTACGCGCCACCCGGCGGGGCTGCAACCGGAATGCGGTATGAAACCGGCGGCACGCTGCGTACACCGGGCGTACACAGGCTGTACACAGGATGTGCACCGGGTGCGCCCCGCGACCGCGTGCGCGGGACGCCGAAGGGATCGGGTGTGGCGGCAGGCGCTGTGCTGCGCGCTATGCCGGGGGGCGGCGCGCCCAAGCGGTTTTCGCAAGGGATGTCTGCATCGCGCTTATGCAGAATGCGAATGTGGGTATAGATAAAAGTGAAAATGGCGGGGCCGGGGCCCCGCCGCATTCGTGTCTCTGACATTCCTTGGATCAGATCAGGAAGTCGTCGGCGTTGAGTTGGGAGGTGTGGATGTCGGTCAGCGTGATCGAGGCATCCTCCTCGGTTGTGATCACGACCGAGCCGCCGTCATTCTTGATGGTCCCGTCGGCGATGAGTGCGTCGAGATCGCCTTCAAAGGCAAAGGCGCGCAGGTCGATCACGTCATTGGTCTCTGGTCCGGCCTGGAAGATGTTGATCGTGTCGTCACCGTGGCCCGAGATGAACCCGTAGGTGGTCGGCCCAAAGAGGGAGGACGACATCAGGTCATCGCCGGCACCGCCCCAGACTTCGTCTGTCGAGCGACCGGACATGATGGTATCGTCACCGTCGCCGCCGAACAGCGTGTCTCTGCCGGTTTCGCCGTAGATAATGTCGTCGCCCGCTGCGCCGAAGATCATGTCGTCGCCGTCGCCGCCGAACAGCTCATCATCACCATCGCCGCCGCCGAGCATGTCGTTGCCCGCGTCGCCATAGATCATGTCGTCGCCGGTGCTGCCCCAGACCGTATCATGGCCGGTGCCGCCGCGCAGAATGTCGAAGCCGTCGCCGCCGCCGATCCAGTCATCGCCCGCGCCGCCAAGGATGGAGTCGGCATCCTGCGCGCCCCAGACCGTGTCATTGCCGTCACCGGCATCGACGTCATCTGCGCCGTACCCGGTCCCGATCACGTCATCGCCCGCGCCGCCCCAGACGGAATCGCTGCCACGGTCGTCCAGACCAGCCCACATTTCGTCATTGCCGTCGCCGCCATGCAACTCATCATGGCCGTCGCCGCCCCAGATCGTATCGGCCTCGCCATAGCCGTAAATTGAATCATTCGCTTCGGTGCCAGCGAGGAGGTCTGGGCCTTCTGTTCCCTGAATTACCGGCATAATCGCTACTCCTTACTTTCATGCAACATAGTGGTTGCATCACAATTTCATTACCAATGCTCACAACGCTAGCACGGGATCAGGGATATTTGTACAGAACTAAAATGCGGCTTTCAGCAGTTCTGCTTGACGCTGCGTCAGGTTTGTGGCGCAGCTATCGGAAATTGGCCGATATTCCTGAATAAATATCAATGATTTGGGCGCGAATGGGGAAAATGGAGGGGCGCTGACGTTTCCGAAATATTTCCGCCGCTTGCTTTTTATCAAAGTTGATAAATGCCCAATAAAAAGGCGGGGCCGAAGCCCCGCCGGGTTGGAAACTGATTGGAATCAGTCCCTCAGAGCAGGAAGTCGTTGTCGACTAGCGCAGCAGTGTTGAGGCCGTTGAGGATGATCAGCGAGCCGGGTTCTGTCACGATTTCGACGTTACCGCCATTGTCGTAGATAGTGCCGTTTCCGATCAGATCGCTGAGCTGACCGGCCAGGCCGAAGCTGCGCAGATCAATGACGTCCTCGTCAGCTACGCCGGCTTGGAAGCCTACCACGGTATCGGTGCCGTGGCCGGTTATGAAGCCGAGCACGTCGCTTCCTGCAGTGCCGAGGCCGATAAGATCGTCCCCCGTGCCGCCCCAAATTTCATCGTCACCGTCGTCGGAGAACAACCAGTCATTGCCGTTTCCGCCGTAGATCGTGTCGTTGCCGCCATTGCCGAAGATGACATCGTTGCCGTCGAAGCCGAACAGCATGTCGTCACCGCCGGTGACCGGGCCGCTATGATCGCCTTCTATATAGTCGTTTCCGGTGCCGCCCCCGATGGTGTCATTGTCCTCGTTGCCATAGATGGAATCGGAACCGGTGCTGCCCCAGATCGTGTCATTGCCGAAGCCGCCGCGAAGCCGGTCGTTGTCGGCACCGCCGCCGATCCAGTCATTGCCGTCTTCGCCACGGATATTGTCGTCGCCAGCCGCACCCCAGACGGTGTCGTTTCCGGTGCCCGCGAGAACGGAGTCGTTGCCTGCACCTGCGCCGATGGTGTCGTTGCCTTCCGCGCCATTTATGGTGTCATTGCCCATATCGTTGGTGCCGGCCCAGAATTGATCGTCGCCGGCATTGCCGTAAAGATCATCCGCGCCGTCATTGCCGATAATCGTGTCGTTTCCGGCGAGACCGTAAATCGTGTCGGCCTGTTCCGTGCCGTCAAGGCTGTCCGCGCCTGTCGTTCCTAGAATCTGTGGCATATCTGCACCCCTTTATATTTTGCGTCTGTCCTAGCATGGCCGAGAAAATTACAAGGCCGCCGTTCAGCGTAGCACGATTCGTTAATGTTTCACACCAAGAGGGTTAATGTGCCGGAAATTTGCTTGAAAGACTTCGGTAATTCCTACCTTTGGAAGATATGCCGTTTTGGGGGTTAGCGGTTTTTTCCGGAGATTATGGCGTTTCGTGTTTCGCGAAATGAGCCTGTTTCCAGACAGGGTTAAAGGACTGGCGAGCGTTGGCTGATGCGGCAGATCGGTGCGTGCTGGCGGAGGTCTCCATTCCCTTCATGCGGCTTGGTGTCCTGCCGAAGCGCGTATCGGTTTTCCGCCTCGATGCGTTGTTCATTGTCGATGCGCTGGCGGATGGTAAGGGCGGGCGTGCCGGTCGGGTCGAGGATAAGCGTTGCGCCGCCGCGATGGCGGATCATGCGGCCATCTTCTGCAACCGTGTCGCAAATCTGGACGATTTCGGCGATCATTGAAAAATCGATGAAACCATCCGGGCCGACGCGCAATGTCGGGCGGATCGACGTGACCCGGGGGGCGGAGAGTTTGCTGCCCGGACCGGCAAATCCCGCCGCGCGCAGGCCGAGGGCGCGGGCCAGTCGTGCATCGGCATCTATGGCATGGGCGAGGGCGCGGGCCTGGCGGCGGATCTCTGCCCCGGAGAGCGGCATGACCGGGCTGGTATCGTAGCGGATTGCCGAGAGCGCGAGGCCGGGGATTGGGTAGACCGGAATTTCGGGCGGGTCCCAGCTGAGCGCGGTTTCCGAGACCACGTCGATGCCGTCCGGGTAAATGCCGCGGCGGCGAAAGGCGGCGATAAGCTCCTCGCGATAGCCGAACCGGTCCAGCGGGGCAAGCAGGCGGTCGGCTGTGATCATGGCCCGCAGGTAATCGGCGAACAGGATCGTTGCGGGCGGGCAATAATCGAGCGCGCGTATGCAGATGTTCAGAAAATGACCCGCCATGCGGGAGGCGATCTGCTGCACCTGTTCCAGCAGATAGCGTCCGACGGCGCTGTTTACCGGCTCGGCCAGCTGGATCAGTGGCGAGATGCGGCGGTCGAGGGCGCGCAGGAACGCTTCGAACACGGCGGAGGAGAGCAGCCCGCCGCGGTCATGGGGCAGTTCCGGGGCGGCATCATAGCGGGCGGGCATGTCCGCGTCGCCATCGGCGAAGGCTGCCTCCGTCCAGGCGACATCCAATGTGCGCAAGCCCGATTTGCGGATCAGCCCGCCAAGCTGCGGGGCGAGGCTGATCAGAGATTTTTCGCGCAGGAAGGACAGGCCGGAACGCTGCATGAGATAGCCCAGATAGCCGCCCCGTTCGAAGCGCGACAGAAGCGCGATCGTATCGGCAAGCGCCTCGTGAAAGGCGAAGACATCCGGGTGCATCGGCATGTCGTAATCGGGCCGCAGACCGTCGATCAGGGCATGGGTGACCTCATGTGTGACGATGTCGCTGGACAGCGCGGTAAAGCGGATCAGGCGGCGGTCGGCGCGGCCGCTTTCCTCACCTGCCGGGCCGTAGCCGAAGCCGATGGCGGCGGCGTTCCGGTCGTAATAGGCGTTCAGCGCGTGTTCAGCGAAGGGCATCAGCTTCAGCGCCGGATAGCTTCCCTCCCGCCAGAACGCCCATGCAACCGGGCGGCCAAGTGCGCGGCGGAAGCTTTCATAGGTTGCCATTGCGGCGAAATAGACATTTCGGCAGTGGGTTTCGTTCTGGCCCTGATCGAACACGAAATCATCCGGTCCGCGCCGGTCGAGATCGGGTGCGCCCCGGCTGATCCGCGTGACGCCGTCGGTCGCATCGACCTCGAAAAGCTGTCCTGCCGGTCCGGGCCAGAGCGGTTCATAAGGGATGGCCAGCCGGGATAATGCGCCGCTGCTGACCGGGACCGAGCTGTCGATGGTGAACACGTCGCCGCGCCGCAGCCGCTCCGGTTGGTTGCCTTTCAGGGGATAGCATTTCTCGCTGACACCGGCGTCGCGGCCGATGGTGCTGGAGACTTCGCAGCGTGGCAGGCCGGACATGGATCAGACCAGCGGGAAGGGCTGGGTGAGCTTCGCCGGATCGCAATAGACGCCCGCGCTTTGATCGTTGCTGTTCATCAGGGCGTTGACGCGGCTTTTATAGTCGGCGTTGGTCATCGGACCGGACTGGCTGCGCAGCAGTTCCAGTACGGCACGGCTGAAGACCCCTTGTGGCGGGGAGCCGTTTTCGATGGCTTTCTGGGTGGCTGAGGCGGCACTGAACAGGACATGGCGGGCACCGTCATAAGGGCCGCGCGCCGTTGCAAGGGGGGCCGTGAATGTATTGCGGTGCGGGCGGTATCCGGGGCGCAGGACCGTACCCATCGTGCGGGAGCGGCCGGGCAGGGACAGGCGCGTGGCGGTTCCCGCAAAGCAGCAGTCGAGGAACACATAGAGCGATGCCTGAGGGTGAATATTCTCCAGTATCCGGTTTATGTCATCGTCGATCAGCGCATGGGCCACCTGCGCGTCCAGCCCTTCGCTGGCATTTGCCGCGACGATGGCCTGATCGCGCCCGGTGGTTTCGAAATCGTCCTCGACGCTGAATTCGGGCATGATCTCGATCCCGTGGCCGGAAAAATGCCAGATGATCGTATCGCCGGCGGCGGAGCGGGCGACGAGGTCGGTCAGGCTTTGCACAAGCTGGTCGCGTCCGGTTTCTTCGGGCCGGGTCAGTTGGGTGACGTCGAAACCGCGCTGAGTCAGCATGTCGCGCCAGCCATCGGAGTCGTTCACGCAGCCGGTCAGGCGGTTGGCGCTGGCATATTCGTTGATGCCCACGGTCAGCGCGTAACGGGAGGGGCGGCGGGCGCTGGCCGCTGTGGCAATCGTGGATGGTTGCGGCGCGGCACCGTTTTCCGCTGCCGGTTCAGGCTCCTGCCGCAGCCCGCCAATGAGGGCGAGGGAGGATCGGACCGCGTCCGGGAGCGGCGTTTCCAGCGATGAGACGGCGCGGCAGTATTTATCATTTATCTCGGGGAAGCGCGAAATGTCGTCCTCATGCGTCGCACCCCGGATAAACCGCATCACCGACCACATGGTCGCGCGGTCATTGTCGAAGGAGCCGTGGCAGATCGCGTCGGAGCGCAGCCGTTTCGGTGTGTCGGGCGGGGTTGGAGAAAACACCAGCGCCTCCCGCGTGACCCCGCCTGACCATTTGGTGAGATGGGTCAGCAGTTCCTTGTCGCGGGTCAGGTCTTTCTGGAGACCGGCGAGCCTGACGGGCGCATCTTCCTCGAACCCCTGCGCTACGAGGTAGAGCAGGGATTTCCGATATATGCCGCGCACCGTATCGTCGCGTTCCGCCTGATCGGTCATGGCGTATATCCGGCATTTCAGATCGTTCTGGTCATGCGCGGCAAGACGGTCGCGATAGAGCGCGGTTGTCGCAGCAGGGGCCAGCGTCTGAAATGTGCTCGGCAGAAGCCCTGCCGCCTTCAGCCGGGGCAGAAAATGCAGCAGCAGGATAGACCCGGCGCTGTGGCCCAGCAGGTCGATTGCGGGTTTGCTTTGCCCGAAGCTGCGCTTGAGATGGCTGGCCAGAAGCGTCAGGCCGTATTGATCGCCGGGGGCCGAACACAACTCGGCACTGCGCTTCATCATCTCCCAGACCGACTGACCGCCGAACTGAACCAGCTTCTCGATCGCACCGTCAAATGCGTCTTCGAAGCCGAAGGCCCTGCGTGTTCCGAAACCCAAAAATTCCCTGATAACCTGCACGATGGCGGTGCAGGCGCCGCTTTCCCAGATGCAGTAGATCGGATAAATGTCATTCTCCAACCACCATGGCGCAGTATCGCGGGCGTATTCCCATGCGAGGTTCTCCCCCACCAGCCCGCCATGCGCGTAGATCAACAGCCGCCGACCCTGCTTTTTGTCGATCCAGTCTTTTGCCTTCTGGGCGATCGTCGCCACATCGGAGGGGGTGGTATATAACTGTCCTGTTTGGGACAATTGACCGAGGCGCATGTTGATATAGTGATGTTTGAGGTCAATCTCCCGCATGGGTTCGCGATATCTCGGCGTCGTATCGCGGGCTGCCCATTCCGGTGAGGGCCGGACTGGTCGGTTAAGTGAGAACCAGTGCAGATACTGGTCCAGCAGATCCGAACGGGATGCGGGTGACGCGGTCCCGCTGGCTTTGTTGCGGTTTGTGGCGAGCTTGCTGTAGGCGTCTTCGACATTCTCGCGGCTCAGTTCCTTCGGGAAGATGTCGGGCCAGGGCATATCCTGCCGGCTTTGCAGCGGCGGGGTTTTGCGTTTGGTTGCGTCTCGGCCATCGGTGGCATCCTGAAGGCTGAGCAGGATCTGGACGAGGCTTTCGAGGACGGGTGTGGCCTTCCGTTCACCCTCGGTGCAGATCATGATCTCGATATCGGCGCCACGCCCGCCGATCTCTGCGTCGATATGGCGGAGCAGGACGACCCAGCCGGAGGGCAGGATGACCAGATGCGGCAGATCATAGCCGTGACCATAGGCGGTGCGTTCTATCTCGGTGATGATTTCAAAGACCGCACCATATTCGCCTGCGCTTTGCGTCAGGGCTTCAAAACTGCCCAGCCGGTCGAATTGCGGTGCCGCGCTGACCGATACCAAAACCTTGTCTGCGTCGACGAATGGTTCGGCACGGATGAAGAAGGTTTCTATTTCGGCAGTGGTTCTGAAAACGGGATAGTCGGAAACGCGAATTGACGGATTTGCCATGCGCACACCCCAGCAATACCGGAAATATCCAATCCCGGTTTGATAACATGATTTCTGTATTAAAACAATATAAACGGCGCGCTTGTTGTAACATATATATAATAAAGCGATGAAAATACTAATATTGTTGCCCGAATCGGGTGTTTTGGATTACATTTGTTATATTTCCTGCCTGCCATATGTGAGGCGTCGAGATGTTCAAAATCATTCTGTTGCCCGCTTTTCTTACCGCCGCGATCTGGTCCGGATCGCCCGCATTTTCCGCCCAGAACGCGGATGAAACAGCCGAAGATACAACGCGTGAATTCTGTACCGAGGACGTAAGTTCGTTTGCCGAATTGAGCGACGATAACAAACTTCCGCGGCGGGTCATTTGCGCTGAGGTGGCGGCGCTGGATCAGATGCTGGTGTATAACCGTTTCGGTTCGCATAACCCTTATGGCCAGATATTCGCGCTGACCCGCGATCTGGTGCCTGTCCAATCGCAAAGCGATCCCGCTGGCGATACGGTGCCGGCGAAAAAGCGGCAGATGGAACCGACGCCTGCAGTTCTCCCCAAAGACTGTAGCGACGATCTTGGCGTCTATGGCCGGTCCCCCGATCTGAAGCCGGGGCAGGTGCGGCTGAACGATTGCAAGCGTCCGCGTCCGCTGACACTGCGGGCCAATGTCGGAGATGTGCTGCATGTGCGGCTGCGCAATTATCTGCGCGGCGGAACGGAAGAGGGACGGCCCGGCTATTCCGAAACATTCTGCAGGAACGGCGACGGATCGGTGCGGGATGTGTTCGGCATTCGTGATCTGGTCTCGGAAGGTGATGCCGGGATTGAGGATGGGGTCTATCGCGATGCCGGGCTTGACGCCAAGAATAATGCGAAACTGGTCGAGGCGCTTTGCGCGGCGAATTCAGCGCCGAAAAACCCGGTTCTTGTGGACGGGGATGAGGCAACCGACTGGCCGCGCACGCGTGGGATTTCCTTTGTCATAGACGGGTTGCGGCCGGTGAACGATCCCGCGACCGGCGCAATCGACGATGTCTGTCTCGGGCTGGGGCAATTGCGGCCGGGTGAGGGCTATGTCGACTGCTACTGGCATGCCGAGCGGGAGGGGCCGTATTTCATCAACTCCATCGCCGCGCCCGCTGGTGGCGAGGGCGATGGCGGCTCGCTGACCCAGGGGTTGTTCGGCAGTCTGACGGTCGAGCCGCAAACCGAGGAACAGCCGTCCACCCAGTGGTATCGCAGCCAGACCTCGAAGGCGGCTTTCGATAAGGCATGGCCTTGGGCGGATCTGGCCGACAGCCCGCATAATCGTGCGGGAAAACTGGATTACGAGAAGATGGTGACTGTCGGTGACGAACAACTGCCGGTTCTGAACCTCCTCAAACCGCTTGGTGATCGTCGCTATGAAATCGTCTCCAACGCGCTGAATGCCATTGTCGATCCCGCCGACAAACCGGCATTTCGCGAGTTCACCGTCGTTTTTCATGATGAGCTGAAAACCTTCTACACCCGCAATTTCGAAGAGCTGGGCAGGTTTCCGCAGCTTGAAGGGGTGAAAGACGGGTTTGCGATCAATTACGGGGCCAGCGGTCTGGGCGCGATGGTGCTGGCAAACCGCAAGGGGATCGGGCCGTCTGCGCAGTGCATGGAATGTCTGTATGAGGAATTCTTCCTCGAAAGCTGGGCAAACGGAGATCCCGCACTGCTGGAACGCTATGCCGACGATCCGTCGAATGTGCATCATTCCTATCTGAATGACCCGGTTGTCTATCGGAATTACCATGCCGGGCCGAAGGAAACCCATGTCTTCCATCTTCATGCGCATCAGTGGTTCGGGGGAAATGATGACGGGCGCGGATCATATCTCGATTCCCAGACCGTCGCGCCGCGACAGGGCTTCACCTATCGCATCTATCACGGCGGGCTGAACAAATACCGGCCTGCGGGGCCGGAGGGCGAGCCGCCGCCTGAGCCTGAGCTGGGCTGGTGGGAGACGCTGGGATCCGGAAACCGCAACCGGACGGTCGGCGATTCCATCTTCCACTGCCATCTTTATCCGCATTTCGCGCAAGGCATGTGGGCCTTGTGGCGCGTCCATGACGTGTTGGAGGATGGATCGCGTAAATTGCCGGACGGCCAGGCAAAGCCGGGGCTGTCCACCGAATTGCTCGAACGCGACAAGAACGGGGTGCTGGCGAAGATCAAGCCTCGCCGGGGCTCTGTCGATGAATTTGGCCGTTACATCAAAAATGCAGAGGGTACGCCCATTCCGGCGCTCGTTCCGCTGCCGGATCAGGCCGCGCCCTTGCTGCCGACCTATGCTGGCAACGATGGCGATATCGACGTCGCCTCCGATCAGGCGGTGCCGGGATATCCGTTCTTCGTTGCCGGAGAGCCCGGTCACCGTTCGCCACAGGCCCCCTATGACATCGCTGCTGCGCTGCCGGACAAGAAGACCGACGGCGCGGCACCAGTCGATACGGGTGTTCCGGGTGGCAGTGGCGGTGCGGGAACCGAAATCACTGCGGATGCGGGCGGGACCAAATGGCTTGACGGCGGATTGCAGCGCCATGTCGTGACATCGGATGCGCAGCGTGAACTGGGAATTTCCGTCGATCTGGCGACCGACCAGACGATTGACACTACATCTGACGAGGCGCAGCGGCGTCGGGTCGAGGACGATCTGTATCGCGTCACGGCGAAGATGCTCGCGCTTGGTGATTTTTCGGGCCATCTGACCAAGGCCGGGATCAAGCCGCTCGAAAATGACGGGGAGCCGTTGGAGAAAGCCGCGATGGCATTTCATTATAACGGCAGGACCGAGGACGGAAAAACGCTCAAGCTGCGTGACGCCTATGGGAATTCAAGCGCGTTCGACCCGGATCGTGGAGGGTATAAGAGCGCCGCACCCGGGGATGAACCGGGTACTGCAGGGCAAAAGGTTTTCCCGGTCAACGGTGCCCCGCCCAAGCCCGGTGCCCCTTTCGCGGATCCTTGCGGCGCGCCGGATTCCTTTGTGGGCCGATACCCGATGGACCCGAAGGAATATAAGACCGGCAAGGAAATGACCCAGATCGCCGATCCCTTCGGGGAGGATTTGAAGTCTTTCGTGCCTGACCCCGCTGTGACCGGTTTCCGCCGTTATGCCGCCTCTGCGGTGCAGGTTGATATCGTGACCAACAAGGCCGGGTGGCATGACCCGCAGGGCCGGATCAATGTTCTGACGTCTGAATCGGACAAGTATAAGAACCGTGGACCCTCCGCCCGTGAGGAGCCGTTTTTCTTCCGTGCCTATTCCGGCGAATGCATCGAATTCCGGCACACGAATGAACTGCCGAAGGAGCTGGAACTGGATGATTTTCAGGTCCAGACGCCGACCGATACGATTGGCCAGCATATCCATCTGGTGAAATTCGACGTTACCTCCGGTGATGGGTCTGGCAATGGTTTCAACTACGAGGATGGCACCTTTGCGCCTGACGAAATCGCGACGCGGTTATGTGCGTGGGCGAAGGCTGACCCTGACGATGACCGAGCCAAAGAAATTCTCGCGGAGCTTGAGGCGAAGATTCGTCAGGCCCGCAAAGAGGCGGTCAAAGACGGATATGTCGTGGAAGAGCTGCCTGAGGGCATGTCGTATTGCGATTGGCCGCCGGTCGCCAAGCACAAGATCTGGAATATGAAGCGCGGCTATTTCCCGTTCCTGTTCCAGACCTCCGTTCAGCGCTGGTTTGCCGATCCGATCCTGTCCATGACAAGTGAAACGGGAAAGGAGACCGCGGATCGCACCATGCGAACGGTGTTTTCGCATGACCATTTCGGCCCCTCTTCGATACAACAGCACGGTTTCTATTCGGCACTGGTGATCGAGCCGCCCGGCAAGCGTGTCTGTCCGGGCGAGGTGACCGACGAGACGCCCTGTCTGGAGCCGAACACGACCCCGACGGAGCTTGTCGCTGGCGATGCACGCGGTGTCGGGACGCATAAGATCGTCGATCAGGGAGATGATCCCGAGCTTCATCCCAATTATCGCGAATACGCACTCGCCATTGCGGATTTCGCCCTGCTCTATGATCCGACCGACGCCGATGAGGATGATCTGATCGCCGCGGCGGGCTTGCTGCCGGGCGAGGCGATGCTTGGTGCGAAAAATTCCGGCGCCGAGGCTTCGCCGAAAGGGTTGGCCAAGCTGGTCTGCGAGGCGGAATACCGGGCGTCAGCGCTTGCGGTCATGGCTGACAGCGAGATTGAGAAACTCTGCAACAGCAGGATCGAGCGCTATTCAATCAGGGGGTCGATGACCGCTGTCGAAACGGAGGGCGTCCCCCCGGCAATGGTCGCGCGCGATCTGATCGATGAAGATGAGGTCAGGGAATTGCGCCGTCACTTTGCCCTCGTGCGTTATCGCGCCGGATACGGGGAGGGGCTGGCACGACCCGTCAGCCCGCCGGAGCGTCCCGAGGCGATTTCTGTCGATCATCATGATCCCTATCTGGTGAATTATCGCGGCGAACCGGTCCCGTTGCGTATCGGGGAGACCGGGAGCAGCGATGACGACGATGATGCAGCGGAAGACGGCGCGTCTGATGGCGATGACGAGGCGGATCATGCGTCGCGAATGATGGAAGACGCCGCGAATGACTATACGATCGGCGTTGCGCTGCCTGATGATTTCACCGACGCGGAACCCGTCGCAGACCCGCCAGCCGAAGCTGTTCCGGCTGAGGATGCCCCGGTTAAGCCCTCGCGCGCATCTGAGGTTGAACGCGGCCGGGTGCTTTGGGACGACGCCGCGATGACAGGGCGGGCGCTGAAGCCGATCCTTGCCAGCTTCTCGCCCGTTATGGCCAGCAGCGGGGCGGCTGTCGTCGTTGACAAGCAGGATGAGGACCGGGGCAAAGCCGAGAATGAGGGCGCGGAAGAAGCTGACGAGGATGATGAAGTTGATATTGCGGATGAAGAAGATGAGGCCGCAGCGGGGGTTCAAAAACTCAGTTCCAGCCGCTCTGCCTCTGGCCGGACCGCGTTCGATTGCTTTCGTGATCCCGCCAATATTCTAAAACAGTTCAAACGCCGGGACCCTGAGGAGCCTAAGCTTTGGGGGGATGCCAAGACGCAGCCTGATTGGCAGAAGCCGGGTATCGATCATGATTTTGAAGATGGTCTCGAAGACAAGCTGGCAGCGGCTGCGGGGAAGCTGGATTGCTCCATCGACAGCCAGTCTGCCGATCCGCGTGGCGATCTTGCCCATGTCTACCGGTCGGAGTTCTTTGCCGGTGAGTTGATGGGCGCTGGCTCCGCGGGGCAGGGGCCGGTTCAGGGAAAAGGCCCGCCGGGCAACCGCCCACATGGCGATCCCGTCACGCCGCTTCTGGAAACCTATACCGATGAGCGCATTCAGATCCGGCTGATTCAGGGCGCGCAGGAGGTGCAGCACACCTTCAATATCGAAGGGCTGCAATGGCGGCGGCAGATCGACCAGAAATATCCCGCGAACTCTGTCCGCCTGACGGATGATTACCAGCACGAGACGTGGTGGCAGAGCTGTTATGAGGAGGGGCGAAAGGGTCTGGCCCGGCAGCATGATCGCTGGCGGAATGGAAAGCTGAGCCCGGCCGAGAAGGCAGCCTTCTGGGACCGTCGCGACAAGCTGGTCGCCCGCTGCGACAATATCGAATCCTTCGTCGCGGCGCAGGAGGTCGGCATTTCAGAACATTTCGAGATCCCGGCAGCGCCCAGCAAATATGCCTATCAGTATCGCTCAGATCTGGAGGAGGATCTGGCGGACAGAACTGCGGCGCTCGACTACATGTTCAATTTCGGATCGCAGGACGCGCTCTGGAACGGTGCCTGGGGGCTGATGCGTGTCTATGAAACAAGCACGGTGCGCGATGAGACCAGAAGGATCGAAGCCCAGTCCGCGTCTGGCGGAAATGCTTGTGCCGGGGTTGCGGCGGTGCCCGATGGTCCGGAATGCGTGATCGGTACTGTGCTGAAGCGCGTGAGCAACACAATACCCGAGAACCGCCGCAGCTCGGAAGAAAGGTCGGGAACCGAGCCGCTTATTCCGGTGGAGCAACCGGCTTTCTGCCCGAAAAATGGTCCGATCATTGAGGCGTTTGCGGTCGCAATGCCGGTTCCGGGCGGTCAGCAATATGCGTCGAAAAAGGACGGTTTCCGCGATCCGAATGGATTGGCGCTGGTGCATGTTCCCAAGCATATCGTCGCGCCCTGGCTGGCGACAGGTGTGCCGGATGACGAGATACCGGCTCTGCGTGCCGCTGCGCGTGAATATTACCGCGATCAGCCGATGGTGATCCGCGCGAATGCGGGGGACTGTCTGCGCCTGTCGGTCGTGAATGCGATTGCGGCATCTGCCGACGATACGGCTTCCGCCTGCGGTCACGCGCCGAATGGAAATGCCGGTCCGGTGGTGGATTGTCTTGGCGATGCGCCGATGCCGAAGCTGGTCAAGCTGAACGTGGAGCCATCATGGAGCGAGCCGGAGGGGCAGAATGATACCGATCCGCGTGTGCGGGTGCAGCAGGATGATATTGATGTCCGCCCGTCCTCACGCGTTGCCTTCACTGTCCCGGTGCCGATGCTGACACGCGGCGAAAACGCTCATCTGCCTTTCGGCGTCAATCCGACCACATCGAAACCGCCCGGTTCAATCCAGACAGCGGAATACTACATGGGCCTTCTTCGGATGGATTGGCCGGAAGTGGCAGGTTTGATGGGAAACACCGAGAATACTGATCTCTCGCCGATCAGTAATGCCCTTCTTCAATGCAAAGCGCGCGAGTTCGCCTATGAGGGCATCGAGGGCAGTTCGGAGGATGATTATGAGGTTGCGAAAAAAATTGTCGGGAATGACAGCGAGCATTACGCGGTGCTGACCAGTGACGATGGAGGCGACCGCGAGTCCAATGCCGGTGTCTTCCCGATCGAGTTGTTTGGTCAGACCTATTTCGGGTTCATTCAGGAGCGGCCTGATTCGAACGAACCTATCTCGGAAGGTGTCGTGGAGAATGTCGCGCAGATGACGGTCGATTGCGTGACCGCCTTGCTGATCGGTGGAGAATTTCCGGACGCGACAGGCGACGACGAGGAGTTGACCGGACAGGCTGGCGACAACACGACGGCAATCATCAGTGCCATTCCCTATGCGTTTGGTGCTGTGCCGATCAAGCCTGTCGCGGATATGTTCAATCACTTGTCGCATGGTCTCTTCGGTGCGCTTGTGGTCGAACCGCAGGGCGCGCGCTATCCGGGACGGCTTGAAGGCGTGGATGGACCGGGGGAATACAGCCCGGCGGAGCTGCCCGAGCCCGATGATATGCATCGCGGCAACGGCCATAACACCGAGATCAGCTTCACCGATGCGAACGACAAGGAGCGCAGTTATCGCGAGTTCGTGCTGTTCTATCAGGACGGGCTGAACCTTTGGGATGACGGCAGTACCAATCGGTTCATTCCCAGGAACCCGGCAGGGCGCACGAAATTCCTTCCCATTGTCGATGATTGTGGTGTCTGTGACGATACCTATGACTGGGGCGAGAAGGCGGTCAGCTATTTAGCCCCGGCGTTTTACCGACGGCTGCGGCAGTCTCAGAACCGCCCTGCGGAGGCTCATTCCGATCTGAACGGTTTCGAGTTCGAGGATGATTTTCGCTTTCCGAAAGCTGGCCTGACATCCAACCCGATGGTGCTTGACGCGAAGCCCGGGGAGGAGGTTGTGATCCGTGTCATTCACCCCGGCGGACGGGCGCGGCAGCGCGCTTTCGTGACGGTCGGCAATGACTATGACGATATGTTCCCGGGCTTCGGCTTCCCGCATTCGGCGCTGTTGGCGCCGGGCAAGGCGCTCTCGGCGGCGTTTACGGCCCCGGTCCGGCCGGAATGCTATCTGTGGTCGGACGGGCCGCGCAATATCGAGGCGGCAGGCGCTTGGGGGCTTCTGGATGTCCGGGCAGATGGTGAGGGTTCGAGATGCGTACCCGAACAATAAGCCCGATCGGCGTTGGCCTGATCCTCGCCTGCGGCGCGGCCAATGCGCAAATCCCGGATCCCGGTTTCGGCGGCGGCGCGCAGGTCGAGATTATGCTGAGCGATGTCTCGGGCGCGCGGCTGGAACGGCCAGTGGCGGGGGAACCGTTCCGCATTCTGGTGAGACTGTCCGATCCTGGCAGCGGACAGCCGGTCGCGGATGAACATCTCAGCGGCTGGATCAGGCCGGTTGAAGCCTCGAATGATCGTTGCCGTGACGCCGCGCGGTCCTATTTCGTCAATCAGGGCGCGCTGCCCCGGGGGAGCACCGATCTCGCCCGCTCGCTTTACGCGGTGCGCCATGATGACGGCAATGTCTCGATCATCGACTGGGAGCATTCTATCGCCTCGGCAAATATTCTGGCGATGGTCCCCGTGCCTGATCTTGCAGGCCCGCTGACCGCGCTGCCGGATGATTTCGCCTTCGCCGCGCCTTCTGTGCGGGGCGAGCGCGTGCAGATCGACGCGACGCTGGGTGCCAAGGCGGAAATCCTGCCGCCGATTGCGGCGGCGGGGGAGATGCTGGTGACGTCCAATGGCTGGATGGCGCGCGGCGACCGGCTGATTGCCCCCGATGACGGCGTGGTGAAGCAACTTCCCGGTGAGGTTCGCGGCATCCAGCCCGCCTTTCCCGACGAGGATTATGGCGGTTACGAAGGTGTTGTCGCGCTGCTGGAGAATGGGGCCGCGTTCATTGCCCGAGAGGGCGAGGACATGACTGCACTGGTCCAAGGGCCGGCAAACGCCACATCTGCCGCCCATTCTGCGGAGGCCGATGCGGTTCTGTTCGTCGATGGCGGCACGACATTCGCTGTGTCTTACGGCGGGCGTCCGGCGACCCAGGCGCAGCTTCCTGCGCCTGCTTCCCGTATCTCGGTCTCGCTCGACGGAGTTTATGCGCTGGCGTGGTCGCCGGATTCCTCTGCCGTCTCGATCATCGAAATCGCCACGGCTTCGGTGATACAGGCTGTGGAGTTGAACCGCGCTCCGCTGAACCAGCCGGTCAGGGAGGTGGGCTTTGCCGAGGATGCGGCGTTTCTGTTGCTGGAACGGCTTGATTTCGTGATGGTGGTCGATCTCGATCAGGTCCGGCGGGGAGAGCCTGCGGGCGTACGAGCGGTGCGCATCGGGCCGCCGGTCGAAGACATTCCCGACGATGCGGGGCCGTTTCTGATCGAAACCGTGCGTGGCCACAGCAGCGGATCCGTTCTCGCGCTGCACCCGGATCTGTCGACCGCGTTTCCGGTGAAGCGCGACAGCGGCGGCAATGCGACGGCACCGATGAACGGGTTTCGCATTCGCGGCGGCAGGCCGCTGACCGTGGCCGAACTGTCCGGCGGTTTGCGCGAAACGGAGCCGGGCGATTACGCCGCTGCGACGGTTCTGGCCTATGGCGGGCCTTATGAACTGGTGGTTTCAGCCGGGCCGGGCCGCTTTACCGCCTGCACACGCTTCGATGTGCAGGGCGAGTATGTCGTGGGGCTGCAACTGGCGCTTCAGGCCGCAACTGAAACGCAAGGCACGGACCGAACGGCGCTGACGCTGAGCCTGCGGGATGAGGACGGCGTGAACCAGATCTGGCCGGGGGATATGCCGGTCGTTCTGCAATCGCTCGAAAGCGGCTGGCGTGACCGGGTTGTCGCACGGTCCGTTTCCGAGGGCCTGTATCGTGCATCTCTGGGCGCGATCCCGGACGGGCTGGTCAGCATCGCTTTCGACGCTTCTCTGCCCGCGAGAATTTCAATTAACCCTGTCATTATCGAGGTAGGCAAATGATCAAGGCTGCAATTGCTTCGACATGTCTGATGATCGCCCCGGCGCTAGGCGAAGAGGCCCCGGCGATCTTCGATGAAACCGGCGTGCTGATCGACAAGGCGGATGGCGTTCTGCCCGATGCCGATGTCACTGATCAGTTCGGCAACAAGATGCGTTTCCGCGATGCGGTCGGTGACGGCACTTTCGTGCTGAATTTCACCTATACGCGCTGCACCGAACTTTGTGGGATGGCCGATCTTTATCTGACCGATATTGATGAGCGGCGGCGTGAGCTGAACAAGCCCGTGCAACTCGTCACGCTGACGCTGGACCCGGCGCGTGACCGGCCCGAGGATCTGCTCCAGCGGCATCAGGATTTCGGCAGCCCCGACGGCTGGCTGCGGCTGACCGGCGATCCCGCCGATATCCTGCCGCTGCTGATCCGGCTGGGCGCTTGGGATGGTGGCCCGCTGGAGGATCACAAGCTGTTCGTGATCGTGGGCGATGTCAGCAAATCCGAAATGGTGCGGCTGGAGGCAGACCCGTGGTTGCCCGACCGCATCTATCAACTCGCCGCAGATTACACGAACTAGCCGCGCAGATGCGGGCTTTTGCGCAACTCATCATGGCGTTGGCCATGCTGGCTGGGCCTGCGACTGCGCAGGAGGGTCTCGATCACGGTCGGGCCCTGTTCGAGGGGGAGGCGGGCAGCGGGCTGCTGGTCCGCATCGGCCAGCGCCAGGTTCCCGCCCAAGGAATCTCATGCGCGGGCTGTCATGGCGGGGATGCCGGCGGCGGTGCGGAGGTTCAGTCCGGCCCGGATATTACCTGGACGACACTGACGGCGAAGGGCTATTCACCGGAAGCCTTTGCCCGGGCGCTGACCGAGGGCCTGCGCCCGGATGGCAGCGAGTTGGGCGGTGCGATGCCGCGTTTTGGCTTCTCCGATGCGGACGACCCTGCGGCGCTGATCGCCTATCTCGATGCGGTGGCGGGGATACAGCGCAGTGGTCTCAACGATACGCAGATATTGTTGGGGCAGGCGGCAGAAACCCGATCCGCCACGGCTTTCTGGGATGGTTTCAGGCAGCAGGTTGACGGGCTGGCACCGAACGGGGTGTTCGGACGGCAGCTCCGGCTGTCGGAGGAGGCGGCTGGATTTGTCGTTATCGGTGCCGCGCAGCCGGTTGAGCGGCCGGGCGTTCCCAGCCTCTTTCCGCTGGCCCCGCTGCTGGGGGATGAGGACACGGCATTCATGCGGGGCGGCTATGCGACGCTTTCGCTGCAAATCCGGGCCGCTGCGGATCATGCAGGCGGGATTCAGGTTCAAGCCGATCCCGCATTGCAAACGCGGCTCGGCTCGCTGCTTCGGGGGGCGGATGTGGTGTTTGACGATGCATCGGCAGGTGATGACCGTCCGGTCATGGTGCTGGGTATCGACCGGCTCGCCACGCCGCCCGAGGCCCCGGCGCTTTACGCAACCGTGGACGATCTCGCGCGGTTGGCGGACCCCTTGCCCGGCTGCGTGATCGCCACAGATCCCCGCGGTTCGGATCCGTCGCAGGAGCCGCTTCTTTCCCGCTATGGCCGCGCGGCGGCGACAGCGCTGCTGGAGGCGCTGAAGCTTTGCGGGGCGGATTGCACCCGGTCGCGGCTGATGCTGGCGTTTGACGAGGTACGCGTGTCCGTTCCGGGCTGGCCCGATCTGGATTATTCGGCACATCGTCTGACCGGCACGGACGACATCGCGCTGTGGTCGTTCTGTGGTGACAGGGTGGAGCGGATTGAGCAGGCGGTGAACTAGGCAAGTCCGCTTCGTTCTGGCGTGATGCGGTTCGCATCGTGCTGACCAGCGGTCTGCCACGACGTCAGGTTGCGTCCGATCTTGGCAGCCGCCACGCCGCCGGGAACGTTACCGGCGACGGACAATTGTCCGTCGTCAGAACATTTGGCGCAGATTGGGGCGTAGACTAGCGGAGAGCGGGCCTCGTCTGGGATTTGATGTTAGGCTGTGAGCTTGCGGTGCTGCAAGCGCCGATATTCGATGGTTTTTCGTTTGATCCTTTCGCGCTGTTTGATGATGGCCTGTGCCCTGCCGAAGTAGACATCGGCAGGCGTCACGTTGGCCAGGCTCTCGTGGTAACGCTGGTTGTTGTAGTGCTCGACGAAGGCCTCGATCTGGGACTCGAGGTCGCCGGGCAGGAAGTAGTTCTCCAACAGGATGCGGTTCTTCAGGGTCTGGTGCCAGCGCTCGATCTTGCCCTGGGTCTGCGGGTGGCACGGCGCGCCGCGCACATGGCTCATCTTGTTGGACTCGATGTATTCGGCCAGCTCGCCCGCGATGTAGCTGGGGCCATTGTCCGATAGCAGCCTGGGTTTGTGTAGAACGGTGGCGCTGTCGCAGCCCGAGGCGGCGAGCGCGAGGTCCAGCGTGTCGGTCACGTCCTCGGCCCGCATGTTGGTGCATAGCTTCCAGGCGATGATGTAGCGCGAGAAGTCGTCAAGCACCGTCGAGAGGTACATCCAGCCCCACCCGATGATCTTGAAGTAGGTGAAGTCGGTCTGCCACATCTCATTCGGCCGCGTGGTCTTGGTGTGGAACTGATCGGCCGCCTTGATTACCGTATAGGCTGGGCTGGTGATCAGGTCATGGGCCTTGAGCAACCGGTAGACCGTGGCTTCCGACACGAAGTAGTGTTTCTCGTCGGTGAAGCGCACGGCCAGTTCGCGTGGGCTGAGGTCGGTCGCCTCCAACGCCATCTCGACGATCTGGTCCTGGATGTCCTCGCCAATGCGGTTCCACACCCGGTTCGGTGCCGAAGGGCGATCCTCCAGCGCTTCCGGCCCACCTTCCCGGTAGCGGTCATACCAGCGGTAGAAGGTCCGGCGGGCAATGCCGAGCTGGTCCAGCGTCCGCCTGGCCGGCAGGTGCGACTGCTCGACGATACGGATGATCTCCAGCTTCTCGGATGCGGGATACCTCATTCGTCGTCGCCCCCATCCGCGATCATGCTTTTTTTAAGCAAGCGGTTTTCCAGCGTCAGGTCCGCCACGCACTCCTTCAGCGCACGGGCTTCGCGGCGCAAGTCCTGCACGTCACCGGAGGTCGCCGCACGGGCGGTGTCCCCGGCCAGGCGGCGTTTGCCGGCTTCCATGAACTCCTTGGACCAGCTGTAGTACAGACTCTGCGCGATGCCCTCTTTGCGGCACAACTCGGCGATACTGTCGTCACCGCGAAGACCTTCAAGCACGATGCGGATCTTGTCTTCGGCCGAGAAGTGGCGGCGGGTCTGACGCCGGATGTCCTTGACCACCCGATCTGCAGGGGGCTTGGTCGGCGATTTTGAATTGGAGGATTTGGGCTTCATCTTCGTTCCTTCGTCACTACGACGAAGCCCAAATCCTCCTTAAATCACAACCTCAAATCTGTGCCATAGCCGCTGACGGGGGACATTTACTGCTATAAGAATACCAACACGATCAGCGATTTCGTCCTTGGTGGACGCAAGCTGAACAGTATGACCGCAGCGCTCAGCGCCCATGCCAGCGACAGCAGTGGCTGGCTTCTGCTGGGGCTGACGGGCTGGGCCTATACCTCCGGTCTCGACGCGCTGTGGATGATCGCCGGTCTGGCGCTCGGCATCTATCTGGCTGGAAGTTCCTGGCGGCCCGGCTGCGCATCTATACCGAACATGCCAACGATTCACTGACGATATTGTCGTATTTCGAACATCGTTTCGAAGATCGGTCCCGCGTCCTGCGGATATTCTCGGCCATCATTATCCTGATCTTCTACACACTCTACCTGTCGTCGGGTCTCGTCGCAGGTGGCCTGTTGTTTGGCGAGGTCTTTAGCGTCGATTTCACCCTTGCGGTTGTGATCAGCACTGTCGTCGTTGTGGGATATACCTTCATCGGCGGATTTCTGGCCGTCAGCTATACCGACGTGGTTCAGGGCCTGCTGATGGTTTTCGCGCTGGTCCTTGTTCCGCTAATCGGGATTTATGCCGTCGGTGGTTTTGATAGTCTGATCTCCGGGATCGAGGCGAAAGAACCCACCTTGCTCGCGCTTGGCAGCCAGACCGCATATGACGCTGAGACCGGAACCTGGTCAGCCGCCGGAGCATTCGGGCTGATCTCGATTGTGTCCAGTATGGCGTGGGGGCTGGGCTATTTCGGCCAGCCGCATATTCTGGCGCGTTTCATGGGCATTCGCAGCGCGGCTCAGATCAAGAGCGCCCGGCGCATTGGCATGACCTGGGTTATCGTCTCGATGCTGGGTGCCATGTTGGTCGGTCTTGTCGGGATCGTGTATTTCGAGCCACCACTGGCTGATCCGGAAAAAGTCTTCATCAACCTGACCGCCGCAGTCCTGAACCCGTGGATCAGCGGTATCATGTTGGCGGCTGTACTGGCGGCGATCATGTCGACCGCGGACTCTCAGCTTCTGGTCGTCTCGTCGGTCCTGACAGAGGATATTTACCGGACATTGATCAATCCTAAGGCTTCGGAGCGGCAGCTTGTCTGGGTCGGACGGTTGCTGATCGTGGTCACGGCACTCGTGTCCTTTGTGCTTGCCTTGCAGGGTGGATCGGTCCTCGCTCTGGTTGCTTATGCATGGGCAGGATTTGGCGCGGCATTCGGGCCACTGATCCTGATCTCGCTGTATTGGAAGGGCGTCACGCGGCATGGCGCGCTGGCGGGGATGTTGACCGGAACATTGACCGTGCTGCTGTGGAAGCAGCTTGGCACGCCGTTCGGCCTCTATGAAATGGTTCCGGCCTTCATACTCAGCGCAATCGTCGTTGTCGTGGTCAGCAAGGTCACCACTGCAACGCTGCCCTCGGAAGACGCGACACAGCACTTCGTGCATTTTGAACCAGCACAAAGCAACTGATCTGCAAGGGCGGGCGGCGATGCGTCGCCCGCCGTTTGATCGCCACACCACGGAGGAAGGTTATGGAGCAATTTCGGCTCGACGGTAAAACGGCGTTGGTGACGGGTGCAGGGGGCGGGCTGGGCGTCGCGCAGGTTCATGCCTTGCTGCTTGCCGGTGCACGGGTTGTGGCGGCGGATCTGTCGCCTGAGCGGGTCGCCGCCGCATTGGGTGATCTGCCAAAGGAACATGCGTCGCGGCTGACTGTCATTCCTGTCGATGTCACGCGTGAGGATGACCTGTCCCGTCTTGTCAGCACTTGCATGGAGAGCGGCGGCATCGATGTCCTCGTGAACAACGCAGGGATTTCGCGGCCCGGTCCGGTTCTGGACTACGATCCGGCCGACTTCGATCAGACGGTGGATGTGAATTTCAAGGCCGTCTACCGGCTCAGCCAGTTGGTCGGACGGGCGATGAGTGACCGTGGCACAGGCGGCGCTATCATCAATATCGCATCGATCGGGGGCATGGTTGTCGATGGGCCGATCTCATCAGCTTATGATGGAACAAAAGCTGCCGTGATCCAGATCACCAAGAATTTTGCCGTCGAACTGGCCCATGCGGGCATCCGTGTGAATGCCATCGCTCCCGGATATATCCGGACCGAGATGACCCGCGGTTTTCTGGAAGATGCTGACTATCTGGAGAACCTGCGACGTAACCGCATTCCGATGGGTCGCGTCGGTGAGCCATCCGAGATCGCAAGCGCCGTTGTTTTCCTGGCCTCGCCAGCCTCGTCCTACATGACCGGGCACACCATGAATGTCGATGGTGGCTGGGTTATCTGGTGAAGGTCAACAGGGAGGGAAGCACGGCATTTCTGAAATCGTCGCCGTTTGTCACCGCATCGCTGGACAGCGAGTATTCCATGATCAGGAAAACAAGTGCCGGCTGCTTTTGCGCCCAGTATAAATGCGGCACTTCACCGGCAAATGCGATGTGCTGACCGCGCTGCAGCAGAACCGGTGCCTCTGAAGGGCCGACTTCAGCCTCCCCGCTCAGCATAAGCAGATGCTCGATCCCGCCATGCGTTTTCGACACGATTGGTGCGTCGCTTTTTGGGATCACGGTCTCGTAAACCTCCCAGATCGAATCCGCAGCCATCCGATGCAGGAAGCGCATATCGATCCCGGGACCCGACAGCGGCTGCAGGCTGTCCTCCCCCGGTGAAGGAGGGGTGGAAAGAAAATCGCTCGGCGTTACCTGTAAGACACGGGCCAAAGCGGCCAGAGTCATAACCGTCGGATTGCCCCGGCCCGTTTCGAGCTTCGAAAGAGTGCCCTTCGCAATTCCCGACCTTCGCGACAATTCGGACAGGGACATGCCCTTGATGTCCCTGAAATATCCAATCCGCGCGCCAATATGATGCGCGTAGATATTGCTTGTACTGATTGCTGTCTGACTGGTCACTTGCTGAAGCATATCCGAGGGTTCGATCACGCATGAAGCATATAGCTTTTGACCGCCTGGGCAACGTCCACAGACCGGAATTATCTCGTATTGCAGGAGTTAGGTAGCATGGCTTCGGTTGTTACTTCTGATGACGTTGAACCGTTTTTCAGGTGGAATATCTGCCGTCAGCTATGGCGTTTCGGCCTGGACGGAACGCCTGTCAGCCAACCAGTGCGATGTGCCTGGGCGGGCAGGTCGCTGCAATCGAGCCGCGCGCGAACTTCTGACAGAAAACGATCCTCGCCTCCAACGAGATGACGCCCCGCAATTCTGAGAGTTCATCGAGCAGCGCATCGATATCTTCTGCACATGGCGCAGTCACCGTGCACATCAAGTCAAAATCGCCGCTGATCGAGGCGCATTCCAGAATTTCAGGAAACTCTTTCAGCGCCGCGACGACGGCTCGACGCGCCGCGCGGTCACAACGCAGTGAGATATATGCGCGCGTTTCCTGTAGCTGCGGTTCAGGAGATACGATGGCGCTATAGCCGCGAATAATGTCGTTCTGCTCAAGTCTCGCAATGCGCTCGGTCACCGTCGAGCGTGCCATGCCGAGGCGCCGTGAGATTTCCGAGGTCGTAAGTCGAGCATCCTCCTGAAGAAGCGCGATAATACTCCGATCAACGCTATCCCGCATATTGGTCATGATAATCGCTCCCAACACTTTTGTTTTCTTTATTCTGACAGCTTCAGACAAATGAAAAACATATTGAGTTTGCGGTTTATGATGAGCAATACTCATAGTATGAAGCGATATCTTCCATCGTTATCCGCGCTTTCAGCCTTCGAGGCTGCGGCAATTCATCTGAATTTTACCCGTGCGGGTGAGGATATTGGGCTTACACAAAGCGGTATCAGCCGACAGGTCGCGGCGCTTGAGGCCCTGCTGGGTCTGCGGCTTTTCGAGCGGATCGGCCCTAAGCTTGTTCTTTCGGACGCGGGTCGCGCTTATCGTGAACGCGTTTCTCAGAGCCTCGACCAGTTGGAGGAGGCCACGATTGATCTTGTTCGCGGCAGTGCGCGCAGCGAGATGTTGCAGATCGGCGTTCAGGACAGTCTGGGAAGCCAATGGCTGGTCTCCAAAATGACCCGTTTCATCAAGCGGTTCCCTGATCAGCATTTCACGATGTTGCCTGTAGACGGAACGCTCGATTTTTCGAGTTCGCAGATCGATGTCGCGGTGCTCAGGGGGCGCGGTGTGTGGCCGGATATGTCTCATCACCATCTCATGGATGAAAAAGTGGTTGTGGTTGCCGCGCCCTCTCTTATTCCGGTGGGTACCGAATTGCCGCTGACCGAGTTCTATCGTTTCCCGCTGATCCAGAACGCCCATCGACCCGCGAGCTGGCTGCGCTGGCTTGAGGCGAATAATCTAAGTCATAACGAACGAATTTCCGGCCCGCGCTTTTCACAGACAAACATGGTGATACAGGCAGCGATTGCGGGTATCGGGCTGGCCGTGGTGCCGCGCGTTATGGTGGAGGTGCAACTCGATTGCGGGTTGCTGCATATGCCTTTGGGCGGCGCAGTGCCAAGCGGGTTTGGCTATTATCTGGTCTACCCCTTCAACCGGAATATCACCAAACCGATTACCGACTTTCGCGATTGGCTTGTTTCTGAGACGCGCAGCTTGCGCATGTAGACGGCCCCGGTCGACAGGAACCGATTTGTCCTGACTTCGTCTCAGAGGTGCAGCGTTTCAATCGCCGTGCGGCCGAGGACATCTTCATCTATTTCGAGGCCCAGACCCGGACCCGAAGGTGGATAAACATGCCCGTCGCGGATATCTACGCCTGCCTCACACTCATCGGGCGACATGACATAGCGCGGCATGTAGAACTCACACCCTAGGGAGATGTTCTCGCAGGATACAATCAGATGCGCGGCCGCGTTGAGCGCGATTGCACCTTCGAACAACGTGCCGCCATAACACGGAATCCCGGCTTGTTCTGCAATCGTTGCAATCGCACGACCATGTGCGAACCCGCCCGCTTTCATGATCTTGATGCTGAATGCCCGTGCAATCCGCCGTCTGACCGCGTCGGCTGCAGATGCCGGGCTGAACACGCTTTCATCGGCAAGGACTGGCGTATCCAGCGCTGCCGTGAGCTCTGCCAGCAGTTCCCAGAGATGCGCTTTCACCGGCTGCTCGATAAACGTCAGGCGAAACGCCTCCATCTCGCGCAGGTTCTTGATGGCGCCGAAGGGTGACAGGCCCTGATTATAGTCGATCCTCAAATCGGTATCATCCGGCAGATAATCGCGGATGCGGGCGACACGGCGCACATCCTCGGCATGAGTGTCGACAAATCCGGTCTTGATTTTGAAAATCCGCGACCCCTCGTCATACATCCGTGTAGCCAGTGCGAGATCCGCTTCGAGATCCGGGTTTGCCAGTGAAAAACTGAACGGGATGCGATCCTTCACCTTGCCACCCAAAAGCTGGTAAAGGGGCAGGCCAGAGGCTTTCCCGACAATATCGTAAAGCGCCATTTCCACTGCAGCCTTAGCTTCGGGATGCCCAACTGCCGCGCGGTCGCAAGCGTTCATGATCTTGGGAATATCGGCGATCTCGCGACCTTTCAGGACCGGCCAGTAATATCTTGCCAGTGCGGCCACGCCGGCCTCGGTGGTGCCGGAGAAGACCGACCAAGGGGCGGCCTCACCAAAGCCTGATGGCCCGCCATCCGTATCGATGCGAATAATGATCCGCCGGTTAGTTCCAGATATTGAGCCGACACCCTGAGAACGTTTCATCGCAATCCGGTTCTCGACGACCCAGAGTGTCATCGCGATTGCTTTCAGTTGTTCTGCCGACATCTTGTGTGCTCCAAACGTTGTGGTGTCCGACGGCTCAGTTCTCGCGCCGCTCTGATTGTGCTTGCGGCAAGACGACCGACAGCCCCATGACCAGAAGGATGGCTGCCGCCGCGAGGGCGCGATATTCCAGTGCAGCACCGTAGCTGAAAGCGAGCGCGATGCCCGTGGCCAGCGCCAGTGCCCTTGGCAAGATCGTCACGCGGCGTGTCCAGTAGCCGATGGATGCCAAGCTGATACAGGTGATCGCGGCGACATTGACGCCGAAGATCATCAGCGCTTCGCTTACCGATGCTTGCCACATAATGGCGGGAGTAAAGACGAAGCTGAATGCGACGACAAGCCCGCCTATCGACAGTTTCCAGGCTTCGAAGCCGGTTTGCATCGGACTTGCCTTGGCGATGACGGCCGCCGTGTACGCGGCAATTGAAACCGGCGGAGTCGCATCCGCCAGAATAGCGAAGTAAAACACGAATAGATGCGCGCCGAGCATTGGGGCACCCAGCTCTATCAGGATCGGGGCACCAACCACCGAGACGATCAGATAGGCCGGCGTTGTCGGTACGCCCATGCCAAGCAAGAGGCTGACCAATGCGACCATGATCGCGGCAAGCCAAAGCTGGCCACCCGCTGCGCTGTTGATAATATTGCTGATCGCGATGACTAACCCGGTTGTCGTAAGGCCGGCAACGATCATTCCTGCGGCCGCGACTGCGAGCGCGACAATGGAGATGAGCTCACCCGCCTCAGCTAGTGCAAAGAATATCTGTTTGGGACCGACTGCCGTTCTACGGCGCAACCACGATACGACAACCACGGCCCCTATGGCGCATATTGCAGAAAATGTGGGCGAAAATCCCGACATCAACATCGCAAATAAAAGCACCAACGGAGCCAGCAGATGTATGTCGCGGAAAACGTCCTTCCATTTTGGAAGCTGGTCTGCGGGCATGCCGCTGAGCTTCAGTCGCCGCGCTTCCAGATGCACCATCAGTAGCGTCGTCGCGTAATAAAGAACCGCGCCGAGAGAGGCGGCAATGATGATGGTGCGATAAGGGATGCCAGTGATCTCGGCCATCAGGAACGAGGCCGCACCCATGACCGGAGGCATGATGGCACCGCCGACGCTGGCAGCGGTTTCGACGCCTCCGGCAAAAGCTGGTCGGTAGCCCAAGCGTTTCATCAGCGGTATCGTCACGACCCCGGTCGAAGCCACGTTAGAGACGGCCGATCCGCTCATCGTGCCAAACAGGCAGGAACTGATAACCGCGACCTTTGCCGGGCCACCGGAGTATTTGCCAGCCGCAGCTTCGCCAATATTGGAAAACAGCATTCCTGCGCCGCTGATCCGGACGAAGGCACCGAAGGTTATGAAAATCGCGACAATCGTAGCGGAAATTCCCATCAACGGGCCATAAATGCCGCGGCCATTGATGAGCGTCATCGTCTCGACGACATGATCCAGGCTCATTGCGCGGTAATGCCAGAGACCGGGCAGAAACTGCGCAGTGAACATATAGGTGATGACAAGGATCGTCAGTCCGGCCAGTATCGGCGTCAGTGCCCGGCGTACGCCCTCCAAAACCAGCAGGATGACCAAAATACCCAAATAGCGTTGAACGTCTGTCAGCGGTGTCAGGAACTCCGAACGCTGATAGATCGTGTTCGCATTCAGGTACATATACAGGCTTGGCAACAGGCTCAGCCCGGCCAGTATCCAGTCCATGGTGCTGGGTTTCTGGTTTGGCGCGTCGGTCTGGGCTTCGTCAGCAGGCAGGATTTCAGATTCGGACTGCTTGATGCTGCGCGCAGGAAACAGCAGGAAGATCAACGGCAAGAAAAGCAGGAAATGCAGGGAGCGCAAGGTCAGCGGTTCCGGCCAGCCCCGAACGGCGAAATAGAGATGAAGCGCGGTCGCAGCAGCGGCCCATGCCTTGATTGCGAGGCCGAGCGGTCCCGAGATTTTGCGCATCTTCCGTTTCTCCACCCTGAGCGCGCCGACGACCGGTCGCTGACTTTATAATATGTCCGTCGTCAGAACATTTGGCGCAGATTGGGGCGTAGACTAGCGGAGAGCGGGCCTCGTCTGGGATTTGATGTTAGGCTGTGAGCTTGCGGTGCTGCAAGCGCCGATATTCGATGGTTTTTCGTTTGATCCTTTCGCGCTGTTTGATGATGGCCTGTGCCCTGCCGAAGTAGACATCGGCAGGCGTCACGTTGGCCAGGCTCTCGTGGTAACGCTGGTTGTTGTAGTGCTCGACGAAGGCCTCGATCTGGGACTCGAGGTCGCCGGGCAGGAAGTAGTTCTCCAACAGGATGCGGTTCTTCAGGGTCTGGTGCCAGCGCTCGATCTTGCCCTGGGTCTGCGGGTGGCACGGCGCGCCGCGCACATGGCTCATCTTGTTGGACTCGATGTATTCGGCCAGCTCGCCCGCGATGTAGCTGGGGCCATTGTCCGATAGCAGCCTGGGTTTGTGTAGAACGGTGGCGCTGTCGCAGCCCGAGGCGGCGAGCGCGAGGTCCAGCGTGTCGGTCACGTCCTCGGCCCGCATGTTGGTGCATAGCTTCCAGGCGATGATGTAGCGCGAGAAGTCGTCAAGCACCGTCGAGAGGTACATCCAGCCCCACCCGATGATCTTGAAGTAGGTGAAGTCGGTCTGCCACATCTCATTCGGCCGCGTGGTCTTGGTGTGGAACTGATCGGCCGCCTTGATTACCGTATAGGCTGGGCTGGTGATCAGGTCATGGGCCTTGAGCAACCGGTAGACCGTGGCTTCCGACACGAAGTAGTGTTTCTCGTCGGTGAAGCGCACGGCCAGTTCGCGTGGGCTGAGGTCGGTCGCCTCCAACGCCATCTCGACGATCTGGTCCTGGATGTCCTCGCCAATGCGGTTCCACACCCGGTTCGGTGCCGAAGGGCGATCCTCCAGCGCTTCCGGCCCACCTTCCGGTAGCGGTCATACCAGCGGTAGAAGGTCCGGCGGGCAATGCCGAGCTGGTCCAGCGTCCGCCTGGCCGGCAGGTGCGACTGCTCGACGATACGGATGATCTCCAGCTTCTCGGATGCGGGATACCTCATTCGTCGTCGCCCCCATCCGCGATCATGCTTTTTTTAAGCAAGCGGTTTTCCAGCGTCAGGTCCGCCACGCACTCCTTCAGCGCACGGGCTTCGCGGCGCAAGTCCTGCACGTCACCGGAGGTCGCCGCACGGGCGGTGTCCCCGGCCAGGCGGCGTTTGCCGGCTTCCATGAACTCCTTGGACCAGCTGTAGTACAGACTCTGCGCGATGCCCTCTTTGCGGCACAACTCGGCGATACTGTCGTCACCGCGAAGACCTTCAAGCACGATGCGGATCTTGTCTTCGGCCGAGAAGTGGCGGCGGGTCTGACGCCGGATGTCCTTGACCACCCGATCTGCAGGGGGCTTGGTCGGCGATTTTGAATTGGAGGATTTGGGCTTCATCTTCGTTCCTTCGTCACTACGACGAAGCCCAAATCCTCCTTAAATCACAACCTCAAATCTGTGCCATAGCCGCTGACGGGGGACAATCCTTGCAGGTAACCTGATGAATGCGGCTGACCTCACAGGTCATATTGTGCGGGCCGCGCAGTTTTTGGTTGGTCGGATCAAGGGGGGGCTGGCAGTTGTGAACGTTTTGTCCAACTTCCTGCTCTCCGGGGCGAGTGGAGCCGCTACGTCGGAAGCCGCAGCGGTTGGTGGCCTGATGATCCCTTCGATGAAGCGTGATGGGTATGATCCGGCCTACGCAGCAGCGCTGACTGCAACAGGTTCGCTCCTGGGCCCGATGATACCGCCCTCATTGCCGCTGATCTTATTCGGGGTTCTGACCGGCACCTCGATCGGCGATTTGTTCTTGGCCGGGATTGTACCGGGGCTGATACTTGGCGGGCTGCTTCTCACCTATGCTCTGTGGAAGGGTCGCAGGGATGATCATCCCGTTGCCGCTCGCGTTCCACCCGAAGAGCGCAGAGGAATCCTTATAGCCGCGATCCCGGCTATAATCCTTCCGGTCTTTATTGTTGTCGGAATTCGGAGTGGGATTTTCACCCCGACGGAGGCAGCAGGAGTCGCTTGTATTTATGCGCTTGTCATTGCGCTTTTCGTCTACCGCTCCCTTTCTTGGCGACGATTGCTGCGGTGCTTCCACGATACTGCAACCATGTCGGCAGGGGTTATGCTGATTGTCGCAATGGCGAGCATGACGGGGTTTGTGCTGGGCATCGAAAACCTGCCCCAAAGGATTGCCGACAGCATATTGGGCGTGACGCAGTCACCTGCGGTTTTGATACTGCTGCTCAATATTATTCTCGTCGTAATGGGCCTGTTTCTGGAACCTCTCGCGGCGATGGTTCTGATCGTTCCGGTCCTGAATGCCCTGGCTCCGACGATTGGTATGGATCCGGTACAGATGGGTGTCATGGTCGTACTTAACCTGATGATTGGTATGTGTACTCCACCGGTTGGCCTGGTTCTTTTTATTGTCGGCACCATTGCACGGACGCCAATTCAAGCCGTTGCGATGGCGGCACTTCCAATGCTTGTGCTCTGCGTCATCGTTCTTGCGCTTGTTGCGGCAGTACCTTCTCTGTCGCTCTTCCTTCCCAATCTTTTCAAATAAGAATCACATGAACATCGAACTCGATAAATCGGTCAACCAATCCACGCAGATGGCCTTCGCAGTGATAGAGGCTATGGCAGATCGTGGTGAGCCAGTCGCGGTTTCCGATCTGGCCCGTCAAATCGGCGTGTCAAAAGTGCGGGCTTTTCGCTTCCTGCGCACCTTGCTGAGCCTCGGCTATGTTTTGCAGGATCCTGAAACGGAAAAATACCGGCTGTCCTACAAGCTTTACCATCTCGGTCAGGCACTCGCGGATTCTACAGACATTCTACGCGAAGCGCGCCCGGTGATGATTGAACTGCGTGATCTGACGGGGTTCACGGTCTCGTTTTCGCAGATGGAGCCTGACGGCATGCGAATTCTGGACATGGTGCGAACAATACAGCCGGTCGCGATCGTAACCCGCCCTGGTGCACTTCTGGATTTCCACTCGTCTGCTCAGGGCAAGGTTGCGTTGGCCTTCGGCGGGGCGAAGCTCGGCGAGGGCTCGCTTCGGGAATGGACCGCTGAGACACCGACTGATCGTAATGCGATTGGTGTCGAAATTCAGAAGGTGCGGGAGCGTGGCTGGGCCGAAGCGCCCAACCAGACTTTGCAAGGCGTTACAGCGGTCTCTGCCCCGGTTTTTGATATGACGGAGAACTTCATAGCTACGCTGACGATTGCGGGTCCGACCGGTGTTATCGGTACGCCGCCGGCAAATCGTTTCGTCGATGCGCTGATGATGTCCGCGCGGAAATTCTCCACCAACCTTGGCAACACGGAGTTACCTAAATGACCAGATATTCGCTTGCTGTGGACATCGGGGGAACATTTACCGACGCTGTTCTCCTCGCTGATGATGGCCGCAACTTCGTCGACAAGACACTGACGACACACGGCAATTTGCTGGAAGGCTTTTTCCGGGGTGTCGAGCTTGTCATGAACCGCGCGGGCGTAGAGCCCGGTGATGTGAACGATATGGTCGTACATGCGACTACCGTTGTCACCAACGCATTGATTGAGCGCAAAGGTCCCCCTGTTGGCCTTATCCTGACGCGTGGTTTCGCGGATATCCTGTATATCAGGGATGAGCATCGCTACGATATGTACGATCCGCAGATTGAGTTCGCTGAGCCACTGATCCCGCGCGAAAGAACCTGGGTCCTGAGCGAACGTATCTTGGCCGATGGTTCTGTTGAGCTGGCTCCACAGGAATCCGAGATTGTTGCCATCGCCCGGGGCTGCAAGGCACAAGGGATCGAGTCGGTGGCCGTCAGTCTGATGAACGCCTATCGAAACGGTGCGAATGAAAAGCTCGTTGCCGAGATTTTTGCGCGCGAAGCACCAGAGATATTTGTTTCGCTTTCATCTGAGATTGCGCCGCAAATGCGCGAGTATCTGCGAACTTCGACAACAGCGATCAATGCCTATACGGTTCCTATCACGCGGCCTTATCTTGATGCCTTGATTGCGGAACTTGATCGTCGCGGTTTTGCTCAACAGCCGCTTATTATGTTGTCGAATGGCGGGGTGATCGGGGCAGGGCGCGCGGGAGATCTTCCAGTTCGGATGATTGAAAGCGGCCCGGCCGCCGGCGCTCTTGTTGCGTGCTATTTCTCACGGATGTTTGGTATTCGTGATCTGATCTCCTTCGACATGGGTGGAACGACCGCGAAGGCCTGCATGATCCAGGGTCACGAGCCTCTGGTAACGGGTACTTTTGAGGTCGACCGACGATACCGTTTCAAACCCGGCTCGGGTATGCCGATCACAGTGCCTTCAATCGATATGATTGAGATCGGGGCGGGAGGCGGCTCCATCGCCTGGGTCGACGAACTTGGTCTTTTGCGCACGGGTCCGGAAAGTGCAGGCTCTATTCCCGGACCGGTTTGTTACGGGCGGGGCGGTAAAGAGCCCTGTATCACAGATGCGGATGTCGTTCTGGGCATTCTCGACCCGGACCGCTTTCTTGGCGGCGACATGACGCTGGACGCGCAGGCCGCGCGCGAGGCCATAAAGAGGCTTGGGGAAAAAATCGGCCTGACTGTGGAGCAGACGGCGTGGGGAATTTACGAGGTTGTGTGCGAACAGATGGCGGCGGCAGCACGCACGCACGCAACCGACCGCGGTGTCGATTATCGTGGCCTGCCGATGCTCGCGTTTGGCGGTGCAGGCCCGGTACATGCATGCCTCGTGGCTGATCTGATCGAGTCGAAGCAGGTAATTTACCCGCCTTTGGCCTCCGTTCTCTCCGCATTTGGGACGCTGGTGACGCCAGCACAGATTGATCTTGTCCGCAGTCAACTTACAGCCGTCGATAGTCTGGATGGTGCGGCCGCACAGCGCCTTGTGACGCAAATGACCGAAGAAGGTACCGCCGCGCTGACCGAAGCCGGTTTGGCTCCCTCCGATATCGACTTTGTGTTTGGTGCGGAACTTCGCTACCTCGGTCAGCAATCGGAACTTCGGGTGGACCTGCCATTTGATCCGCGCGAGGAGCTGGATACCCAGGTTATGCGCGAGATATTCGAGCGTGAATATGTCGTTCAATACGGGCTTAAGCTTGACGATATACCGATTGAGATCGTGAACTGGCACGTCACTGCGCGCGGCAAACTGCCCGAGCGAGCGACTGCGCATGTTTCCAAAGGTGATGCTCGCCCCGAAGCTCGTAAGCGTATCGTTCATCTTCGTGGGCAACCGGTTGAGACCGCGGTTTATGCGCGTTCTGCAATGGTTGAGGGGGACGTGATCAGTGGCCCGGTCATCGTCGAGGAGCGGGAAACAACGATCTTCGTACTGCCGGGTTGGACGATCCGCCTGCATCCGAATGGCAGCCTTGTTGCCGATAAAGTAATGGAGCACTGAGCATGGATGGTGTTGAACTTCAGATCCTGTGGTCGAACATGATCGGAATCGTGTCCGAGCAGGCGCGTGCGTTACAGCGCATCGCTTTTTCACCCATCGTTCGCGAGGCTGGCGATCTCGCAAACGGTCTTTTTGATGCGCGGGCGCGCATGGTGGCGCAGGCCGTCACCGGCACACCGGGACATATTAATTCGCTCGCATCGGCTGCCAGCAACATGCTGAAACATGTGGATGCTGGCAGCCTGAAACCGGGCGATGTTCTCATTACCAATGATCCTTGGATGTCGGCTGGACATTTCTTTGACATCACCGTTTTGTCCCCGATCTTTCGCGGCGAAAGGCTTATCGGTTACGCAGGCTCGACCATTCACCATACCGATATCGGAGGTTATGGTATCGGTTCCGGGGCGCGAGATATTCACGAAGAAGGTCTGTGGATACCGGTTCTGAAACTATATGATGAGGGCGTGCGTAACGAGACGTTGTTTGACGTCATCACCCGGAACGTGCGGACCCCTGATGCGCTGCTCGGTGATCTTGGCGCGCAAGTCTCGTCGGGCATGATTGCATCGCGAAGGTTGAATGCTCTTTGCGACCGTTATGGTCTGGACGATATCGAACTGCTTTCCGACGAAATAATCAACCGATCCGAAACCGCGACGCGAGACTCGATCCGGGCGTTGCCGGGCGGGACATTTCACGGGGAAACGTTCTTTGATGTGCCGGGGGGCGACAGGGTTACGCTGAAATGCGCGATCACTATTGACGATGAGGCTGGCGAAATCACGATTGATTTCGAAGGTTCGTCGAAGCGCAGTCAACGCGGCATCAACGTCGTTCCGGCCTATACACAGGCCTATGCAACCTTCGCTATTCGCTCGACCCTGAATCCGGATCTGCCGAATAATGCGGGGTCTCTGGCACCGATTAAACTGAAACTGCCGGATAACTGCATCGTCAACGCGACCTATCCCTCACCAGTCAATGCGCGGCATGTTGTGGGAATGTATGTGCCTTTCCCGATCTTGAATGCTCTGTCGCAAGTCGTTCCGGAGAAGGTCGTAGCCGAAGGCTCCGGCGCGGTTTGGACAGTTCAGATTCAGGGACAGGACGCAGACGGAAAAGCTTTCACTTCGTCGATGTTCAACTATTCCGGGGGAATGGGCGCGCGCGCAGGCAAGCCCGGAATTTCCGCCGTCTGCTATCCGACGGGCGTTTCCGCCGTCCCGGTCGAGGTGCTCGAAGCGGCGTATCCTATCGTGTTTAGCTGCAAAGAACTGGACCAGGGGTCTGGAGGTGCGGGTCGACAACCGGGCGGAGATGGCCAACGGGTCAGCTTCCGCATGCGGACTGATCAGCCGTGGCTCCTTAATGCCGTTCCCAGTCGTTTGAACGAGGCACCGCAGGGCCTCGATGGAGGCGTATCAGGGCGGGCCGGACAGTTTTTGGTGAATGGCGAATCTGTGGTGCTTTCAGGAAAGACGGATATGCGACCGGATGATGAAATCACAATGATCACCCCGGGCGGCGGAGGTTTTGGATATCCCGAATAAGCCGGGATGACGATGGTCTTACACGGTCTGCCGAAAGTCGAAAGACAATCGAAGTCGCGAAATTAGTCGAACCCGATAACTGTGACAGAGGAGGAGGATTAGATGACAGATCAAACTGAACCGTTCCGCATGCCGGTAAAATGGGAGGACCTGCCGCGCTTCAACGTGCGCGAGCATGTAAGTCGGGCAGGTTTCCGAGGTGAGGATGTGTTGCTCGTCATGAACTGGCTTGAACCCGGTATGACCCTTGGCATGCACAAACATCCTTTCGAACAGATCGCAGTGGTTCTGACCGGGCGTATGCGATGGACGGTTGGTGACCAGACCTTCGAAGTCGGTGCAGGCGAAGTTTTGCGCGTGCCACCGGATGTTATGCATGGAGGTGTGCCGATCTCCGACGAGGTGGTGATGAATCTCGATATCTTTTGCCCGATCCGTGAAGACTATCTGAACATTGTTGATCATCAGGCAGAAGACTTCCCGCAGAAGGAGAAGTGATATGCCGTTTCCTGCGGTTCATGCAGGCTTTTCCTCTTCGTTGATGAAAAGCAAAACCCATCTCACCGCCTTCTGTCAGTTTCCTGATCCCAACGTCACCGAAGCGCTGGCCCGAACCAAGCTCGATTCCGTGCTTCTGGATATGCAGCATGGAATGTTTGACGAGGCGGCGGTTATCGCTTGCGTCGCTGCTGCTGCGCTTGAGGGAAAGCCGGTTTTTGTTCGTGTCCCGGTCGGTTGTGGAGGTTTGGTTTCCCGTGTTCTGGATTTCGGTGCAGTAGGGGTCGTTTGTCCAATGGTGAACACCGTTACGGATGCCGAGAAACTTGTCGCCTATACGAAATTTCCGCCGCTTGGTGCGCGTAGTTGGGGCCCGCGCCGCGCGATCCCGCTTTCGGGTCTGAGCGGACCGGAATATCTGAAACAAGCGAACGAGCTGAATCTCTCGATTGCAATGATCGAAACGCAACAGGCGCTCGACAACCTTGAGGCAATACTATCCGTACCGGGCATTGACGGTGTGTTTGTCGGACCTGTCGATCTGTCTGTCTCTCTTTCTGACGGTAGCTCACTCAGCAGCCCAAAGGTGGATGCCGCACTTACTAGGGTTGCTGAACGGGCAGGGGCCGCCGGAAAGCTGTCGGGGATATTCGCCGCGAGCACAGAGCATGCGATTGACTATGCGGCGAAAGGATATCGTTTCATCGGGCTTATGCAGGATGCCATGTTTCTTCAAAAAGCTGCGGACGATGCCGTAACACGTGTCAGGGAGAGGACCGAGTGACCCGGCCCGTTATCTTGACCGCTTGTATCAACGGTGGACGGCCCGATGCAGCGTCAATCAATTCCAGCCTGCCAATTAGTCCGTCAGCGATTGCAGCCGCGGCGAAGGATGCGGCTCGGCTGGGCGCCGCGGTGCTGCATATCCACGCCCGAAATCCGAGCACCGGTGTACCATGTAATTCGCCGGAGATTTGGGCTGAAATTGTTCGCCTTATTCGTGAGGACGAAACAGACATTCTGCTGAATCTCAGTGCGTCAATGGATGGCTTTCTGTATCTCGATGACTCTCGAAGCTTTCAGTTTTCTTCGAAGTCGACGCTGCGGCCGCCAGCGGGACGTGCTGCGCATATTCTAACTGAGCGCCCAGAGATCGGCACGATAGATTTCGGGACCTTCGCAATTGACGAAGCCATTCATGTAGCCCGCCCATCTGATCTGCGCGAGATGGCCCGCCTTTATTCCGAAGCGGGCATCGTCGCCGAAGTGGAGTGCTTTGATTTTGGGCATTTGGAGACAGCACGAAAACTGATTGAGGAAGGGTGTTTCCCTGATCGGCCATTCGTCCAGCTTTGTCTCGGTACGGCCTATGGTGGCGCCCCGGCGACGCATTCAGCCTTTTCTGCCATGCGGGAACGCATCCCGGCAGGGCTGGCATGGGCGGCTTTCGCGGCAGGCGATGATAATATCTGGGTAATGCGTGAGACTGTCATCGGTGGAGGGCATGTGCGTGCGGGGCTGGAGGACTGCCTGACTGACGGAAACGGATCGCCCGTGTCAAATGGTGAGCTGTTAAAGACTGCGGTCAAAACGATTTCGGAAGCTGGGGGAAGGCCTGCTACCCCGGCTGAAGCGCGCGCAATACTTGGGATAAAAAAGATAAACTGATTTGGAGAGGTCAAATGGGTGAAGCGTATATTACTGGCTGGGGTCATACCAAATTCGGGCGTTTTGATGGTGATCTCGAAGATCTGATCCTGGCCGCTGCCGACGAGGCAATTAAGCATTCCGGGATAACGCCGGATGCCATTGACGCCGTCTGGATCGGCCATTTCAACGCAGGAATGGTAAATGATGCCTTCCCGTCGTCACTTGTGTTCAACCTTGACCCTTCAATGCGCTTCATTCCAGCAACCCGCTGCGAGAATGCCTGCGCGTCCGGATCGGCAGCCATATTCGCGGCGCGTGACGCCATAAGGGCCGGGACGATAAAGCGGGCGCTGGTTGTTGGTGTCGAAAAGATGACGGCGACGGATACCGCTGGTGTTACCGAGGCGCTTGGTGGAGCTGCCTATCAGAGGGAGGAGGCGGGCACTTCGTTTCCGCAGGTCTTTGCCCGCTTCGCACAGGCCTATTCTCAGGCTCATGGTGATTGCAGCACAACTCTCGCGCATATTGCTGCCAAGAATCACGCCAACGCCATGAACAACCCGCTGGCGCAACTGCATAAGCCGCTTTCCGTTGAATTCTGCGATACCGTATCTGAGAAAAACCCGCTCATTGCGTCGCCGCTCAGGATGACGGATTGCTCACTGATCTCTGACGGGGCGGCCGCTCTGGTTATTTCTGATGAGAGCCTGCTCAATGAGCATTCGCTCGCAGTCGGCTTCAGGGCCGCTGTACAGGTGAATGATTTCATGCCGATGTCCAGGCGGAACTTGCTGGAGTTCGGTGGCCCCGCAGAGGCTTTTCGACGCGCATATGAACTGGCTGGCGTGACTGTCTCAGACCTGTCATGTGCTGAGGTGCATGACTGCTTCACGATTGCAGAACTCATGATTTATGAGGCGATGGGTTTGGCACCAGACGGCAGGGGCAGGCAAGCGCTTGACGATGGGACGGTCATGCCCGAAGGGCGGCTGCCGGTAAACCTCTCTGGCGGGCTGAAGGCGAAAGGGCATCCTGTCGGCGCAACCGGCGTTTCAATGCATGTTTTGGCCGCGCGGCAAGTCACAGGCAACGCCGATCAAATGCAGGTGCCCGGTGCCGAACTGGCCTGTGTTTTTAATATGGGCGGGGCTGCCGTGGCGAACTACGTCTCATTGCTGGAGGCCGTAAAATGAACCCGGCCTACTGGCTCGAGCGCGCCGCGCGGGTCTGGCCAGATCGCGCGGCGCTTTTCCACGGTGCAGAGCTCGTTGCCACTTATGCGCAGTTTAATGCGCGTGCAGGTCGGCTGGCTGCAGGGTTGCAGGAAGCCGGAATAAATGCCGGTGATCGCGTCGCGATATTCGCAGCGAACAGGGTCGAGTACCTCATCATCATGCAGGCAATATGGCGTATTGGCGCGGTTGCGGTGCCGATTAACTATAAGCTGCATGGAAAGGAGGCGGCATATATCCTTGATCATGCCAGTGCCAAAATTTGCTTTACAACCAGCGATCAGGTCGATGAGCTTTCCGCTTTAGCACCGTCTGTCAGGATCGTGGATCTGGACGGATCAGGTTTTTCGGACCTTTCCCTGGACCGGGTGCCGCCGCCTTTATATTCGACCGGAAGCGACGATCTGGTCTGGCTGTTCTACACCTCGGGCACGACCGGTCGACCCAAGGGCGTTATGCTGACACCCGGAAATCTGCGTGCTATGTGCCTCAGCTACTTTGCGGATGTGGATGCAGCCCGATCGACGGACGCAAAGGTCTATGCGGCACCAATGTCTCATGGGGCGGGTTTGTACCAATTTATCTACATGATCTGCGGCGCGCGACATGTGGTTCCCGCGTCAGGCGGCTTCGATGAACGGGAGATACTCGATCTTGCGGACCGTCTCGGCGATCTTTGTTTCTTTGCCGCACCGACGATGGTTCGCCGCCTCGTTTCAGTTGCGCGTGAACGGGGAAGTCGCGGTGATGGCATACGAAGCATCATATATGGCGGCGGCCCGATGTATCTATCAGATATTCGCGATGCTATTCAGCAGCTTGGCAATAGATTTATCCAGATCTACGGTCAGGGTGAAACGCCGATGACGATTTCTGTTCTGACCCGTGCTGATCACGAAAGCGCTATGGAGGCTGCAGAAAACGGGTCCCGTCGCCTCGTTTCTGTAGGCATTTCTCAGGCGACTTGCCAGATTGCCATTCTCGGGAAAGAAAATCAGTCTCTCGCGGTTGGTGAGGTTGGAGAAGTCGCGGTCAAAGGGCCCTCTGTCATGAAGGGTTACTGGAATGACCCCGCCGCGACGGCCGCAGCGATTCAAGACGGTTGGTTGCGCACCGGTGATATGGGTGCTTTGGACGAACAGGGCTACCTGACGCTGCATGATCGTTCCAAGGACGTTATCATTTCAGGCGGAACGAATATCTACCCGCGAGAAGTTGAAGAGGCCCTGCTGCTGCATCCTTCTGTCTTGGAGGCTTCTGTTATCGGAATGCCGGATCCGGAATGGGGAGAGATTGTCGTCGCTTGTATCGTGCCAAAAAACGGTCGAGATCTGAACGAGGCTGAGCTGGATGGCCATTGTCTTAACCTGATCGCCCGTTTCAAGCGCCCGAAACGTTACCTATGCCTCAAAGACCTCCCTAAGAATGCGTATGGTAAAGTTCTCAAGACTGAGCTGCGAAAATTACTATAGAAGTTAAGTGGTGGTGCCTTTGTCAGACGCCTCAGAATGGACAAGGCCCATTATCGCAGAGTGGATTGCCTCGCGAGACGTCGTGAAGTTGCAGAGCGGTCGGGGCAGGCATTGTGGTGGCAATAGCCCATCGGCAGGTTTTCGTGCGCAACGAACGGGTCACGGTCTTATTGCCCAGTTGACCATGCAGATCGACGGGAACGCGCTGCCGATAATAGTAGATTCCGGTCTTCGGATGTTTCTGCGGGCGGGGCATTTGCAGGACCTATGTGTAGCACCTCGGTGTAGCACCTGAGGCTCATATCACCCTGCTATTATAGCACTTCTTTGATTTCAAACGGGAAATACTGGTGCTGCCGGAGAGATTTGAACTCTCGACCTCTCCCTTACCAAGTTAGCGGTCCCCCCGAAACATCCAGCAAATCGGCGAAATCCAAGCCCACCAAAACCACTGATGTTCTGGCGAAGTTCACGGATAACTGTGCGGTTTCTGTGCGAGATGCAGAAAAGCAAAACCCCGGCAGGTTTGGGACCGATGCCGGGGCGAAAGTGCAGTACAAATTTTGCAAGAATGAAGGTAGCGCATTCCTGCCAGCCTGCGCAATAGCCTTTGTTGATGCAGTTGAAGGTTTGCCGCGCGAAGATCGGCTGCCAATGCTGGAAATCGCCGCCGATCACTATCGCGCCGGCCCGCCGATCCCGCCGCTGATGGGCTACTTGGACGAGGCAGATACCTGGGCATCATGGGCCAGCCGGAATGAGAAGAAGGCATATCTCTGGGCCTGCTGGCAGCATCTGAGCGAAGCGGATCAAGCAGCTTTCCTCGCGAGGGTTGATACGCGGAGGGCAGCAGCATGAGCACCGCCACCCTTCGCCCAGTGGAAGAATTGCTGTGGTCCTGGCCAACCGTCTGCCGGATGGCCTCGACCGTATGGGCTCGCAGCTTCGCGGCTTCGATAGCCAAGCAGGCTAAGCGCCGGCACTGGACGCCTTCACCGAAGCAGCACGCGCTGATGCAACGCATGGTGTCCGAGCTCTATCAGCACAAGAGCAACGGGGAGGGCGATTTCGATGTTATCGATGCCGGTTGATCATCTTCCCTGCACAATGAGCGATAAGGCGCTTCGCCGCCGCTCTGATGAGATCGAGCGCCGCAAGGCGATGTTTGGGCAGGCCCGAGCCGTAGAGTCTGCACTTCGCACCATCACTGATCGCCAGCCCGGCGGTCAGTTGACCCGTGGAGAAGCTGCGATCCTCGCCAAGATGATCCGGCAGAACCTATGCGCCTGTGTTCGGAAAGAGCGCCACTATCGCCCGACCCGCGCCATGCTGGCGAAGCAGACAGGCTATAGCCAGCGAACCGTGTCCAAGGCGATCACCCGCCTCAAGGAGGTCGGCATCGTCGCTGTGGCGCGCTATGCCAAGGGCGGCAGGCTTGGCGACAAAGGCAAGGGGCTGGCCACGGAGTTCAGAGCGGGCTGCCTGCAATTCATCGTCGAGCAGATGGAAGCGCTGGGCTATCACCTGCCGAAATCCCTGCGCGACGATCTGGCCAGTCTCGGCCGCTGGGCCGCTGCACAGGTTGGCGAGTCCACTGTCATCAAGAGCGACACGCCGAAGCCGAAAAAGCCTACCGGGAAGAAAGTTCCCGGCACTTTAGTGTTAAAGGATATGTGGTCTCAGAAAGATGAGAGCACCGCGCCTGTTGCAACGGCAGATCAGCTTGAGTCCGAGGTGGATGCCGAACCTCCACCCGCTCCGCCCGGCACTACCGCCATTCTCTGCGCAGAGACCGGCAGCGGCCAGATGCGCAACGGTGCACCCAGCCGCCCGCCGGTCGGGACTCTGGCGCTCTTGGCCTATCGGGCCGCGCTGAACGGTGGAGGTGCGCTCGGACCGCCCTGTGCCCCGCCAACTGATACCGGTTCCGCAGGGCGGCGCTGCCGCGACCCCGAGGCATACGACCCGGAGGCATGGCGATGACCGGCGATCCGAAACCTGCTGTCTTCTGCAGCAGCGAGGCTGACGGCGTCGACGATCTGCCGCGTCCGGTCTGGGCTCCAGCGGAGCGGTTCGAGGATCTGCTCGACCGGGCAGACGGGCCGGAGCCAGAACAGCTTGCCGGGTTGGATCTGGCCCGAGGGCTTCTCGGCCTCGCTGACTGGGGAAGGTACGCTCCAGAGCCGGAGGTGCGGGCGGTGGCCGCGATGCTGCGAGCGTGGCTCGATGACGGGGCTGGCGCCGATTTGGGCAACTGGCTCGGCGTCGTGGAGTCCGGCAGCGGCTCGGTTCGGCAGGATCTGGCCATTGCTCAACGCGGCATCCGGCTTCGCTCGCTTCTTCGCCTCGAAGCCTATCGGGGCCTGAGCGCCAACGCCGCCGCCGCGATGATCGCCACCCGCTGGAACCGCTGGCAGGCCGCGAACGGTGGGCGGCTGCACGAGGAGCCCGCAAATCCCGAGGCGGCAGCTTTCTGGGCGCTGGCGCGGGCCGGGATTGCGCCGGCATCGGCCTCGACCATCCGCCGCGATCTGATGCGCGACGAAATTTCAAAAGGGTGGGGTCCTAATGAAATCCGATCCGCCCCATCATCAAAAGCAGACGAATGAGGAAATCGCGATGATCGACGAGAAATCGAAATACGACCCCGGCCGCCTGCTGGAACTGAACGCTTTGGCCGAAGCGGAGCGCGCCCGTATCCGGTCGCTCTCCGACCGACGCGACGAACTGCGCGAGCGTGGCCACCACTGGCAGCGCCAGTTGCTAAATCTGAGGATGGACTATGCGCCAAGCCATGACGTCGGAAAGGCGATCGAAGCGGCTGAAGCAAAGATCGCCGAGCTGGCGGCTGCAAGGCAGGCGATTGATCGCGAATCCGCCGAAGTCAGCGAAATCCGGACGGCCCGCGCGAGCAATTTCCAGGCGGCTCTGGAACGGGCGAAGGAATTGGGTCTCGAAATTCCGCTCGAACTTGACCGCGGCGGCTCCGGTCTGACCTCCGTGCCGTATCTCTACGAGGAGGCCAGCCAATGAACGTGAAATCACCATTTTCCAAACTGCTGAACGCGACGCGCGTCGCCAGTGCCCAGATGAAGCAGGGCGTCGGCGATCTTCGCGACAAGCGCCTCGCCATCCTCGACGAGATCGACCGCATCGAATCCCTGCCTGCACTGCGCAGCGATGTGATTGCCGCCATTGACCGCGGACTCGACCGGATGATCGCCGAGGGACAGGACGCGGTTTACACGCCTGGGCTCGTGCGCAATTCTGGTGGCGCTGTCTTCGAGCCTCCACGCACCGAGGCTGTGATGGGCTTGCTTGTCGGCGCCAATCGCGCGGCGTTCCGCGAGCAGCTGATCGCGCTGATCGACCAAAGCTACACCCAGCCTGAAATGCCGCTGGAAGACCGCGCGCGGGAGTTGAAGCGCCTTCGCACCGATCTGCACGATGTTGAAATGGCCGAAGAGGCGCTGATTCGTGAGGCAGAGCGCGTCGGCAACCCGATCCTGCGCCGGCGCGATACCGATGGCGACATCCTGCTGCGCGCAGACAGCGAATTCGCCTGATGACAGAGATACGCGCCCTCCTCTCTCTGCGGGGTGGTCGGGGCGCGTCGGCGGCCGGCGTGGTGGTAGTGCCGGCCGCCACAATTTCCAGCAAGAGAACCTGAAGCGATGAAAACGATTGAGAAGCCAGACCAGAGCAAGACTGCCCGGCCCGTATCGGGCGCGCCGTCGCTGCCCTACATCGCCAGCCGAGTGCTGAACCGGCCGCTGCTGCTGCATCCGGATAAGGCCCAGATCGTGCTGGAAGTCATTCAGGGCCGCATCGGACTCTACCAGATTGTCACCACCCCTTCGGCCTCGGCATCGCCCGAGGCCAATGGCTTTGTCGGCAGCTATCGCCGCAAGGGCGGCAAGCGCGGCCTAACCCGGGTGAAGGACGGCACGGCCATCCTGCCCATCGTAGGTGCGCTGGTAAACCGCGGGGCGTGGATCGGGGCAAGTTCCGGTCTTGTCTCCTATGAAGGGCTGGCCGCGCAGATGCGCGAAGCTGCGTCCGATCCGGAAGTTTCGGCAATCCTGCTGGATATCGACAGCCCCGGCGGCGAAGCGACCGGCATGTTCGGGCTGGCACGACTGGTCCGCGAAGTGAACCAGTCGAAACCGGTGCTGGCCATGGTCAACGACGTGGCTGCCTCCGCCGCCTATGGCATCGCCTCCGGTGCGCGGGAAATCATCGTCTCGCCCACATCCATGGTCGGCTCGGTCGGCGTGGTGCTGACCCATCTCGACCGCTCGGGTGAGTTGGAGAAGAAGGGCGTCAAGGCGACCTTGATCCATGCAGGCGCGCACAAGGTCGACGGCAACTCGCTCGGCCCTCTGTCCGAGGGCGTGCGCGCTGACCTGCAGGCAGAGGTGATGAAGTTCTACGACCAGTTCGTCGGGCTCGTTGCCGAAGGCCGCACCAGCCGAATGACGGAGGCTCAGGTCCGCGCGACCGAAGCGCGGGTCTATTTCGGCGCAGATGCCATCGATATCGGCCTCGCTGACCGCGTCGCCTCGCTGGACGAGGTGCTGGCCGAATTTTCCACCACCAAGGCCCTCGGGGCCACAAACCGGAAGGGAATTGCAATGAGCAATCCGACGACGACTGCCCCGCAGGCTGAAAGCACGGGGTTCACTCAGGCCGATCTGGACGCTGCGAGGGCCGAAGGCCACAAGGCCGGCTTTGCGGAGGAAACGGCGCGGATCAGCGGAATCCTCAAACTGCCTGAGGCGCAGGGCCGCTGGAATCAAGCAAAGACCCTGGCTTTTGACACTTCGATCAGTCCGGATCAGGCGAAAGCCATTCTGGCGGCATCGCCGGTCCAGCATGAGCCTTCCGCCTTGTCGCTTTCGATCGAGGAGCGCGCGGAACTGGAGAATGAATTCGGTTCCGATCTGGATGACCGGACCCCGATGTGCAAAGGCGAGAGGATCGCCAATGGCTGGAAAAAGGCTGTGGCAGAGGCGAACGCGAAAGTGATCGGCGGCAGCGCGCTCAGGCCGGATCGAGATCACCGCCATGAAGAATCTGTCGCGTCCGAGTTGCTCCCGCTGGTCCGAAAGCCCTCAGCCTTCGCGCAATTTGATTAGATTAGATCTTTTTGGGCGTCGTTTGCCTTGGCAAAGGCTGTGGGAATGCAGCCCGCACATGGATGGCCGGGCTTGCGCCGGAGGGTTGCACCCCTGCAGCCAGCGCCGTTTCCTCCGCGCAACATTCACGCAACACTGGAAAAGCCGGGCTCTTGCGGGACGCTCGCTTTATCCTCGTCACCTGCTCGGCCACAATACCTTGAATGTGTCCTTAAAAGGATAGGCAATCCCGAAGCCGTTCATGGTTGCGAGCCTTTTATCCTGATCATTGGGCTCGGACTCGATCACGATTAGGAGGGACGGATTGCCTGCTGCACGCTGCCTATAGTCAAGCAACTGCCCCATCGCGGTCCGGATCGCAAATCGCTCCGCTCCAACTTCACAAGGTTTTACTTCCACAAGAACGCTTCCCCGGGCTGCGTCGATGTATCGAAGGTCTACGCTTTCGAGGTTGGCACCGATCTCCTTACCGGCGATGGTTGCCAGAAAGGCTTCGAATTTCTTTTGTAACTCGTTGTGTCGTGGGCTGATCTGGACTTCATTCTCCGTCACATATCGGATGTACGGATCGCTTGCTGTGTCTGGGCTGTTTTTCATATGCGAACCAAGACCGTTGCTCTTTCCACGCTGATCATGTTGCGCGTTATGATTCAAAAGCTGCTGAACTTGTTGAATGAACTTCGGCACTTCTCCCGCGGCATCTTCGGGAGGCGACCACCATGGTGTCTGCCCCAACCAACCCGGACCACGCGGCATGGTCAATGTTCTGTCTTCAATAGTGAGTAGATGAGCATCCTTCGCCTGCGCGCGAACCCGGTAGCTTCCAATCTCATCAATGCGATGCTGCTTTGATGGTGGGCGGTGAAAAAATTGCCGCTCGCGAAAGATTGTCGCGTTGCGGTACCACCCGACAACGCGACGGCCACCCTCAGTTGGGTGAGTTGCCGTCCAGATGAGGTCAATCGCGCTCAGGGAATCGCCAACGCCTCCCCAGTTCTCAAGGCGGATCTTCCGATCCACCTCCCCACGGATTGACTCGACGTGGCCATAAACCTGACCGTCGTCGCAGCCCAAGAAATTGCAGACTTCTCCCCCCATACCATTATCGCGCGGATATCTGCCGCCCCCTACAATCTTGTCGGGTTGATGAGAAATTCCTTGATATCGGCTCATCCAGCCGATGTTGCAGAAAATCATACGCGCCATAGTCTTCTCCTCGACAAAACTCGGTGGATTGCCAATTGCTGCCATCACCGACATCAATTCGCTATTCCAGACAGAAAGGCAATTACAGAAGCTGCTTATGCCAATCTGTCGAGAAGCATGGTGAGAACTGGCTCAGGCGTTTGTCTTGCGCACCACGGCGCCCACGCAATTCAGCCGCACCGCGATGCTGGTTGTGCCGTTCCTGGCGGCTTCTTCTTTTCGAACACCACAGCCGCAGATGCGGCAGTGATCGAAGCGCGAATGCGGGAAGCAATGCGACGTGAAGCCAGAGAACTGTTCCACTGCGTGTTTGCTGATACGAGCATCCGGATGGCGTAATCGTGTGATCCGGACCTGCTGACGCAATCCGTGAATGGTCACAGCTTGAGGAAGTGCTCGAGCGAGGTTGCACGTCTATATTCGACGTCACTGTAAAGCCGCGCGTTTGTCGAGATGCGCCGCGACAGCCTTGAATTTGCCTCGGTCAGATCCTTGGCCAGAAATGCCTGATATGCACAGCTCGCCAAGGCGCGCCTTATGGTCTCTGCGTCACGGACAAAGTTCCCATGCACGCACCCGACGACTGCTGTGCTAGTCGAGATCGGAACAACGACCGCATCAATTCGATCATCGCGTCGCCACGTTGGTCTGCATCCTTTTCTGGAGAAAAACGCGAGCGTTGTGTCCGGGAGAATAAGCGGCCCATCATCATATTGACGAACAGTGTACTTGAGCAGAGCATGGCTGTCTGCTCGCTCCGAAAATGCGAAGTCGCGCTCCAAAGCCTGATTATGGGTTTGTTTCATTTTTTTGGGGAGTATCTCCTGAAGGAAGCTGAGAAAGGGTAACGCGTTGTCCGCGAGGTCATTTGCCCCACCCGCAATCAACGCTGGAAGAGCACCCGGAGCATCGAGGAAAAGTGAGATTTGTTCTGCAGGCAAGCCTATCTCTGATGCAAGCGTCTCCACATTCTCTGGGTTCCTGAGATATGCGGTCATAATCTGCTCTCGGATTTCCGGGGACTGAAGGTAGCCGGCGATCGCTTTGGCAAAACGCTCCGGAATTTGTGACATTATTTCGCGCATGAATAAGCTGCGCATTTCCAGATGTGAAACGATTGCGGCCCAAATATCGCTATCAACCTTGGTCCCATCCTCGGCCGCCCTTGCGTCCTGAATGTGGCTCTGAACTCGGTTTTCGAAATCTGTGATGTTGAGATCTGCTGCGGATCCCTCGGGGCCATAGAAATAGGAATCCTGTCCGAACTTCCGCGTCACCGTCCGCTTCGCAGCGCAGTCCTTTCGGTAGACCCAAACGTGATGTTCGCCATGCTCCCTCGAAGCAAATCCTCTTTGAAGCATTTGCCAGATATGGTGGTGTCGTCTTCCGGCCATGAAAGGTGCGCTCCCAGCTTCTTTCGCATCGATGGTTGAACGCTGACATTTGGCATTTGCAGAAGCAATGCCCTTCGGGCTCTGCGACCCAAAGGCCATTGATTGAGAAATAATGGTAGTCGACGCTCACGATTGCGCCGAGCACGAGCTTGTACAGATATTCGCGGGCAGAGCGTCCTACATGCGAAGAAAGTGACCCGCGCTGTCGATTGCATAATCGTTAGGCTGTCGAAATACATTCGGGTCGATCAGCACTGAAATGGCCTATTCTGCCCCGTCTCCAAAGGGCACTTCAACAAGTCGCGAGATGGTGGGGAAGCCCACAGAGCCGCACAGCGCCGCTCTGAGAGATGGATTGTCGCTCTCGTAGCGGTGATGGCGCTCTGTCGCGAGGCTGCTGACACTCAACAAGATCATCTTGCGAATTCATCGAAGAGCAGCAGGAGAATTCAAGTTGGGCATCGCCTCGAATGTCTGCTCTGAGCCCAATCCACCGGATGCTGCATGCTGCATGAATGGTTGCGAACCGTGCATTGCTGCCATTGGCCAAGGTGAGCCCGGCCCAAAGCTGCCGTTAGAAGATCCCACTTGAAGGTCCGCTGTGTACGCGAAGACCTGTTTCCTCAAATATGAGCGTTGATACGCTCGATCGCCGCTTGGAATGTGTCGAGTGTCTTCTGAACGGACTTGTTCCCTTCGTCCAGCAGCTCGGGGTGCGTCAGCAGATGGTAGGCCGGGTCGTAGTGACTGAATGTCGGGATTGTGTCAGGCAGCACTCGGAAATAAGCCTCCGCTTTTTTGACGGCGCGTACCGTGTTCTCGTCCGCTTCCGCCAACTTCTTCGCTGACAACTTGTCCTTGCCCTTCAAATCATAAGTCGCATTGACCAGATCGACAAAGAACGCGGTGTCGAAGAAGTCTTCGGTATCCGCTTCTTCCTGATCGGCTATTTCCGTGGCGAGGATAATCCGCTCCTGTTCTAGCAACTCGGCCTTATAGAGGTCGTCAAGCTTGCGGCGTTGCCCGCGGTCAAAGTCCGTCATTACTGCGATGTTTAAATTGTTGCCATAGAAAAGCTTGACGAAAGGCAGCACCTTGTCGATGCCCCCGGAAGGGCAGATCGCCCATTTCGGGTCCAGATAAGGACGCCCAAGCGATTGCAGCTTCTTCGACATGGCTTGCAAATAGAGGATGTCGCTCGGTCCCTCGACAAGAAGGGTGTCAGGCGAGATTATTAGGCCTTGGGTAACTTCGAAACCCATCGCACCGAATACAGGGAAGTTTGTCTGCGGATCAGTGGTCAGCACGTCGGGTCGGATCTTCGTTCCTTCCGAATAGGGGCGGTCCCGCTGGTCGCGCTTGACAACATCCTCCACCGTCCGAACGCTCTCCAGATTGTCGGCAGGCACCATGAATGGCGAGTGCGTCGAGAAGATGATTTGATGCTTCGGCTCCAGTTGCTCGCGGAAGTATCGCAAGAGGTCTTTTTGTGCGGTGCCGTGGAGGGTCAGCCCCGGTTCGTCCAAAAGAATGATCACATTGCCTTGGTGCTTTTTGATCTGCGCGAATTTCACCAAGAACGAAAAGAACCAAATGAAGCCTGCTGATCTCTCCGAGAAGGGAACCGTGACGCGATGTAGATTGTTTTTGACACGCGCCCGAGCAACAGGACCACTATTGAACGGTGCAAGGTCTTCTTTCTTGCCCTCGTCCAAACGAACGTCGATTTCGAGTTGATCGTTCTGGGTCCAATATTCGAAAATCTGATCCGTGATCCGATTTGCAGCGGCCTCACATTTGGCGTTCATCTCCTCAAACTTGGTCGCACCCGTCAGCTCGTCCAAGTTCGTCCCGGCATATTCGAGGAAATCGAGAAAGACCTGATCCCCGTCTTTGATGCCGCCATGCTGTTTGTCGTGGGCCAACTGGTTGATCGAAATCTCTCCGACCATGCGGTCGTAGTGTGAAAAATATAGGAACTTTGGCAGGTTGCCTTTTATCAGATCAATCGCTTTTTCTGCGGCACTTTCTCCCCGGTACTTCTTTATTGCATCAAGCAATTCCTGTTGCGCCTCGGAGCGTTCTTCAAGTTTTCCTAGTTTAGACGCCGCCAGCCACGTGCTGCGATCTTTTGCTATGGGCTCTGCATCTTCATTCGATAGCCCGTAGCGAGTGATCAGCTTTGCAAGCAGGACTGCCTCATCGACCGGAACTGACCAAGTCTTTCCATTTTCTTCATATGACTTGCTGATAGTTACTCGGGTGCCCGTAACGACATCTTCTCCAAATTCTTCGACCAGCAATGCAACGTCTGCGTCTTCAAGCTCCCAATCCGTTTCAACAACTCGGGCCTCTTCGCCTTCGTGTTTTTCCTTGTAGTCGGCCAGGAAGCGGCGAGGGTAGTTCTCGGTCTTATTGTATGAGGTGTAGTTTTCATCTGTAGAGTTGATGCCTTCAAGCGCCTTTAAGAATGCAGTTTTACCCGCCTCGTTCTTCCCCACTAGGCAGGTGGATTGGCCTATCGTTACGGGACTGGAATCAAGGATGCTGCGATAATTGGTGACGTGGGCAGAAATAAGTTTCATGGAGCGACTCAACTATTGCGTAACCTTCACGGTATGATGTCTTACCGAGCGTGTCCAACTCAAGGTATTGTGGCAGCAATGCCCACTAGCCGACATTTGTGCGGACCAAAGCGAACGTCCGCTTCCCGCCCGACCTTCGGGGCGTCGCCATCGCGATGCGCCGACTGCGGCCATTGGAGCGCATGCAGCGAAAGCCGGCTTCGTCCGCATAGCTGCCGTTTGCGGCGATGACCTTTGTGAAAGATGGCGCTGCCGCTGACTGATTAGAAGTGATGATTTTGTTGAGTATCAGCAGCGAGGCTGCAGCCCTGCGGCCCTCTCCGCGCCTCTGGGTAGCTACAGGCACCCTTACCCCTTGGGTCCCTTCCGGGGGATGGGTCGCATGCGGGGCCGCCGCCGCGCAAAATATCGGTCTTTTTTAGGCTTTCAAAACTTCACTGCACTGCACTCCCACGGCCCACCCGCCGGATCGCCCTTGCGAGGATAAATGACTGATATCGTTACGAAATGGCCTGCGGCGCAGGTGGAGATGCGGGCCGTGGATGCGCTGATTCCGTATGCGCGGCATTTGTGATATTGGCAGACGCATCGCGGTAAGGCGTGGGCGGCCGCGATCCGGTCGGCATTGGCAACGGAGTGAGAATATGGCGGCAAAGCAAATGAGCAAAGAAACGGCGCGAAACGTCGAATTCTGGCTGTTGTCTGGACTGCCGCCGAGCATGGTAGCTGCGCGTTGCGGCGCGACGCCTGGGCAAGTGCGGCGAGTCAAGCAGCGCATGGAGAAGGAGCGCGAACAAGCGCGCGAGGCTTACTTTGCTTCTTTGGAGCAGAAGCGTAAGGCGTACTTGGCAAAACTCGAGCGGCAGCAAGCCGAGGACAGTCAGGACCGCTAACGCGATAAAGGGCTGGCTGGCCTATGGCGCGGCCCTGAACGAGGGGCGTAACGAATTCCCCAGCGACGAACAGTTTGGGCAGTGGGCTGCCGAGGCGGGTCTGTCCCAAGTTGGGACACACGAAATAAAGCGCGACGAACCCGCCGCCGCGATGTGGGCAGCGGCCCACCCCGAACAGTTCGCCGAAGCCCGAGTCAGCTGGCGATCCTCAAGGGTGCTGCTGCTTAGGGCGACAGATGCGCAGCCTCACGAAGCGCCGCGTTCACGCGGGATTGCCAGCCGGGGCCGTCCTTCTTGAAGGCCTCCACAACATCCTGATCCAGCCGGATCGAAACCGCGACCTTCGGGTTGTCGAGCGGAGGCCTGCCGCGCCGGATTTTCTCGGCCATTTCCGGGAAGACCTCAGAGAACGGTTTCGCTTTCTTGAAATCCTCTTTCGTCCATTCCGGGTTGTCCGCATCATCCCAATCGGCGCGGGAATAGCCATTCTTGGCGGCGTGCTTGGGGTCAAACTTGGTCATAGAAGGCCCTTTCCTGCTTGCTCGCCGGGCGCATCGAAATCACCGAAATCGCTTCGGTGCCGAGCGTGGCGAAAATCACTGCAATCGTGCCATCTGCGAAGCGGCCCATCGCCTTGAAGCGCCCCTGCTTGGCCGGGACAACCAGAGCGTCAAGCAGGATCTCGACATCGAGGTCAGCGAAGTCCATGCCGTGCTTGGCAAGGTTGGCTTGGCGCTTCGGTTCGTCCCACACGATCAGCATAAGATGTATATACGGTAATCAGTGGGGGCGGCACAATAACGTATATACGATAATTTTGCCGAATGGCGTCGATTCCCGTCGACAGGGAAAGCCGACTAATCGTCGGAGAAGGGGGCGGGCTGTGAGCGTTCAAATTCGTCGACCTTAGCTTTCAAGCCATCGATAATTCCTTTGGTCAACCTGCCTGCCGTGTCTTCGCGCAATTCCGCAGGCAAGTTGTCGAGTCTCGCTAGGAGTTCTTCCTTGTCGTCCGTCGTCTTGTCAGTGAGGCCCTCAACAATCAGGAAGTCGAGCGTCATAGATAACAGGTTGCGATAGCTTGGTTCTTCCGCCGGATACTTCTCGTTAAGTGTGGCCACGATTTCGGCATTCATTGATCGGCCACTTCCCTCAGCAGCAGCCTTGATCCGATCCCGCATCCCATCGGGAAGGCGGAGCATAAATTTATCGCTTTCGCGGCCGGTTGACATGATTTCCTCTTTTTCTGGCACGGTGACACCAATTCGCACTTGACTGCAATCGCGTCACGGTGACATATGGTGTCACGGTGACTGGAGATTGTTATGACTGACCGAAAACCAATGCAGATTCGTCTTCCTGCCGACCTGAAAGAGTGGATTGCGGGGCAGGCCTCGGAAAACGGTTCGTCGCAGAACTCGGAAGTGATCCGAGCCGTGCGCGAACGTATGTACGCAATGGAAAGGGCCGATGCCTGAAATGAGCGAAGCCGCCGGGAGGGCAATCCCAGCGGCTCCAATGAAAAATCCGACGAAGGAAATTCGAGATGAATATGACGCAAAATCAACCCGCGATCAAGGATGCTGTTTCTGCCAAAGCGCCGGCGGATGGCGCCGAGACGAAGGTGTCGATTGAAGACTACATCCTCGACCGAGGGGGAGAGGTGCAAATGATCATCGCGCTCCTGAACAGCATGGATGCCTGCTTGGGCACGGGCCGCGATCACATCGTACATGAGCAGATACAGCACGCGAATGAGGTGGCCGAATCCCTGCGAAAGGCGCTCGACATCTCGCAGTTTCCAGATGGTCCGTTCGGGGTCCCGAATCTTGAGACTCCGGTCGAAGCCCTGTTTCGCGAATGGGAGGCGGCACGCGAGGTTGAGGAACACTCGATCACGGGCGATCTGAACGACGAGCAGATCGAGGCTCTTGCGCAACCGCGACAAGCGATTGAGGACCGGATCGCCAATACCCCAAGCCAGAACCCGCGGGACATCATCCTGAAGATCTTGGCCAGCACCTTCTGCGGCGAGGCTGATCTGGAAGCCCGCACCCCGAGCCTCGCGATGCTCTGGGATGAAGCCCGGGCGCAGATCGGCTGATCAGACACAGAGTGGCGGTGTGGGTGATGCCAGGGCCGCCACTCAAGACAAGGATCGATAGAGGACTGAACCAATGACCAGCTCTCCACCAAATATTGCCAGAGAGACCGCCGACAGCTTTGCGTTATTGACGCTGCAGGAAGCGGCCGAGGCGATGCACAGCACGGTGAAAATTTCGACGCTCTACCGCGCACGCGCCGAAGGCAAGCTATGGGCTAAGAAGATCGGAAGCCGGTACTTCACCACCATGCAAGCCATCAAGGAGTTTCTACAGTGCCCAGACCCCGAAAGCCCGCCCGCCTCTACTACCGCAAAGACGAACAGCAATGGGTCATCCGGGACGGCGGCGCGCAACACCGGACAGGATATGGCCTTGGCGAGCGCGAAGAGGCTGAAACAGCGCTGCAAGAATACCTCGCCAACCGAAAACCGGCCGAGCGCAGAGGTCCGGCCCTTCCCGGGGAGCTAATGGTTGGTGAGGTACTGGCGCGATATGCAGACGACAAGGGCCCTTTGATGGCTTCAGGTGCAACGCTCGCCTATTCCATTCAGGCCCTTGCGCCCTTCTGGGGCGGCCTGACCTGCGATGCAGTCAAGGGCACCACCTGCCGCGCATATGAGCGTGAACGCGCCAAGCCGCGCACAATCACCACAGTCAGCAAGAACGGCAAAGAGACCACGCGCGAGGTCAGCGCGGGACCGCCCACCGTGCGGCGTGAACTGGGTGTTTTGCAAGCGGCGCTGAACTACGCCCATGCTGAGGGCCTGCTGATCCATCCGATCAAGGTCACGTTGCCCAAATCCGGCGAAGTCCGCGACAGGTGGCTGACCCGCGATGAGGTGGCCCAATTGCTCCGCCACGCAGAACCGCACATTCGCCGCTTCATCATTCTTGCGATTTATACCGGCCGCCGGGCTGCAACGATTCTCGATCTGATCTGGACCCGCGTTGATCTGGATGCGAACCTGATCCGGTTCCGCGCTGATGGTCAGGCTGAAACGAACAAGCGCCGCGGTCGCGTCCGGATACCCCGCCAGTTAAAAGCTCATCTGCGCCGCTGGTCAGCGACGCCCGGCACGCATGTGGTTATGTATCGAGGTGAGACGGTAGCCAGCGTCAGGAAGGGCGTTGCACGCGCCGCTGAAAGGGCAGGTATCGAGGGCGTGAACCGGCACGTTCTGAAACACACGGCAATCACATGGGGCGTCAAGGACGGCATGGAACTGGAAGACGCCGCCGAATACTTCGACACGTCCGAAGAAATTATCCGCAAACACTACTGGCACCACAGCCCGCATCATCAGGAACGTGCCGTGAAAATCATCGAAAGGAGATAATAACTGTGCAGATAACTGTGCGAGAAGATACCGCAAAACCCGCTAAGTCATGGTGCTGCCGGAGAGATTTGAACTCTCGACCTCTCCCTTACCAAGGGAGTGCTCTACCCCTGAGCTACGGCAGCGCCTATTGGTCCGTCGGACCGTGTGGCGCGATTTAGACGAGGGCGGGCGAGGGCGCAAGGGGAAAGCGGCAAGTTTTTCGCAAAAGCGCGGTCGCCCATACAGGTGTCGCCGGGGGGGCGGGGAGCGGCGTCCCCGCCTGACGGATCAGTCGCGGAGTTCGGCTGCGTCGACGCCCCAGATCGCGGTTTTCGGCACCCAGCCATTCGAGCCCTGGCCCGAGACGCGGCACCAGTTGGCGTTGCATTCGCCCAGCTTCACGATCGAGCCGCCCTCGGCCATCGCCATGACGCCGGAGTTCAGATCCGGGCGGGCGCGAAGCTCTGTCATGTCCTGCTGAATGATCGCGGTGCGCACGCCTGACAGCAGCCGGTAGTGGACCCAACCGCCAGCGCCGTCCTGATCCTCGATCCGGCGCCACTGGCCGAATTCGCCGACCACGCGCAGGGGCATTCCGGCGTGATTGAACACCCAGTCGATGCGGTGCGACAGCGAGGGGCCGCGCCGGACATTGCCGCGATCTCCCTTCAGCGAGACATAGCGCGGGATCGGAAGCCGGGTGACGGGTCCGCGCTGCACCTCCGCTGCGGGGGGCTGGGCAGCGGCGGAGGTCGGATCGGCGGCGGCCAGCCGGGCAGGGCGGGCTGCGGGTCGGGCCGTCCCTGCCGCATCGGGTGCGGTTGCCGCGGGTGCGGGCGTCGCGGCGGCGACGGCTGCGGCGGTCGCGTCGGGTTCCGTTTCGGCGTTGCTCAGCGCGTGGGCGGGGTCAAACACCAGAAAGGCGAGACCCGCCGCCGCGACGCAAAGTGCTGCCTTCGCCGGCCAGCCGATGGCGCGCCAGCCCGCAGCGATGCCGCCTTGTTTCGATCCGTTGGAATATTGTGATGTCGCCAAACCATAACGCTGCGCGACGCGTGCCGCACGGCGAAAAGACGGAGAGATATGTGCCATCTATCCTTGCCTGCCCTCGTTATATGACGGCTTGCGCCGTCCGCCTGTTCCGCGACTTGCGTCGCCCGCCTGTGTTGCGGCTTGTGCCGCGCTGCCTCTTGTGTCGCGTCGTTTGATGCGCGACGTTTCAGGGTCTTGTGATTGCGCCCCGATGGGGTGAAGTTTGCCTGAATCCGCATGATCTGAAAAGGGATGAATGCATGGCTGCCCGGAAAACCCGTCCATATGTGGCCGTTACGCGACGCCTTCCCGCGCCGGTTGAGGCGAGGATGGGCGAGCTTTTCGATGTCCGGCTGAACCCGGACGATCACCGGATGGATCGCGATGAGTTGATCCGGCTGATGCAGCAGAGCGACGTGATCGTGCCGAGCCTGTCGGAAAAGATCGATGCGGAGATGCTCGATCAGGCGGGAGGGCGGCTGAAGCTGATCGCCAATTACGGCGCAGGCGTCGATCACATCGCGGTTGCCGCCGCCCGCAAGCGCGGGATCATGGTGTCGAACACGCCGGGCGTGCTGACGGAGGATACGGCGGATATGGCGCTCGCGCTGATTATCGCCGTGACCCGCAGGCTGGCCGAAGGGGTGGCGGTCATGCAGGCGGGCGACTGGGAGGGCTGGTCGCCGACGGCGTTTCTGGGCGGCAGGCTGGGCGGCCGGAAGCTGGGCATCGTCGGCATGGGCCGGATCGGGCGCGCCATCGCGCGCCGCGCGCGGGCTTTCGGCATGGAGGTGCATTACCACAACCGCACCCGTCTGCGCCGGGAGACGGAGGTGGAGCTGGGTGCGAAATACTGGGACAGCCTGAACCAGATGCTCGCGCGGATGGATATTGTCAGCGTCAATGTCGCCCATACGCCGGCGACGTTTCATCTGCTCTCGGCCCAGCGGCTGAAGCTGATGAAACCCTCTGCCGTAGTCATCAACACCTCACGCGGCGAGGTGATCGACGAAAACGCACTGACCCGGATGCTGCGCGCAGGTGAGATCGCGGGGGCGGGGCTGGATGTCTATGAGCAGGGGCACGAAGCCAATCCGCGGCTGCGGAACCTGCCAAACGTCATGCTGCTGCCGCATATGGGCAGCGCCACGGTCGAGGGCCGGATCGAGATGGGCGAAAAGGTGATCCTGAACGTCCAGACCTTCGCCGACGGCCACAGGCCGCCGGATCTGGTGCTGCCGGGAATGATGTAAGGCGCTGCTGCTGAGGACGACGCGGCGGCGCGCGCCGGATCAGACCAGTTCGACCGAGTATTTCTCGATCACCGTATTCGCCAGCAGGCCTTCGCACATACGGGTGACCTCGGCTTTCGCGGCCTCGGCGTCGGTTTCGGTCAGGTCCAGCTCGATGATCTTGCCCTGACGGACGCCGTCCACGCCGCCATGACCCAGCCCGGCAAGCGCGTGGCGGATGGCTTCGCCCTGCGGGTCCAGAACGCCGTCTTTCAGCATGATGGTGACACGGGCCTTCATCGGCGTTCCTTTCAGTTGATCAGCGTCGGTTTTGCCAGCGGCGCGGCAGGCATCAGGCCGAGACGGCGCGCGACCTCCGTATATGCATCGGTCAGATTGCCGAGATCGCGGCGGAACACGTCCTTGTCGAGCTTCTGCCCGGTCTTGACGTCCCAGAGCCGGCAGGAATCGGGGCTGATTTCGTCGGCCACGATCAGCCGCATGAAATCGCCGTCCCAGACCCGGCCGATCTCGATCTTGAAATCCACCAGCTTGATGCCGACGCCGAAGAATACGCCGGACAGGAAGTCGTTCACCCGCAGTGCCAGCGATACGATGTCGTCGAGATCCTGCTGCGAAGCCCAGCCGAAGGCGATCACATATTCTTCCGACACCATCGGGTCGCCAAGATCGTCATTCTTGAAGCTGTATTCCACGATGGGGCGGGGCAGTTGCGTGCCTTCCTCCAGCCCCAGCCGTTTCGACAGCGAGCCTGCGGCGAAGTTGCGAACGATCACCTCAAGCGGGACGATCTCCACCTGACGGATCAATTGCTCGCGCATATTGATGCGGCGGATGAAATGGTTCGGCACGCCGATATTGGTCAACCCCTGCATGAAGAACTCGGACAGGCGGTTGTTCAGCACGCCCTTGCCTTCGATGGTGGCCTTCTTCTGCGCGTTGAAAGCCGTGGCGTCATCCTTGAAATACTGCACCAGCGTTCCCGGCTCGGTGCCTTCATAAAGGATCTTGGCCTTGCCTTCATAAATTTTCTTGCGCCGTGGTGCCATGAGATGCGCAGTCCTTTCGGGGCGGTTGGGTTTGTCGTGCCTGTGGCTGAGCCTATAGGCATAAAGCGCGGTCGCGGCAATACAGGGTTGCGATAAGGGCCGCGCGTAGGCATATGAATGGCGAGCTAACAGGAGGGCCGAGATGACCACCTTTGACGACCGCGAACGTTCCTACGAAGCCAAGTTCGCCCGTGATGCAGACCTGCAATTCAAGGCCGAGGCGCGCCGCAACCGCCTGCTGGGCGAATGGGCGGCGGAAGTGCTGGGCAAAACCGGCGAGGATGCCAAGGCCTATGCGCTGAGCGTCGTGACCTCGGATTTCGAGGAGCCGGGCGATGAGGACGTGTTCCGCAAGGTGTCCGCCGATCTCGCCGGCAAGGCTGACGAAGCGCAGATCCGGGCCAAGATGGCCGAGTTGGTCGGCGTCGCGCGCCACCAGATCATCAACGAATCCTGATCCCACGCATCGCGTCCGGCGTTTTCCGGTCGCGTGGATTGGGTCAGGGGATTCTCTGCGCCGCGACAGGCGTGATTGTTTGAATATGTGCTGATCGAAGGGCCGGGGTCAATCCCGGCCTTTGTTTTTGCTGCGTTTTAGCGGATTTTCCGGGCTGAAAAATCCCGGTGAAATTGCCCGATCAGCAGAGTTGACAGGACTCTGGACCGCTTCTAACCTACCGGTAGGTAATTAAGGGGAGGAATGGAATGTCTATGTTTCGCATGGCTGCCTGCACGGCGGTAATTGCACTGTCAGCCGTGGCTGCAAACGCACAGGATTCGGAATATGCGTGGCAGCCTGACAAGCCGATCAATATCATCGTGCCCTGGGCGGCAGGCGGGTCCACCGATCAGGTGACGCGCGTTGTCGCCCCGATTCTGGAGGAGGCGCTCGGGGTGGAGGTCGTGGTGGTCAACCAGCCCGGCGCATCCGGCTCCATCGGGACGCAGGCCGCGCTCGATGCGCCGCGCGACGGCTATACCTGGACGGCGAATGCCATCGCCAACAACGCGACCTATGCAATCACCGGGCTGCTGCAGGACACCTCGATCGAGGATTATCGCATCTACCTGCATGTCGCGAATGTGCCGGTCGTCAGCGTGAATGCCGACAGCGAATATCAGAGCTTCGAGGAACTGCTGGGCGGGATGCGCGATGGCGAGGTGACGGTCGGCACGGCAGGCGTCAACAGCTCTGGCGGCATGGCGCTGGCGTCGATCAAGGACGGGCTGTCGGAAGAGCTGCCGGGCGCGCGGATGATCACCTATGACGGCGGCAACCCGGCGGTGATCGCGGCGGCCAGCGGCGAGGTTCAGGCGACCACCCAGCTTGCCGTGGAACAGGCCGAGATGATCCGCGCCGGCCGTCTGCGTCCGCTGACGGTGCTGTCGGACACGCCGCTGGAAATCGGCGACGGCGACCCGATCCCGCCGATCACCGAATTCGCGCCCGATTTTCATGTCGCGCAGGATTTCTTCGGGGTGTTCATCCCGGTCGGTGCGCCGCAGGAGGTCTATGACACCGTCGATCAGGTCTGGCAGGATCACGTCATGGAAAGCGAGGCGCTGAAAGCCTACGCCAATGAAAACGGCGCGGTCTTTGCGCCCAGCTATGGCGAGGATGCGCTTGCAGCCGCATTGCCGGTGGTGGAAGCAGAAGCCTGCGCCCGCGTTACCCGTGGCGAAGCTGTCGTCGATCCGTCCGAAATCGGCATCGACTGCGCCGCCGAATAAGCGCGGCTCAACACTGGCGCGGCGGGTCCGTCCTGCCGCGGCCTTCGGGACAACCTGAACTCATGAGGTGAATGCCATGAAAATGGCTGTGGCGGATCGCATCACGGCGTGCGTCTTTTTCGCGCTCGGCATCGCGATGCTGGTGGGCGGTTTCACGATGGACCGGCTGGAGATCCGGCAGATTCACCCGTTATCCATTCCGGGGCTGATGCCCATGCTGCTGGGCGCGGCGCTTGCCGTCTGCGCGGTGCTGTTGTGGTTGCAGGCCGATCTGCAATCGGAGGAGGGCGCGGTCCTGCTTGGCCGTGACGGTTCGGCCAAGCGGCTTGGTCTGACCGTGGCGCTGACCTGTTTCTATGCGCTTGTGCTGGTCGGCTGGCTGCCGTTCTACTGGGCCACGGCGGTTTTCATCGCTGCGTTCACCACGATCTTCTCGTGGGACCAGCACACCGCCGGATCCGCACGGGCGAGGGTCATGGCGCAGGCGGCGGTATTCGGGCTGATCGCCGCTTTTGCCGTGGTCATGCTGTTTGAAAAAGCCTTCCTTGTGAGGTTGCCATGAGCCAGCTTGGTGAACTCGGCACGGCGCTGTGGAGCCTGATGACCCCGACCATGCTGTTTCATGTCGCATGGTCGATGCTGCTGGGCATTGTGGTGGGCGCGCTGCCCGGCCTGACGGCAACGATGGGTGTGGCGCTGATGACAACGCTGACCTACTCGATGGACACGACCGCCGCTGTGCTGGTGCTGATCTGCATGTATATGGGGGCGATCTATGGCGGCTCGCGCAGTGCGATCCTGCTGAACATCCCCGGCACCCCGGCCAGTGCGGCGACCTCGCTTGACGGGTATCCGCTGGCACGAAGCGGGCGGGCCGGGCGGGCCATGGGGCTGGCCACGGCAGGCTCCATGTTGGGCACCTTGGTCGGGATCATCATTCTGGTGCTGATCGCGCCGCCGCTGGCCGAGCTGGCGCTGAAATTCGGCAGTTACGAGATGTTCTGGCTGGCCCTGTTCGGGGTGCTGATCTCGGGCCAGCTCACCGTCGATTCCCCGCCGATCAAGGGCTATATCGCCGGTATTCTGGGGCTGATGGTGGCGATGATCGGATCGGAGGGGCTGCATGCCTATGTCCGCTTCTCGCCCACCCAGCAGATGAATGGCGGCATCCAGTTGATCCCGGCCATGGTCGGCGTGTTCGGGCTGGCGGAGATCATGACCGCGATGTGGCACAAGCAGGGCGTCGTGTCCGCCATTCGCGACAAATCCGACCGCGTGCTGCCCTCCATCCGGGAGTTGTGGCGCTACCGGATCACGGTGCTGCGCTCCGGCGTCATCGGCACGCTGGTCGGCGTGATACCCGGCGTCGGTGAGGATATCGGCGCATGGGCCAGCTACGCCGCCGCAAAGCGCGTCAGCAAGGAGCCGGAGAAATACGGCCACGGCAGCACCGAGGGGCTGACCGCGGCAGAGACCGGCAACAGTGCCGTCGTGCCCGGCTCGCTCATCCCGGCGCTGACGCTGGCGGTTCCGGGATCGGCCAGTGCTGCCGTGCTGATCGCGGCGCTGTTCATCCACGGTATTCGCCCCGGCCCGATGATCATGATCGAGCAACCGCAATTCATCAGCCTGATGGGCGGGATGCTGATCCTCGCGACGGTGGCGATGACCATTTACGGGCTCAGCATGACACGGCTGTTCGTGCAGGTCCTGCGGGTGCCTTACGCCTATCTGATGCCGCTGGTCTTCACCCTTTGCGTGATCGGTCCCTATGCGCTGTCGCAGCGGATGTTCGATGTCTATGTCATGGTCGCGTTCGGGCTGATCGGTTTCGTGCTGCGGCAGATGAAATACCCGATGGCGCCGCTGGTGCTGGGGATCATTCTCGGCACCATGCTCGACACCAATCTGCGGCGCAGCCTGACGCTGAGCAATGGCGATCTGACGCCGTTCTTCACTCGCCCGATCTCGGCGGTGCTGGTGGCGATCATCGTCATCGCGATCCTGTCCAATTTCGGTTTCGTCCGCCGTACATTCGGCAGGCTGAAACGCCGTATCACGGGACATGGCGATGCTTGATCTGAGCCTGTGCAATGAGCTTCTGGCGGGTGAGGGCCTGTCGCTGCGGGAACAATGCCAGGTGGCGAAATCGCTTGGCTATATAGGGCTGGAACTCGCGCCCTCAACGCTTGGAGAGGCGCCGCATCTGCTGGGCGATGCCGCGCGTGCGGAGATCCGCGCGACGGTCGTGGAAAGCGGGCTGCGCGTCACCGGGCTGCACTGGCTGCTGAGCGGCTATCCCGATCTGTCGATCACAGACCCGGCGCGGCAGGCGGAGACGGCGGATATTCTGCTGGCGCTGATCGGGCTTTGCGCCGATCTCGGCGGGCGGGTGATGGTGCATGGCTCGCCAAATCAGCGGAAGCGGCCGGAGGGGATGGGGAACGCCGCGCTGCGCGATCATCTGGCGGAATTTTTCGCCCCTGTCGCGGCAGAGGCGGCGCGGAAGGGCATCACCTATTGCATCGAACCGCTGTCACCGGCTGAGACGGAGGTGATCAACACCGTGGCTGAAGGCGCGGCGCTGGCCGATGCCGTTGGCAAATCCGCATTCCGCACCATGATCGACATCAGCGCCGCCGGTCTGACCGAACCGCCGGTTGCCCGGCTGCTGCGCGAATGGGTGCCAACCGGGATGATCGGCCATATCCACGCCAACGACACCAATCGCGGCGCGCCCGGAACCGGCGACGACCCGTTCCCGGAGATCGTCGCGGCGTTGCGTGACAGCGGCTGGTCGCAGCCCGTCGGGGTGGAGCCGTTCAGGACCGTCATCGACGCCCGCGTGACGGCTGCCATTGCGGCGGCCACGCTGCGGGCATGTGAAAGGGCTGTGGCATGAGCGATCCGATAAGCCTCTCCGTTCTTGATGTGCAGATTTCCGAGCGTCCGGTGACGATGCGCCTGCCATTCCAGTTCGGCAGTACCGAGGTGCGGGAGACGGCAGAAGCATATTGCACGCTGCGCGCCGTGATCGGGGGCCGGGAGGTGTCGGGATATGCCGCGCAGCTCATGGTGCCCCGATGGTTCGACAAGCGCCCGGAGTTGAGCAATGCCGACACGATAGACGAATTGCGCCACACGGTCGCCTCGGCCGCGCGGCTGATCACCGGACAGAGTGGCTCGGTCGCTGAATTGTCCGTCGGGCTGCGGCAGGCCGTCATTGACGATCTTCCGGCGGATGTTCCCGCGCTCGCCGCCGGTTTCGGGCCGGCCCTGATCGAGATGGCGCTGATCGACGCGGTCTGCCGCAGCGTGGCGCAGCCGTTCTGGCTCGCCGCGCGGCAGGACCTCTTCGGGCTGGGACAAATCCTGCCCGCCGACCTGACGCCGGAGGCCTATGACGCCGCGCTGAATGCGATAGAGAAACCGCATTCTATCACATTGCGTCACACGGTGGGATTCGATGCTCCGCTGGTCGAAACGCCCCCCGACGCGCCGCAGGACGGGCTGCCCGTAACAGTTTCCGATGTGATTATCACAACCGGGATCACATCATGGAAGATCAAGCTGAAAGGCGATCCGGAGGCGGATGCGGCGCGGCTTCTGGCACTTCAGCCGGTGCTGAGCGGCCATATGGATGGCGGCGTGACGCTGGATGCGAATGAGCAATATACGCCGGACGCCTTCCGCGACCTGCTGAACCGCTTGCGCGCGCCCGGTCTGGCGGAACTGACTGGCAAGATCCGCTTCTTCGAGCAGCCCTTTGCCCGCGATGTCGCGCTGGCGACCCGCGCGGATTTCGGCGCGAGGCTGGTGATCGACGAAAGCGACGATGGCATGGACAGCTTCGCGGACGCCTTGCGGCTCGGCTGGGGCGGAACCTCGATCAAAAGCTGCAAGGGGGTGCTGCGGGCGCTTGTGAACATGGCGCGGGCGCGGCAGGCCGGGGCCTTGCTCAGCGGCGAGGATCTGACCTGTCAGCCGGGGCTGTGCTGGACGCAGGACACGGCGATGGCCTCAGCCTGTGGCGTCGCGGATGTGGAGCGGAACGGGCATCATTTCGCAGGCGGCATGCAGGGCGCGACAGAGGCGGAACGGGCGCGGATGCTGAAGCTGCATCCGGGCATTTTCCGCGGCGATGCCAAGCGGGTGACGCTGGCGGTAAAGGCGGGGGCGGTCAATATATCGTCGCTTGCCGCGCCGGGTTTTGGCGCATCGAACGCGATGGCGGAGATGCAGAACGACGAAGGGAATTGACAGCTTCATACTTATTACCTACTGGTAGGTAATGTTAACGAAGTCTGTCTGATCAGGGGAGGAATTTCGGGTGAGCACTCAAAGAATCGGCATCATCATGCATGGCGTGACGGGGCGCATGGGGATGAATCAGCATCTTATCCGCTCCGTCCTCGCGATCCGCGAACAGGGCGGGGTGGCACTGAAAAACGGCGACCGTCTGGTGCCCGATCCGATTATCGTCGGGCGTAATGCGGCAAAGATCGAGGCATTGGCCAAACGTCACGGCGTCGAGCGCTGGACAACCGATCTGGACGCGGCGCTGGCGAATAAGGACGACACGATCTTCTTCGACGCGGCGTCGACGCAGATGCGTCCCGGTCTGCTGCGCAGGGCCATCGACGCGGGCAAGCATGTCTATTCCGAAAAGCCGGTCTCCGAGGGCCTGACCGAGGCGGTCGAGATCGCGAAACACGCCAAGGCCAAGGGCGTCAAGAACGGCATCGTGCATGACAAGCTGGACCTGCCGGGACTGCTGAAACTGCGCCGTTTGCGGGATAGCGGGTTCTTTGGCCGGATGCTTTCGGTCAAGGGGGAGTTCGGCTATTGGGTGTTCGAGGGCGACTGGATGGAAGCCCAGCGGCCAAGCTGGAACTACCGGGCCGAGGATGGCGGGGGCATGATCTCCGACATGCTCTGCCATTGGCGCTATGTGCTGGATAACGTGATCGCGCCGGTGAAATCGGTCAGCTGTCTCGGCTTCACCCATATCCCCGAGCGCGTGGATGAGGCGGGTGCGCGCTACAAGGCGACCGCCGACGATGCCGCCTATGCGACCTTCCTGCTGGACGGGCCGGACGGGGATATTGTCGCCCATATCAACTCAAGCTGGTGTACCCGCGTTCGCCGCGACGATCTGGTGACGTTCCAGATCGACGGCACGCATGGTTCTGCCGTGGCGGGGCTGCATAAATGCGTCAGCCAGCATCGGGTGAACACGCCCAAGCCGGTGTGGAACCCGGACATGCCGCAGCCGCTCGACTTCTTCGAGGACTGGGAAGAGGTGCCGGACAACACCCATTTCGATAACGGCTTCAAGGTGCAGTGGGAACAATTCCTGCGCCATGTGGTCGAGGACGCGCCGTGGTCCTACACGCTGGCCGAAGGTGCGAAAGGCGTACAACTGGCCGAGGCGGGCTATCAAAGCTCCAAGGAGCGCCGCTGGGTCGATCTGGAGGATCTGGGACTATGAGCAAGCTGAACCTGAACCTGCCGGGCGGTGCTGTCACCTTGCAGGCCGGGCCGGAGCCGAAGGCGACCGGCAACTGGAACCGCACGGCCTTTGCGGCGGCACATGTGGTCGCCGATCCGCTGGCCGATGCCGATCCGTGGCTGGATACGCCGGTTGACTGGGACCGGACGCTGGCGTTTCGCGAATATCTCTGGGGCTTGGGTTTCGGCGTGGCCGAGGCGATGGATACGGCGCAGCGGGGCATGGGGCTGGACTGGCCGACCTCGCTGGAGCTGATCCGGCGTTCGATGGAGATCGCGAAGCCCGCCGGTCATCTGATCGCCTCCGGTGCCGGGACCGATCATATCGCGCCGGGGCCGGATGTGACCGTCGACGACGTGATCCGCGCCTATGAGGAGCAATGCGAGGCGGTCGAGGCGACCGGCAGTCAGGTGATCCTGATGGCCAGCCGCGCGCTCGCGAAGGCGGCGAAATCGCCGGATGATTATATCCGCGTCTATTCCCGCGTGCTGGGCGGTTTGCAGAAACCGGCGGTGCTGCATTGGCTGGGCGAGATGTTCGATCCCGCCCTTCAGGGCTATTGGGGCAATGCCGACCACATGGCGGCGATGGAAACCGCATTGCAGGTGATCGAGGCGAATGCGGCCAAGGTCGACGGCATCAAGATCAGCCTGCTCAGCGCCGAAAAGGAAATCGCCATGCGCCGCCGCCTGCCGGAAGGCGTGCGGATGTATACGGGCGACGACTTCAACTACCCCGATCTGATCGCGGGCGACGACGAGGGGTATTCCGATGCGCTGCTCGGTATCTTCGATCCGATTGCCGGGGCGGCGGCGCGGGCCTTGTCGCAACTGGCCGAGGGCCGGATGGACGACTATAACGCCACCTTCGCCCCGACCGTCCCGCTCTCGCGGCATATCTTCAAGGCGCCCACGCGGTTTTATAAGACCGGGGTGGTGTTCATGGCCTATCTGACCGGCCATCAGGATCACTTCACCATGATCGGCGGTCAGGAAAGCGCCCGCTCAACGCTGCATCTGGCGGACATCATCCGCATGGGGAACGCAGCCGGACTGTTCACCGATCCGGAGACGGTGGCGGCGCGGGCGCGTCCGGTCTTTGCCGCGCGTGGGGTCGAGATATGAGCGCGATCACCCCGGAACGGCTGTCGCTGAACACGGCGACCGTGCGGGAGCAATGGGATCTTGCCCAGTGTATCGAGGGCTGCAAGCGCCACGGTTTCGGCGGCATCGCGCCGTGGCGGGACAAGTTGCAGGAGATGGGCGTCAGCAAGGCCGCAGCGGCGATCCGCGAGGCGGGGCTCAGCGTCTCCGGGCTGTGCCGTGGCGGCTGGTTCACCGATCGCGGTGCGGTCGATCAGACCGTTATCGACGATAACCGCCGCGCCGTTGACGAGGCGGCGGAGATCGGGGCGGACTGCCTCGTCATGGTGGTTGGCGGGCTGGCCAAGGACAGCCGCGACCTGCCAGCCGCATGGCGGATGGTTGAGGAGGGGCTGGCGAAAACGCTCGAATATGGTCGCGAGGTCGGGATGAAGATCGCGATCGAGCCGCTGCATCCGATGTATGCCGCCGACCGGGCCTGCGTGAACACGATGCGGCAGGCGCTCGATATCTGCGACCGGCTCGGCCCGGGGATCGGCTGCGCGGTCGATGTCTATCACGTGTGGTGGGATTTCGAGCTCGAGGCGCAGCTTGAGCGCGCCGGGCGCGAGCGGATCATGGCGTTTCATATCTGCGACTGGCTGGTGCCGACCCGCGACATGCTGACCGACCGTGGCATGATGGGGGACGGGGTGATCGACATCCCCCGGCTGCGCGGACTGGCGGAGGCGAACGGATTCGACGGGCTGAACGAGGTTGAAATCTTCTCGGCCCTGGACTGGTGGACGCGCGACGCGGACGAGGTGATGGAAACCATCGTCGAGCGTGCGCGGACGGTTTGCTGAGCGGCGCCTGTCCGACCCGGCTGTCCCGCGCTGCCAAGCGGTGCGGGGTTCCCTCTCGGGCCTATGCGGGCTGCAACTGTTTGCGGCCCCATCCTGCCTCGTCTATAGGGTTCCGACTGCCAGCACGGAACCGTTCGCAATATGTCTGACCACAGCAAGCCCGCCCCCGCCCGCAGACCGCGCGATGCCGAACAGAGCCGCAGGCTGATCCTTCAGGCCGCGCTTGAGGAATTTTCCACCTATGGCCATTCCGGCGCGCGGGTCGAGCGGATCGCCAGTTCCGCCGGGGTCAGCAAGCCGCTGATCTACGATCATTTCGGCGACAAGGACGGGCTTTATGCCGCGGCGCTGAAACAGGCCTATGTCCAGATCCGCGAGGGCGAGCGGGAGTTGCAGCTTGACGATCTGTCGCCCGACGACGCGATCCGGACTCTGGTGCGCTTCACAATGGACCATTTCCGCGAGAAACCGTGGTTCATCCGGATGCTGAACACCGAAAACCTGTTGGGTGGTGAGACGATCCGGCAGATCAGCGATGTGAAATCCGTGCAATCGGTTCTGGTCGACCGGCTTCAGACGGTGCTGAAACGCGGCGCGAAGGACGGCGTGTTCAGGGCCGATGCCGACCCGCTGGAGTTCTATATCTTCGTTGCCTCGCTTTGCTGGTTTCCGGTGTCGAATATCCACACCCTGCGGGCAGTCTTCGGTCTGCCGATGGACGAGCCGTGGCTGCGCCGCCGAGCCGATGAGGCGGCGGAGATGGTACTGGGCTATTTGCGCCCGAAGGACTGAAACCGGGTTTCTTGCCTGACATTGCTGGTCCGGGTGGAGCGGTTGACAGCGTTACGAAACCGTCGGTTATCCGTCATTTTAAATTCATATATTCGTCGCTGAAGCGTCGCTGAACTGCATTAACCATGCGTTGAGCGGTCAAAAACGAATGAGGTGCCAAGCGTGAACCGCGTGGTACAGGAAGGCTTGCTGCCGGCGTCACAGCCGGTCCGTGCTGATATAGGGCCGGGTTTGTCTGTCGTGATCCCGATGCGGGATGAGGCGGCCTCGGTTACAGAGTTACTTGATGGTTGCGCAAGGACCGCCGCCGAAACCGGGCGGTTTGAGATCTGCGTGACCGATGACGGGTCGAAAGACGGCACGGGCGAGGTGCTGCGCGACTATGCGCGCAATCACCCGGAACTGGATATGACCATCGTGACCCTGCCTGCATCCGCCGGTCAGTCGGCTGCGGTGCATGAGGCGGTGAAGGTTGCGCGGGGTCGGGTGATCTGCACGCTCGACGGGGACGGGCAGAACCCGCCATCGGAAATCAGCCGCCTTGTCGCGCCGCTGCTTGACCCTGCCGCGCCGGACGATCTGGGTCTGGTCGCAGGACAACGGGTCGGGCGCAAGGACACGGCGTCGAAGCGGATCGCCTCGAAACTGGCGAACCGGATCCGTGGCTGGGTCTTGCGCGACGGCACCCGCGACACTGGCTGCGGGCTGAAGGCGTTTCGCCGCGATGCCTATCTCGCGCTGCCCTATTTCAATCACATGCACAGATTTCTGCCCGCCCTGTTCAAACGTGACGGGTGGGAGATCGCGCTTGTCGACGTGGCCCATGCGCCGCGTGTGGCGGGGCGGTCGAAATATAACAATTTTCAGCGCGCCATTGTCGGCGCTACGGATCTGGTCGGCGTCGCCTGGCTGATCCGGCGGCGCAAGAAGATCGACCGGGCCGCTATCGGCGTGACGCGCACAGGCAGGAGCGAGCCATGAAGGAAACGATGTTCGAGCTTCTCAAGATCGAAGGCTGGCGGGAGTTCTGGTGGGTGGTGCTTGGACTTACGGCGCAGATCGCCTTCGCCTCGCGCTTTCTGGTCCAGTGGATCGCGTCGGAGCGGGCAGGCCGGTCCTATATCCCGGTCGCCTTCTGGTATCTGTCGATCATCGGCGGCGCGCTCTTGTTCACCTATGCGGTTTACCGGCAGGACATCGTCTTTATCCTCGGTCAGGGCAGCGGGCTGATCGTCTATATCCGCAACCTTGTCCTGATCCATCGCGAGGCGCGCAGGCCCGATGCGATGGCGGAAACGCCGGTCCGCTAGCGCGATGATCGCGGATGACGCCATCGCGGGCCAGACCGGCTTTCGCGGTCGGATCATGCCGCTTTATGCGCTGGTTTTTCTGCTGTCGCTGCTGGCTTTGGCACCCGGGATCGCCACCCTGCCAGTGACCGACCGGGACGAGGCGCGGTTCGCGCAGGCCAGCCGGCAGATGGCGGCCTCGGGCGACTGGATCGACATCCGCTTTCAGGATGAGACCCGCTACAAGAAACCCGCTGGCAGCTATTGGCTTCAGGCGGCGGCGATCAGGCTGACCGGGCAGGGCGCGAATGCCCCGATGTGGGTGCATCGCCTGCCCTCGCTGATTGCAGCCGCACTGGCGGCGGTGGCGCTGATCTGGGCCGGAACGCCGATGGTCGGGGGCCGGGCGGCGGCGATCTCGGCCGGGATGCTGGCCACGATCCTGATCGTTCAGGTGGAAGCGCGGCTGGCCAAGACGGATGCGGCGCTGCTGCTGGCGAGTGTTCTGGCAATGGGTGCGATCTTCCGGGTCTGGCTGGGGCAGTCCTCCGCCAGGGTCGCGGCGATATTCTGGGTCGCGATCGCCTGCGGTCTGCTACTGAAAGGGCCGGTGATCCTGCTGCCGGTGGCCGGGCTGGTCCTGTGGCTCTGGCTGACGGATGGCAGACCAAGCTGGCTGGCGGGGCTGTACCCGCTGCGGGGTCTTGCGCTGATGGCGGTGATTGCCCTGCCGTGGTTCATCGCCATCACGATCATCAGTGACGGGCAGTTCCTGACCGCCTCGCTGCTTCAGGATTTCGGTTCCAAACTGTCCTCCGGTCAGGAAAGCCACGGCTCGCCGCCGGGCAGCTATGTGCTGGGCTTTCTGCTGAGCTTCTGGCCTTGGACGGCGCTGGCGCCGCTGGCGGGGATCTGGCTGTGGCGGAACCGGAGGGCGCGGGCAGGGCGGCTGATCCTCGGCTGGGTTATTCCGGCGTGGATCGTGCTGGAGCTGGTGCCGACGAAGCTGGTGCATTACCCGATGAACCTCTATCCGGCGCTGCTGCTGGCCGTGGCCGCCGTCGCGGTGCAACTCATCGACCGCGCTGCCGCTTTTCGCGGCTGGCCGGCGCTGCTCGGGGCGCTGATCTTCATTTTGACGCTGACGGGGCTGACGGGGCTGATGATCCTCGGCCCGATGCGGCTTGGCGACGGGGCGGCACCCCTTGCCGTGACCGGCGGGGTGCTGGCGCTGCTGCTGGGGGGCGCGGCGCTGTTCTGGCTGTGGCGCGGACGGGGGGAGCGGGGATGCGCCTCGCTGGGTCTTTGCGGTGCGGTCATGCTGGCGACGGCGGCTTGGGCCGGGCTTCCGGCGATGATCCGGCTGTGGATTTCGGAGCGGTTGGCGGCGGAAAGCGCGGCCAATCTTTGCGCGCGCGGGCCGGTCGCTCTGGCCGGGTTTCATGAACCGAGCGCAGTGTTCCGCCTTGGCACCGATACGATCCTGACCGACGCGGACTCAGCGCGCGCCTTGGTCGATAGCGGGCAGGTGGCGGGCGCATGGATTGCGGTGCCGCAGGACGCCCCGACGGCTGATGCGCCGGAGGTTGCGGGTCTCAACTATTCCAACGGTCGGGAGGTGCGGCTGCGGCTTTACCGACCGGCACAAGCGGCACATCCGACATGCGAGGAGACGGGATCATGACCACGCGACAATTGAGGGTGGGCGCGCTGGCGTCGCTTCTGTTGCTTGTGTTCTTCGCGATAGACCCGCTGGCGATCCGTGCGCTGCCCGCCTTGCCGGAAGTCGTCGTCGCCGCCGCCCACAAGCTGACCGCGCTCGGCAACAGTGCGTGGCTGGCGGTTCTGCTGCCGCTGATCGCGCTTGCCGCAGCGTTTACCGAGATCCGGTCGCAAAGCCCCTCCGCCCGGCGATGCGCGTCGGTCACGCTGCGGCTGGCGGTTGCGCTGTTCCTGTTCGTCCTGCTGAGCGGCATTGCCGTGCAGCTGCTGAAACACAGCTTCGGCAGGGCGCGGCCGGAATGGTTTGCGGAGCTTGGCCCTTACGCGATGCGGCCCTACGGGTTCGATTTCTCGTTCAACAGCTTCCCGTCCGGCCATGCGACGACCGTGGGCGCGGTCGCGATGTTCCTGTGCTGGATGTTCCCGAAGCGGGTCACGCTGATCGCGGCGATTGCTGTGATCATCGCCGGGACGCGGATCGTGACCGGCAGCCATTACCCGTCCGACGTGCTGGTCGGGCTGGCGCTCGGCGCCGGGACGACCTGGCTGCTGGGCCGGGCGCTGCTGCTGACCGGGCAGATCCCGCCGCGCCATGACCCGGTCTTCGACCGCATCGGCAGCCGGAATCTGACCCGCTCGGTCCGTTTTGCGCGCGGGCTGTCTTGGACGGCATGGACGCGCGATCCGCTTTATCTGTCGCTGCTGATCGGCACGCTGATCGCGATGAATGCGGCAATGGTGATCTTCTTCTCCGCGCCGCAGATCGACATCGCGGCCTCCGGTCTGTTTTTCGATGCGGAACGCGGCTTCTGGATGGCGGAGAACCAGACGCTGACCGTGATCCGCTATATCTTCCTGCGCGGCACGCAGCTTGTCGCGCTGGCGGCGCTGGTGCTGTATCTCATCTGGTGGCGGCTCGGGCGGCGGATGCAGATCCCGATCGCGCTGCCGGCCTATGCGGCCGCCTGTTTCGCCATCGGGCCGGGACTGCTGGTGAACGGCGTGTTCAAATCCCATTGGGGCCGCGCCCGTCCGGCGAATATCGAGGCGTTTGGCGGCGACATGGTATTTACCCTGCCATTCGAGCGCGCCGATCAGTGCCTGTCCAACTGCTCCTTCCCGTCGGGGGAGGGGTCCGCGATTGCCATGCTCGCCATCGTTGTGGGCAGCATTTTCTGGCCGTGGCTGCGCCGCCGGGGCTACCGGGTCTGGCCCGTCGGGCTTGCCATTGCGCTGCTCGGGATTGCGCTGCGGGTGGCAATGGGCCGGCATTTCCTGAGCGACTCTGTCTTCGCGGTGCTGCTGATGGTGCTGATCGCGCTGATCGCTTACCGCTGGTGCGGCATTACCGCGATCCGGGGGCAGTTGACGCGCGCGGCGATGCATCGCGATATGGCGTCGGTGAAATCCTATCTGACCTCACCTTACCGCGCCCCGGTGCCGAGCCTCGCCTCGGACCTCTATACGCTGCTACTGGCCGCGTGGCGGGTGCTGACCACGACCGGCGCGATGCTGCGGGCGATGACGCTGGGTGTCTGGCGGCAATTGCGCGGGCTGTGGCTCTCGCGCGTGAAGCCGATGCAGCTTGAGCCGGGTGAGTGACGCGGCGATCAGCGGGTCCGGTTTCCGCGACCTGTCCGCGCGGCGGCATCTGGCGCTGAGCCTTGCGGTCATTACCGGGATCACGCTTTGGCGGATCATCTGCCTGCGGCTCACCCCGCTTGACCTGTTCATGGACGAGGCGCAATATTGGCTCTGGGGTGAGGAGCTGGCCTTCGGATATTTCTCCAAACCGCCGCTGATCGGCTGGGTGATCCGTGCCTTCACGACGCTTGGCGGGGATACGGCGTTCTGGGTCCGCATTGCCGCGCCGATTGGGCATGGCTTGGCCGCGATTTTCGTCGGGCTTGCGGCGCGTGCCTGGTGGCAGCGGCCCGAAGCGGTCTGGGCCGGGGCTGCCTATGCGACCCTTCCCGGTGTCGGTGTGCTGAGCCTGTTCGTCTCCACCGACGACCTGCTGCTGCCGGCATTCGCCGTGGCGCTATGGGCTGTGATCCGGCTTCGCCAGCAGCCGCAGAACATGGCGTGGGGCATCGTTCTGGGCGTTGCGCTCGGGCTGGGCCTGCTGGCGAAATATGCGATGCTTTATTTCGTGATCGCGCTGATCCCGCTTGCACTGCTGGGAGGTGAGCGGGAAGTGAGGCGAGGGGTGGCTGTCGCGCTGATGCTGGCGCTTGTCATCGCCTCGCCCAATCTGATCTGGAATATGCGGGCCGGGTTCGTGACCGTTGGTCATACTGCGGAGAATGCCGGTTGGGCCGGGATCGAATGGAACTGGTCCGGCGTCGCGGAATTTCTGGCGGTCCAGATCGTTGCTTTCGGGCCGGTCTTCGCCGCCGGATATGTGCCTGCGATCCGTGCCGCGCTCAGACGTGGGGAGCGGTTCATCGTTGCGCTGTCGGCGGCGATCCTTGCCGTGGTCACTTTGCAGGCCCTGATCCGTGATGCGAATGGCAACTGGGCCGCGCCCGCCTTCGTCGCGGCGGCGGTTGTGACCGTGCCGTGGTGCCTGGCCCGTTGGCCGCGCGTGACGCGGGCGGGGATGCTGGTGAACCTGATCTTTTGCCTTGTGCTTCCCGCGACGACGCTGTGGCCCGATCAGATGCGGCTTGGCGGTCAGCCGGTCTATGCGAGGATCGAGGCGGTCACGGCATTCAATGCCCAACTGACCGAAGCCGCGCGGACGGCAGGGGCGGGCGCGATCGTGTCGGATGACCGCATGACGCTCGCCACGCTGAGCTGGCGGCTACGCGACGATGACATCGGGGTTTATGCGCTGCCGCCCGACGGTCCGCCGCGCAATCACTATGAGATGATCCGTCCCGCGCCGGATGAAATGGGTGCGGTCGTTCTGGTGACGAAATCGCTGCCGGAGGAATGTGCGTCGCAGGCCACGCCCCTGCCGATCCGCGACGCGGCAACGCAAGAGGATATGCGGTCGGTTCCGGACTATCTCCTCCCCGGAAGTTGTTGGTGATCGTTGCGCAATCGTCATAATCGCCGGGACCGGGTGTGTTAAGCTGGCCGTAACCAGCATCTCATCACCGGAGTTCCCGATGCGCGTCAGGAACGAAGCCGACGATCTTACCGCTCAGGCTGTCAGTGGCAGTCATGTGGTCCTGCTCGGCTGGTCGTGGCCGCGCGAGAAATGCGACGGGCTGGCCGGGTTTGCGATCCACAAGACCGATCTCGACAGCGGTGCGCATGATTTTCTGCCCGGCATGAAAACCTTCGCGGCGACCGATCCCGGATTGCCGCCGGGCGCGCTGCATTCGACGCGGGACCACCCGATACAAAGCTTCATGTGGTCCGATTACGGCGCCACGCCCGGCGGGAATTATCGTTATCGGATCATACCGTTGAAGGGCGAAGCTGATGCACTGACGGAAGCGGGGGAGGTCGGGTTCGACATTTCCACCGAAGCCCCGGAGGGCGGGTTGAACGATGTCCATTTCAACCGCGGCATTGCCGGCAGCCAGCAATATGCGCGGCTGTTCGGCAACCGGAAACCCTCGGCCCGAGACCGCAACGATCCGGCCTGGGGCTGGCTTTCGCGGGGGCTGTTCGAGGCGATGTGCGATTTCGTCAACGCCGCCGGGCCGGGCGACAGGCTGCGGGTCTGCGCCTATGAGTTCCATTTCCTGCCGTTCCTCCGCGTCCTGCGGCAGGCCGTGGATCGCGGCGTCGATCTGCGCGTGATCTATGACGCCAAGGACAAGCCCGACAGCGATGGCGTCGTCTTTCCGCGCGATGCCAATCGGGCAGCGGCGGCGGAGGCGGGGATCGCGGAATTCTGTATCGAACGCCAGTCGATGAAATCCGCGATCAGCCATAATAAATTCATCATCCGCTACCGGGGCGACACGCCCGTCTCGGTCTGGACAGGGGGTACGAATTTCTCCGAAGGCGGCATTTACGGGCAGTCGAATGTCGGTGAGGTGGCCGAGCATGACGATCTGGCGGCGAAATATGCCGCTTTCTGGGATATGCTCGCCGATGACCCCATGGCTGCCGAGATCCGCGACCGGATCGACGCGCTGACACCCACCCCGGACGGCCAGCCGCCCGAGGGGACAAGTTGTATCTTCAGCCCGCGCGGATCGCTGGATGTGCTGGAATGGTACGCTGAACGCGCCATGCAGGCGCAGGATGCGCTGTTCATGACCTTCGCCTTCGGCATGCATGATCTGTTCAAGGAGGTCTACCGGAACGGCAACGCCCCGCTGCGCTTTGCTCTGATGGAGCGGGCGACGCGGACCTTCCGCACGAAAGAGGAGCGGGAGGCGGAGGAGCGGCGCATCCGCCTTCTGCGTTTCCAGGAGGAGAACCTTTTCGGCATCGGCTCCCATCTGCGTAAGGACCGGCTGGGGACGTGGCTGGCGGAGCGGCTGACCGGGCTGAACAGCCATGTGCGCTATGTCCATAATAAATTCATGCTGATCGACCCGCTTTCCGATGACCCGCTGATCGTCGCGGGTTCGGCAAATTTCTCCGCCGCCTCGACGACCAAAAACGATGAGAATATGCTGCTGATCCGGGGCAATACCCGTGTCGCGGATATTTACCTTGGTGAATATATGCGGCTGTATAACCACCACGCTTTCCGGGATTTCCTGAACCGGCGCGGAAATGCCGCGACGCTGAGGCTCAATCATCTGCGCGAGGATGACTGGTGGACGAAGCATTTCGATGATGTCGATATGTCCCGGCGGCGCTGCTATTTTTCCGGGCGCCCTTATGAAAAGTGACCGGAGCTCCGGTTCTGGCGCGGGCGCGGCATCCGGCCATGTTATGCCGGGCAGGGGCGCGGTGTAAACTCCGCCCTTGTCCCGCGCGTGAACTGACGATATATGCCCCCGGTGGCGCGCTGCGCCCCGACTCAACAATCAAGAAACGCCGTGTTCACCCTTTCACGCTTCGCGGGGTGTTTCCGGCTCAGGAGAAGCGATATGAAACTGCATGAAATTCGCGACAATGAAGGCGCGAACCGTAAGAAAAAACGCGTCGCCCGTGGTCCCGGCTCCGGCAAGGGCAAGATGGCCGGCCGTGGCATCAAGGGTCAGACCTCGCGTTCCGGTGTGGCGCTGAACGGTTACGAAGGCGGCCAGATGCCGCTGTATCGCCGCCTGCCGAAGCGCGGCTTTACCGCGCCGAACGCCAAGAAATTCGCCGTCATCAATCTCGGCCAGCTTCAGAGCTTCGTCGATGCTGGCAAGCTGGACGCAAGTGCCGCGGTCAACGAGGACACGCTGGTCGCCTCCGGCGTCATCCGCCGCAAGCTGGACGGTGTCCGCCTGCTGGGCAAGGGTGAGCTTAAGGCAAAGCTGGACCTGACCGTCGCCGGTGCCTCGAAATCGGCGATCGAAGCGGTCGAAAAGGCCGGCGGCAAGATCACCGTAACCACCCCCGCCCGCGAAGAAGCTGCGGCGGAGTGATTATGCTTGTGAGGGGAGGCTGCTCCCCTTACATAGACCACTGAGTTTCCTTTCGCGCCGCGGGATCTCGCTTGGGTCCGGCGGCGCAGCTACGATCACGACCCGCGAATTTGGGGGCAGAATATGGCGTCAGCCGCAGAACAGATGGCCGCAAACCTCTCTTGGGGGGCGCTCGGCAAGGCCACGGAACTTCGCCAGCGGATCTGGTTCACCCTTGGACTGCTGATAATCTATCGCCTTGGCACCTATATCCCGGTTCCGGGTATCGACGGTGCCGCGCTGCGCGATTTCATGGAGCAGGCAGGCTCCGGCATCGGCGGGATGCTGTCGATGTTCACCGGCGGCGCGCTTGGCCGGATGGGTGTCTTCGCGCTTGGCATCATGCCCTATATCTCGGCCTCGATCATCGTGCAGCTTCTGGCCTCGATGGTGCCCGCGCTCGAACAGCTCAAGAAAGAGGGCGAGCAGGGGCGCAAGAAGATCAACCAGTATACCCGCTATGCGACGGTGGCGCTGGCGCTGTTCCAGGCTTTCGGTCTGGCGAAGTCGCTGGAGGCGGGCGGTCTTGCCCATGATCCGGGCTTCTTCTTCCAGGCGTCGGTTGTGATCACACTGGTCGGCGGCACCATGTTCCTGATGTGGCTGGGCGAACAGATCACGGCGCGCGGCATCGGTAACGGTATCTCGCTGATCATCTTCGTCGGCATCGTCGCGGAAATCCCCGGTGCCCTGGCGCAGTTCTTCAGTCAGGGCCGGTCCGGCGCGATCTCCACCCCGGTGGTCATCGGTATCATCGCGATGGTTATCGCTGTGATCACATTCGTGGTGTTCATGGAACGCGCGCTGCGCAAGATCGCGATCCAGTATCCGCGCCGTCAGGTCGGCATGAAGGTCTATGATGGCCAGTCCAGCCACCTGCCGATCAAGGTCAACCCGGCGGGCGTCATCCCGGCGATCTTCGCCAGTTCGCTGTTGCTGCTGCCGATAACGATCTCCACCTTCTCCGGCAATCAGACCGGGCCGATCATGTCCCGCATCCTTGCCTATTTCGGTCCCGGCCAGCCGCTTTATCTGGTTTTCTTCGCCGCGATGATCATCTTCTTCGCCTATTTCTACACCCAGAACGTGGCGTTTAAATCCGATGACGTCGCCGATAACCTGAAAAATCAGGGCGGCTTCATCCCCGGTATCCGTCCCGGCAAACGGACCGAGGAATATCTTGATTATGTCGTGAACCGCATCCTTGCCATCGGTTCTGTGTATCTGGCCGCCGTCTGCCTGCTGCCGGAGGTGATCCGCAGCCAGCTTTCGGTGCCGTTCTATTTCGGCGGCACTTCGGTGCTGATTGTGGTATCGGTGACGATGGATACGATTAACCAGGTCCAAAGCCACCTGCTTGCGCATCAGTATGAAGGTCTGATTGAAAAGTCCCAGCTGCGCGGCAAGCGCAAACCGGGTGACAAGCCGAAGAAACGCAAGGCACCGGCGCGCCGCTGACGCGCCGGATCAGGAGGGAGAGGGACCAAGTCATGACCGTGAACATTATTTTGCTCGGGCCGCCGGGGGCCGGTAAGGGAACGCAGGCGCGCCGTCTGGTCGAGGAACGCGGGCTGGTCCAGCTGTCCACCGGCGACATGCTGCGCGAGGCGCGCTCCTCCGGGACCGAAATGGGCAAGGTCGTGGCCGAGGTGATGGATAAGGGCCAACTCGTCACCGATGAAATCGTGGTCGGCCTGATCCGCGAGAAGCTGGAAAACAGCGACGCCGCAGGCTTTATCTTCGACGGTTTCCCGCGCACGCTGGCTCAGGCCGACGCGCTTGGCGATCTGCTGGACGGGCTGGGTCAGAAGGTCGACGGCGTGATCGAGATGCAGGTCGATGACGAGGCGCTGGTGAAACGGATCACCGGCCGCTACACCTGCGGCAATTGCGGCGAGGTCTATCATGACGAGACCAGGCCGACGCAGAAGGATGGCGTCTGCGATGTCTGCGGCTCGACCGATCTGCGCCGCCGCGCCGACGATAACGAGGACAGCCTGAAAACCCGGCTCTTGGAATATTACAAGAAAACCTCGCCGCTGATCGGTTATTACTACGCCAAGAAAAAGCTCCACCCGGTCAACGGGCTTGCCGCCGTCGAAGACGTGGCGGGGGAGATGTCGGCGGTTCTGGCGAAGCTCTGAACGCCTTTTAGCCTGGCGAAAATATCCCGGGGGAGGCCGCAGGCCGGGGGCAGCGCCCCCATTCCGGCGGATGGAGGTTGACAAAACCTCAATACAGTCATACCTGACAGCTTCCCATAAGGGAATCACCATCACGGTGAACTCGATGAGGCCCGAAAGCCGTCTTTCGGGCCTTCGGTTGTGAAAAAAGGTTCCGGTGCTACGGAACCGCAACGATGAAAAGGAAAACGCGTGGCTCGTATTGCTGGCGTCAACATTCCGACGGGGAAACGTGTCCCTATCGCACTGACCTATATCCACGGCATTGGTCCGCATTTCGCGAACCAGATCATTGAAGCTGTCGGCATCGACCCGACCCGCCGCGTCAATGAACTTTCCGATGCTGAAGTTCTGCAGATCCGCGAATATATCGACGGCAACCTGACCGTCGAAGGCGATCTGCGTCGTGAGAACCAGATGAACATCAAGCGTCTGATGGATCTGGGCTCCTATCGTGGCCTGCGCCACCGTCGTGGCCTGCCGGTCCGCGGTCAGCGCACCCATACCAATGCCCGCACCCGCAAGGGCCCGGCGAAACCGATCGCCGGCAAGAAGAAGTAAGGAGGCAGGCAGATGGCACGTGATAAAGTGCGCGCAAAGCGCAAGGAGCGGAAGAACATCGCGGCAGGCGTCGCGCATGTGAACAGCTCGTTCAACAATACCAAGATCCTGATCTCCGACGTTCAGGGCAACGCGATTTCGTGGTCCTCCGCTGGCACGATGGGTTTCAAGGGTTCGCGGAAATCGACCCCTTACGCCGCCCAGATGGCCGCTGAGGATGCTGGCAAGAAGGCGCAGGAACATGGCGTCCGCACGCTTGAGGTCGAGGTTCAGGGTCCGGGTTCCGGTCGTGAATCGGCGCTGCGTGCGCTGGCTGCGGTTGGTTTCAACATCACCGCGATCCGCGACGTGACCCCGATTGCGCATAACGGCGTTCGCCCGCCGAAGCGCCGCCGCGTCTGATCGCCAAAGTCATTCTCGCACGCGCAGCGTTTATGCTGCGCGTGCGGGTTTTTCGCATTTCACCTCGGGCGTTCCGACCCTCGGTCATGGGGATGGAACTGGAATGGAGGCAAACGCATGATCCATAAAAACTGGGCCGAGCTGATCAAGCCGACGCAGCTTGACATCAAGACCGGCGCTGACGCGACCCGCACCGCGACGGTCGTTGCTGAACCGCTGGAGCGTGGCTTCGGCCTGACGCTGGGCAATGCGCTGCGCCGCGTGCTGCTGTCCTCGCTGCAAGGCGCGGCGATCACCAGCGTGCAGATCGACAATGTGCTGCACGAGTTCTCCTCCGTTGCCGGTGTGCGCGAGGATGTGACCGATATCGTCCTGAACCTGAAGGGCGTGACGCTGAAGATGGATGTCGACGGCACCAAGCGCCTGACCCTGTCCGCAAAAGGGCCGGGCGAGGTCAAGGCCGGCGATATTCAGGAAACCGCTGGTATCACCATCCTGAACCGCGACCATGTCATCTGCCATCTCGATGACGGGGCGGAGTTCAACATGGAACTGACCGTCAGCAATGGCAAAGGTTATGTCGCTGCCGACAAGAACCGTCCCGAGGACGCGCCGATTGGGCTGATCCCGGTCGATGCGATTTTCTCGCCGGTCAAGCGGGTCAGCTACGAAGTCACCCCGACCCGTGAAGGTCAGGTGCTGGATTACGACAAGCTGACCATGAAGATCGAAACCGATGGTTCGCTGACGCCCGAGGATGCCGTGGCCTATGCGGCGCGCATTCTTCAGGACCAGCTTTCCGTCTTCGTCAACTTCGATGAGCCGGAAGCGGCCCGCGCGCAAAGCGACGATGACGGTCTGGAATTCGATCCGCGTCTGCTGAAGAAGGTCGACGAACTGGAACTGTCTGTCCGCTCGGCCAACTGCCTGAAGAACGACAATATCGTCTATATTGGCGATCTGATCCAGAAAACCGAAGCAGAAATGCTGCGCACCCCGAATTTCGGCCGCAAATCCCTGAATGAGATCAAGGAAGTGCTGTCGGGCATGGGGCTGCATCTCGGCATGGATGTGGTCGACTGGCCGCCGGAGAATATCGAGGATCTGGCGAAGCGGTTCGACGATCAGTTCTGATGTGGTGGTGCGTGTGAACACGCACCCTACCACGTTGCGCGAGATTGTAGGGTGCGCTTTAGCGCACCGGTGCAAGGTAAACGGTTTTGCGGTGCGCTGAAGCGCACCCTACGCCGCCGCAAGAACCCGTAGGGTGCGCTTCAGCGCACCCCGCAAACCGCCAAGCCGTAGGGTGCGCTTCAGCGCACCTTACAACTCAAAAAAACCGTATGTTGCGTGCCCGCACGCGCCGTACAAAACCCGGGCATTCCGCCCCAAGGAGAGCGACCCGCACGCATGGGCCGCCGGACAAAGCAAAAGACGTTAAAGGAGAAACAACATGCGTCACGCACGCGGCTATCGCCGCCTTAACCGTACCCACGAGCACCGCAAGGCGCTCTTCGCCAACATGGCCGGCTCGCTGATCGAGCATGAGCAGATCAAGACCACGCTGCCCAAGGCCAAGGAACTGCGCCCGATCGTTGAAAAGCTGATCACGCTTGCCAAGCGCGGCGATCTGCATGCCCGCCGTCAGGCTGCCGCTCAGCTGAAGCAGGATGCGCATGTCGCCAAGCTGTTCGATGAACTGGGCGCCCGCTACAAGGACCGTCAGGGCGGCTATGTCCGGGTTCTGAAAGCCGGTTTCCGTTATGGCGACATGGCCCCGATGGCGATCATCGAACTGGTTGACCGCGATCCGAACGCCAAGGGTGCCGCCGACCGCGCCCGGCTTGAAGCCGAGGATGCTGCCGAGGACTGATTCCGGCAGATTGTATGCATTTCTAAGCCCCGCTGCCGATGCGCAGCGGGGTTTTTTCGTGGAATTCCACGGTTTCTGTGGAAAATACCCCCTCACGAAGCCGCCGATTTATCGTTACGGGTTGGGATTTTAATCCAATCCCTGCCCAATCGCCCTATATCTGGTGGATTGTAAGCAGTATTACTCTTCACTTGTCTGCCGATTCGCGCCACAGTCGAAGTGACATAATTTGAGACAAGTTGAATAAATAGATAGTCATGTCCTCAAGATCAGAGATAACCGCCCTGGTGAAAAAGCTCACCCCGCTTTCGTCGACAGGGTATTATGTTGCGCTTCATATCCGCTTTGCCGCGCCGATCATGAAGTTTCAGACCTATAACCCCGAATGGCTGGATCATTATTCGGCCAGGGCTTACGCATTGCGCGATCCGATGATCGCCTGGGGGTTTTCGACCAGTGGCGCGGTGCGCTGGTCTGCTTTGCCGGTTCCCGATCCGTTTGACATTCTGGGTGAAGCGGCGCGGTTTGGTATGAAGTATGGCGTTGCCGTGTCCTGCGGCCCGATTAACTCGCGGACGATTGCCGGGCTGACCCGCGATGACCGCGAATACACGGATTCCGAGATCGATGAGATCTCGAACCTGATCCGACAGCTCCATGATGTGACGGAGCCGCCGGAGAGCCTGACGAAGGCTCAGATCGAGGCCCTTCAGTGCATCGCGGAGGGTGATCGTCATGCGGCAGCGGCAGCCAAGCTCGGCATAACAGAAAGTGCCTTCAAGGCTCGCCTCATTTCCGCCCGCGAGCGGCTTATGGCCAGAACGACAGCCGAAGCACTTCAGCGGGCGAAGGAGTACCGACTGTTGTAGGACGTCGCCAATGCATTTGCACCCGGGGGGCCACCCTTTATGAACCCGGGAGATACGACAATGCAGACGACTACGATTTCTTTCAGCAATATGCACAGCCACGGTGAGCTTTTCGCAAATGTACTCCGCGCCCGCCGTCAAAGCTTCATCGTCCAGAACAACTGGGATCTGCCTCAGGCAGAGGGGATGGAGTTCGACCAGTACGATACCCCGGCCTCGCGCTGGGTTGCCGTGCATGAGCGTGGCGAGGTGCTGGCCGGTATCCGGCTGACACCGACAACGGCGCGCTGCGGCATCTACAGCTACATGATCCGCGATGCACAGCGCGGCATTCTGGGCGGCTCGATCCCGCAGAACCTGCTTCATGACGAAGCGCCGGTCGACGATCTGGTCTGGGAATCCAGCCGGGTCTTCGTCAGCCATGCCGTGCCGACCAATATCCGCCGCCGGGTTCACGCCCAGCTGATCGATGGGCTCAATCAGGCGGCGCGGGAACTTGGCGCCTCACGGCATATCGGTCTGATCAACGCAAGCTGGCCCCGGTGGTACCGTCGCTGTGGCATGGAGGGGGAAGCGATGGGGCCTGTGCTCAACTTTGACGATGGCGATTTCCAGGTCGTCGCGACGAATTTGACCCAGAAGCTCCACTGACCCTTTTGCCGCCTGGACAGTCGGCCTATTCTGCAAGCGTCATGGCCGATTTGTTCGATACAGCAGAAGGGCGGGGTTTCCCCCAAAAAGACGCCGCAATCCGGTCCGCACCACTGGCGGACCGGATCAGGCCGCGAACCCTGTCCGAGGTCATCGGGCAGGGTAAAATTCTGGATCGCGACGGCCCGCTCGGCGCGATGCTTGCGGCGGGCAGCCTGTCGTCGCTGATCCTGTGGGGACCGCCGGGGGTCGGCAAGACAACGATTGCGCGATTGCTGGCGGATGAGACCGATCTGGCCTTCGTGCAGATCAGCGCGATTTTCTCCGGCGTGCCGGAGCTGCGCAAGGTGTTCGAGGCAGCGAAGCTGCGCCGTCAGACGGGCGGCGGGACGCTGCTTTTCGTCGACGAAATCCACCGTTTCAACAAGGCGCAGCAGGACAGTTTCCTGCCGCATATGGAGGACGGCACGATCCTGCTGGTCGGGGCCACGACCGAAAACCCGAGCTTTGAACTCAATGCCGCTGTCCTGTCCCGCGCGCAGGTGATCGTGCTGGAGCGGCTGTCGCTGGCCGATCTGGAATTGCTGGCGCAGCGGGCGGAGAAGGAATTCGGGCGCCCGCTGCCGCTGACCGGCCCGGCGCGCGAGGCGCTTCTGGAGATGGCGGATGGCGACGGGCGGGCGGCGCTGAACCTGATCGAGCAGGTGATGGCGTGGAAGATCAGCGATCCGCTCGGCCCCGACGCGCTGTCGGCGCGGCTGATGAAGCGGGCGGCGAAATACGATAAGTCGGGGGATGAGCATTACAACCTGATCTCGGCCCTGCATAAATCGGTGCGCGGCAGCGACCCGGATGCGGCGCTCTATTGGCTGGGCCGGATGCTGGAGGGGGGCGAGGACCCGCGTTATCTCGCCCGCCGCATCACCCGTATGGCGGTCGAGGATATCGGCCTTGCCGATCCGGCGGCGCAGCGGCATTGCCTGGATGCCTGGGCGCTTTATGAGCGGCTTGGCAGCCCCGAGGGTGAGCTGGCGCTGGCGCAGGCGGTGATCTATCTGGCGCTCGCGCCGAAATCCAACGCGGGCTATGTGGCCTATAAGGCCGCGCGGGCCGAGGCGAAGAAGACCGGCAGCCTGATGCCGCCTGCCCATATCCTGAACGCGCCGACCAAGCTGATGAAAGAGCAGGGCTATGGCGCGGGCTACGCCTATGACCACGACGCCGAGGAAGGTTTCAGCGGGCAGAATTATTTCCCCGAGGGGATGAAGCGCCCGGTGTTGTATGCCCCCGTGGAACGCGGCTTCGAGCGGGAGTTGAAGAAGCGGCTGGAGTGGTTCACGCAGCAGAGGCTCAAGCGCGGCGGGTGAGGGGGCTGGATCGGTGTTGTCATGGGGTGGTGATGTTCATGGTGCGCTGAAGCGCACCCTACAGGTCAGATCGTTCCAACCCTGTCGGTGATGTTTGCGGTGCGCTGAAGCGCACCCTACAGGTCAGATCGTTCCAACCCCGTCGGTGATGTTCATGGTGCGCTGAAGCGCACCCTACGGGTCAGATCGTTCCATCCCCGTCGGTGATGTTCATGGTGCGCTGAAGCGCACCCTACAGGTCAAATCGTTCCAACCCCGTAGGGTGCGCTTCAGCGCACCATCCACAACCCGCATTTCCAAAACCGTCGCGTACCCGTCAACGCACCGTCCACCACCCCCCTTTTCAAAATCGCCGGGTGCCCCACAACGCGCCACACCGCCCCCCACACCTGAACCGTAGGGTGCGCTTCAGCGCACCGCCCCCGCACCGCCCCGCCCCACGGCAGGTTGACTTTGCCCCCACGCCATCACATTCAGCCCACATGATGAACCCGTTTCTGCAAGTGGCGCTCGGTGGCGCAATCGGTGCTTCGGCGCGCTATGGTGTCTATCGGCTGATCCCGGTCCACGGGCCCGGGTTTCCGGTCGCGACCGGCGTGGTGAATATCCTCGGCAGCTTTGTGATGGGCGTGCTGGCCGTGCTCATGGCTGAGCGGTTGGGCAATCACTATGCGCCGCTTCTGCTGACCGGGGTGCTGGGCGGCTTCACCACCTTCTCGGCCTTCTCGCTCGACGCGCTGACCTTGTGGGAGCGGGGACAGGCGGGCGGGGCAGCGATCTATATCGTGGCCTCCGTCGTTCTGTCGCTGGCTGCTGTCATTGCCGGGCTGGCCGTTGGCCGGGGGATCTGGGCATGAGCGGGGTGCAGACCATCCGCATCTCCGCGGACGAGGCGGATCAGAGGCTTGATCGCTGGCTGAAGAAGCGTTTCCCGCAGCTGACCCAGGGGGCGGTTGAAAAGATGTGCCGCAAGGGGGAATTGCGGGTCGATGGCGGGCGGGTCAAGGCCAGTACCCGCATCGAAGCCGGGCAGGAGGTCCGCGTGCCGCCCTTGCACGACGCGCCTGCGCCCAGGGCGGATACGCCGCGTATTTCGGATCATGATGCGAAGATGATCGAGGCGGCGGTGATCTGGAAGGACCAGCATATCATCGCGCTGAACAAGCCGCCGGGGTTGCCGTCACAGGGCGGCTCGGGGCAGGGCGACCGGCATGTGGACGGGCTCAGCGAGGCGCTGAAATTCGGCTACAAGGAAAAGCCCAAGCTGGTTCACCGGCTGGACAAGGACACCTCCGGCGTTCTGTTGCTGGCGCGGACAGACCGCGTAGCGCGCGCTCTGTCAGAGGCGTTCCGGCACCGTTCCACCCGCAAGATCTACTGGGCCGCCGTCGCCGGCGTGCCCAGCCCGCGCATGGGGACGATCCGCTTTGGCCTTGTAAAGGCCGGCGGGCATGGGCGCGGCGGCGAGGGTGAAAAGATGGTCGCCGTGCATCCGCGTGACATCCAGACGACCGAGGGGGCCAAGCGCGCCACCACTGATTACGCAGTTCTGGACAATCTTGCGCAGCGGGCAAGCTGGTGTGCGCTGGTCCCGATCACCGGGCGCACCCATCAGCTGCGCGCCCATATGGCCGAACTGGGCCACCCCATTGTGGGCGACGGCAAATATGGCGGCTCCGGGCAGGAAAATCTGGGCGATGGCTGGGGCGCGCAGCTGGGCGGAGAGATCAGCCGCAAACTGCATCTGCACGCCCGCAGCATTTCCTTCACCCATCCGATCACCAAAGCGCAGGTCCATCTGACCGCGCCCTTGCCCGACCACATGAAACGCACATGGAAAACGCTCGGCTGGCATGAAAACGATGTCCCCGCCGACCCGTTCGAGGAGATGGAATGAAACTTGTGGTGTTCGATGTCGACGGCACGCTGGTCGATTCTCAGGCGATGATTGTCGGTGCAATGGGCGCGGCATTCGAAGCGGTCGGGCTGGTCGCGCCGCAGCGTTCGGATATTCTGGCGGTTGTCGGGTTGTCCCTGCCGGTCGTGATCACGCGGCTGCTGCCGGATGATCGCAAGGGGCAGGTGGATGAGGTGATCGAGGCTTATCGCGATTCCTTCGCCTCCCGCCGGATCGAGCAGGAAGCGCCGCTTTACGATGGCGCACGAGCCTGCCTCGATGCCCTTGGGACGCGGGACGATCTGCTGCTGGCCGTGGCAACCGGCAAGTCGCGGCGTGGACTGGACGCGATGCTGGACCATCATGACCTTCATGGACGTTTCGTGACACTCCAGACGGCGGATAATCACCCCTCGAAACCGCATCCCGAAATGCTGCTGAGTGCATGTGCGGAGGCGGGGGTGGCGCCAAAGGATTCGGTCATGATCGGCGATACGGAGTTTGACATGCTGATGGCGGCTTCGGCGAGGACGGATGCCATCGGGGTCTGCTGGGGCTATCACGATGCCGCCACATTGCGCGCCGCCGGGGTGGATGTCGCCTCGGATTACCCGGAATTGCAGCGCCTGATCGAGGAATGGGCGCAATGAGCGAGTGGAAGGCCCGGCGATTCTGGAAAACCGCTGAAGTGGAACCAGTTGCAGCTGGCTGGCGTGTGACGCTTGACGGTCGTCCGGTGATGACGCCGGGCAAGCTCGATCTGGTGATCCCGAACGAGGCGCTGGCACGGGCCATCGCCGCGGAATGGGATGCGCAGGACGATGTGATTCGACCCGATCTGATGCCGCTGACCCGTGCCGCGAACTCTGCCGTCGAGAAGGTGGAGCCGCAGTTTTCCGCCGTTGCCGATATGTTGGGAGATTATGGCGGCACCGATTTGCTGTGTTATCGCGCGACGGAGCCTGCGGATCTGCAGGCCCGGCAGGCCGAAGCCTGGGACCCGCTTCTGGACTGGGCTTCGGCGGAATATGACGCATCGCTGGTGGTGACGCAGGGGGTGATGCCGGTCGGGCAAAACCCCGATGCGGTCCTTGCACTGCGGGCGCGGCTGGACGGGCTGAGCCATTATGAGCTGACCGCGCTGCACGACCTTGTGACGCTGTCCGGCTCGCTGATACTGGGTCTCGCGGTGCTTGAGGGGCGGCTGAGCGCGGATGAGGCGTTCGATCTGTCGCGTATAGATGAGCGTTATCAGGCGGAGATCTGGGGCGACGATGACGAGGCCGATCAGGTCGCGCTGGCCCGCCGCAAATCCATGCAAAATGCAGAAAATCTTCTGAATCTTCTTCGCCGTTAGCGGCAGGAAAAACGAATCGCATGCTTGACGCAGCGAACCCTATCGGCACAATATCGCCTATCGGGTCCCTCGGGGCTGGCAACAGAAGGGCGGTGCAGCCGCCGCAACGGGAAGGGTATTCCATGAAAACATTCGTGTTTTTCGGCGCCGCTGCGACCGCAGCAACGCTGGCAAGTGCCGGATTTGGGGCGGAGGGCGACACGCTCGCCGAGGTTAAGGCCCGTGATGAGTTGAATTGCGGGGTGAACCCGGGGCTGGTCGGCTTCGCGTCGCCCGACGCGAACGGCAACTGGACCGGCTTCGATATTTCCCTGTGCAAGGCTGTTGCCGCAGCGGTTCTGGGCGATTCGAGCAAGGTGCGCTATGTGCCGCTGACCGGACAGACCCGTTTCACCGGCCTGTCTTCGGGCGAGGTCGATCTGCTGGCGCGCAACTCCACCTGGACATTCTCGCGCGATACCGACCTGACGCTCGATTTCGCCGGGATCAATTATTACGACGGTCAGGGCTTCATGGTGCCGCGTGAGCTTGGCGTTTCCTCCGCCAAGGAGCTGGACGGGGCGACGATCTGCATCCAGACCGGCACCACCACCGAACTGAACCTGGCCGATTATTTCAGCGCCAATAATATGTCGTATCAGCCGGTCAATATCGAAAGCAATGCCGAGGGCGAGCAGCAATATATGGCTGGTGCCTGCGATGCCTACACCACCGACGCCTCCGGCCTTGCCGCGACGCGGGCGGCCTTCGCGAACCCGCAGGACCATGTGATCCTGCCCGAGATCATCTCGAAAGAGCCGCTGGGCCCGGTCGTTCGTCATGGCGACAATAACTGGGGCGACATCGTCCGCTGGACGCTTTATGCGCTGATCGCGGCTGAAGAATACGGCGTGACCTCCGCGAATATCGAAGAGCTGTCGAAAAGCTCCGAAAACCCGGAAGTGCAGCGTTTGCTGGGCATCACCGGCGATCTTGGTGCGATGATCGGTCTGGACAATGAATGGGCCAAGCGCGCCATCATGGCAGGCGGCAATTACGGCGAGATCTTCGCCGCAACCATCGGCGAACAAACCCCGATCGGGCTGGCGCGTGGCCTGAACGCGCAGTGGACCCAGGGCGGGCTGATGTACGCCATGCCGTTCCGCTGATCGGCACATATTCTGGCGCGCGGGGATCATCCCCGCGCGTTTTTTATAGAAGCCGGAAAAAAGCGGGACCTAACCCGTGCACCGGACGACAGGGAGTAATGCATGACTGACCGCGCTCCGGCCAGCCATGACCAGCCGACATTCCGGCTGAGCATGCTGATCTACGACAAGCGCTATCGCTCGCTCACCTTTCAGGTCATCGTCCTGATACTGGTCATGTCGCTTGTCTGGTGGCTGATCAACAACACGCTGACCAACCTCGCCAATCTGGGCAAGGACATTAATTTCCGGTTCCTCTTTACCCGCGCCGGATATGATATTCCGCAGCAGCTTATCCCATATAACAACGACGACACCCATCTGCGGGCCGCGATTATTGGGCTTCTGAATACGCTGCTTGTGTCGTTTTTGGGCTGCATCGCCGCCACGATCATCGGCGTTGCCGCCGGTGTTCTGAGGTTGTCTAAGAACTGGCTATTTGCGCGGCTTATGACGGTCTATGTGGAGATTTTCCGCAATATTCCCTTGCTGCTCTGGATCCTGATCATTTTCGCCGTTCTGACGGAAATCACCCCGACCCCGCGCGCCTATCGGGGGGAGGATGGGCTGGACATGGTCTTTGGCGTGATCGCGCCGACCAATCGTTACACGGCCATCCCCGCCATCGTAGCGGAGCATTCGCCGGGCGTGCTGCAAATCGGCCGCTTGGCGATCCCGTGGCTGTCGATCATCTTCATCGGGCTGCTGATCGCGGCGGTGCTGATACGTCGCTGGTTATTGGCGCGGGCGCAGCGGATACAGGAGGAAACCGGGCGCAGACCGACGACCTGGTGGATCACTCTCGCGCTGTTCGTCGTCCCGCCTGTCGCGCTGTGGTTCCTGTTCGGCCTGTATCTGGAGGTGCCGGAACTGACCGGGTTCAACTTCAGCGGCGGCATCAATCTGGACAACGCCTTCGTCGCGCTCTGGCTGGCGCTGTCGCTCTATACCGGCGCGTTCATTGCGGAGATCGTGCGGGCAGGCATTCTTGCCGTGAACAAGGGCCAGACAGAGGCTGCTTATGCCCTTGGCCTGCGGCCAAACCGGACCATGAATCTGGTGATCCTGCCGCAGGCGCTGCGCGTGATCGTGCCGCCACTGATCTCGCAATATCTGAACCTGACCAAGAACAGCTCACTCGCAATTGCCGTCGGTTATATGGATCTGCGCGGCACGCTGGGTGGGACCACGGCCAACCAGACCGGGCGGGAGTTGGAAAGTATCCTGCTGATGATGCTTATCTATCTGGCAATCAGCCTGACCATTTCCGGGGTAATGAATATTTACAACAACCGTGTCCGGCTGAAGGAGCGATGAGATGAGCGAGATTCACGCCGAATCCGTCGCCTATGTCCGCGACACCATGTTGCCCCCGGCCACGCCGCCGGATCGTCAGGTTGGTGCCCTGCGCTGGCTGCGCGAGAACCTGTTTTCAAGCTGGTTCAATGGGTTGCTGACCATTCTTGGCATCGCAATCATCTGGTTCCTGTTCGATCATTTCTGGCCTTGGCTGTCGCATTCGGTGTGGAACGCGAACAGCCTTGCCGAATGCCGCCAGATCATTGCCGAAAAATGGGGCGAGGGGGCGAGCGGGGCGTGTTTCGCCGTGATCCGCGAGCGCTGGCACCAATATCTGTTCGGCTTCTATCCGCGCGCGGAATATTGGCGTCCGGTCATGACGATGGGGTTGCTGTTCATTGCGATCACGCCGGTGCTGTTCTCCGTCAACCCCGATATCCGCCGCTGGGTGCTGGCGGTGCTCGGCCTGCTGACGATGATCCTTATGGCGCTGACGGAGGTGCCGGACTGGTCGGCGGTTCTGATGTTCGCTTTGTTTGCCGTGGCGCTGCTGCTGGCGGATTATGCGCCGCAGCGTCTGCTGGTCTTCACGGTCTGTTATCCGGTGGTTGCGATCTGGTTACTCTGGGGCGGCAGCCTCTGGTATCCGCTGCTGACTTTTGCCGGGATCGCCATAGGTTATCTCGCCGCCCGCGCCGTCCCGAAGGAGCGTAGCGGTCTGGCGCTTCTGGCCGGGATCGTGGCGGCGGCGATCTGGTGGTGGCTTCTGTCGACGCCCGTGGCGGATTTGCTGAGCGAGGCGCTGCCGCTCAGCCTGCCGCGCGTCATCTCGCATGATTTCGGCGGTTTCCTGCTGGCGATCGTGATCGGCGTGTCGGGCATTGCCATGTCGCTGCCGCTGGGGATCGTGCTGGCGCTTGCCCGCCGGTCGGACATGTTCCTGATCCGGGTCTTCGCCGTGATCTTTATCGAGTTCATCCGTGGCGTGCCGCTGATTACGCTTCTGTTCGTCGCCTCGCTGCTGCTGAACTATTTCCTGCCACCCGGCACCAGCTTCGACATTATCCTGCGCGTCATCATCATGGTCACCATCTTCGCCGCCGCCTATATGGCGGAGGTGATCCGGGGCGGGCTGGCGGCGCTGCCGCGCGGCCAGTATGAGGCGGCGGATTCGCTGGGCCTCGACTACTGGCAGGCGCAGCGGCTGATTATTCTGCCGCAGGCGCTGAAAATCTCCATCCCCGGTATCGTCGGCACCTTCATTGGCATGTTCAAGGACACGACACTGGTCGGGCTGATCGGGCTGTTCGATCCGCTAAAGGGGATTTCCGACTTCGTGCGCTCGAATTTCGAATGGAAGGGCATCTATTGGGAGCCGTTCATCTTCGTTGGGGCCATCTTCTTCGTCATCTGCTTCTCCATGTCGCGCTATTCGATGTATCTCGAACGCCGGCTGAGCCGCGAAAACCACTGAGGGAACACCATGTCTGACGTGACCCAAAGCCCCGCACAACGTCGCAGCCTGCCCGATATGGGGGCGGAGATCGCCATTGAAATCGACCAGATGAACAAATGGTATGGCGAGTTCCACGTCCTGCGCGACATCGACCTGACCGTCCGGCGGGGTGAGCGGATCGTCATCGCCGGGCCATCGGGTTCGGGGAAATCGACGCTGATCCGCTGCATCAACCGGCTGGAGGAGCATCAGTCGGGCCGGATCGTTGTCGACGGGATCGAACTGACCAGCGACATCAAGAATATCGACAAGGTGCGTTCCGAGGTCGGGATGGTCTTCCAGCATTTCAACCTGTTCCCGCATCTGACCGTGCTGGAGAACTGCACGCTCGCCCCAATCTGGGTGCGCAAGGTGCCCAAGCGGCAGGCGGAGGCGACGGCGATGGAGTATCTGGAAAAAGTCCGCATCCCTGAGCAGGCGCAGAAATATCCGGGCCAGCTTTCCGGCGGTCAGCAGCAACGCGTGGCGATTGCGCGTTCGCTGTGCATGGAACCCAAGATCATGCTGTTTGACGAACCCACTTCGGCGCTCGACCCGGAGATGATCAAGGAAGTTCTGGATACGATGATCGAGCTGGCCGAAACCGGGATGACCATGCTGTGCGTCACCCATGAGATGGGGTTTGCGCAGGCGGTCGCGGATCGGGTTATTTTCATGGATCAGGGCCAGATCGTCGAACAGAACACCCCAAAGGAATTCTTCAATAATCCGCAATCCGACCGCACGAAACTGTTCCTCAGCCAGATCCTCGGCCACTGATCGGCGGGGAACTCCGCGTGACGGGTGACGGTTGTATCCGAGGTTCAACCGAGGATTATGACCATGACTCAAGAGATCAAGACAGAATTTCGCGACCGTCTGGAATCTATCCGCACCGGCATGCTGGAGGTGGATGGCCGCTTCCTGCCGATGTCGCATAATATGATCGACGGTGACCCGGATCTTTGGTTCATCACGGCGAAGGATACGCCGATGGCCAAGGCGGCTGCCGGGCAGGGGGTGCAGGCCCGCTATATGATCTGCAGCGACGGCAAGGGGCTTTATGCCGATATCGAGGGCGAATTGTCCCTGTCCGACGACAAGGAAAAGCTCGACGCGGTCTGGGGCATGGTCGCGTCAAGCTGGTTCGAGGAGGGGAAGGAAGACCCCGACCTGCAACTGGTCCGCTACACGCCGAACAAGGCCGAGATATGGGTGACGGAGGGGGGCGCGCTCGGATTTCTCTACGAGGTGGCGAAGTCCAAGGTCACGGGCAAACAGCCCGATCTGGGCACCCATACCAGCATTACCCTGCCGTAAATGGCGCGGGGGGCGTCACCCCTGATCCCGAAACCCGAGGGGCTTTACTGTCCCTCGGGCGATTTCTTCATTGATCCGGTGCGGCCCGTGGATCGCGCGCTGATCACCCACGGCCATGCCGACCACGCCCGTGCGGGGCATGGTGCGGTTCTGGCGACCCGGCAGACGCTGGACATCATGGCGATCCGCTATGGTGCGGATTTCACCGCCTCCCGGCAGGAGGAGGTGGGGGAGATGCGGATCGGTGACGCCGTGGTCAGCTTTCACCCGGCGGGGCATGTGCTGGGATCGGCGCAGATTTCCTTGACCGCAACGGGCAGGCGGGTCACGGTCTCGGGCGATTACGCACGGGTGCCGAATGCCTCCTGCGCGGCGTGGGAGCCGGTGCCCTGCGACATCTTCGTGACCGAGGCGACATTCGGCCTGCCGGTCTTTCGCCATCCCGACCCGCAATCGGAAATGGCCAGGCTGATGGAATCCGTCCGCGCCTTCCCCGAGCGCGCCCATCTGATCGGGGCCTATTCGCTTGGCAAGGCGCAGCGGGTCATCATGCTGCTGCGCGAGGCCGGCTGGGACGCGCCGATCTTCATTCACGGGGCGTTGCAGAAGCTGTGCGACTATCATCTGGCCGAAGGCATTCCGCTTGGCGATCTGCGCCCGGCCACAACCGACAGCATGAAGAAGGCCGATTTCGCCGGTCAGATCATCGTCGCCCCGCCGTCCGCTTTCGAGGCGACATGGGCGCAGCGTTTCCCCGACCCGGTCATTGCCTTCGCGAGCGGCTGGATGTCGGTGCGCGCAAGGGCGCGGCAGCGGGGGGTGGAACTGCCTCTGGTGATCTCCGATCATGTCGATTGGCCGGATCTGACGCGAACGATCACAGAGCTTGACCCGGCCGAGACATGGGTGACGCATGGCCGCGAGGATGCCGTGATCCGCTGGTGCGAATTGCAGGGCCGCGCCGCGATCCCGCTGCATCTGGCGGGTTACGAGGACGAGGCGGAGTGATGCGCGAGTTTGCCCATCTCCTCGAACGGCTCGCCTTCACCCCGCAGCGCAATGGCAAGCTGCGGCTGCTGGCCCGCTATTTCGGCGCGACGCCTCACCCGGAGCGGGGGCTGGCGCTTGCGGCGCTGACCGGCGATCTGAAACTGCGCGCCGTGACCCCGTCGATGCTGCGCGGACTGGTGACGGAACGGGTGGACGAACAGCTTTTCGTGGCGAGTTACGATTTTGTCGGCGATCTGGCCGAGACGATTGCCCTGATCTGGCCCGCGCCGGAGACGCCGCCAAATGATACCGACCTGCCATTGCCGATGCTGGTCGGGGAACTTCAATCCACCGGCAAGGCCGGGCTGCCCGCGCTGATCGCCGCGCGGCTGGATGCGCTGAACCCGTCGGAGCGTTACGCCTATCTGAAACTCGCCACGGGCGGGCTGCGCGTCGGGGTCTCTGCCCGGCTGGCGCGGGCGGCGCTTGCGGAATATGGCGATCTGCCGCTGACCGAAATCGAGGAAATCTGGCACGGTCTGAAACCGCCCTATCTGGAGCTATTCGCGTGGGCCGAGGGCGGCGATAAGCCCCAATCCGCGGCGCTTGCCCCGTTCCGCCCGGTGATGCTGTCGACCGCGACCGATCTGGCCGCACTGCAAGCGCTCGACCCCAGTGATTTCGCCGCCGAATGGAAATGGGATGGCATTCGGGTTCAGGCGGTGTCCGATCAGGGCACGCGGCGGCTCTATTCCCGGACGGGCGAGGATATTGGCGGGGCGTTTCCCGATCTGCTCGACCGGCTGGACTTCGACGGGGTGATCGACGGCGAATTGCTGGTCCGGCGCGGCGATCAGGTGGGCAGCTTTGGTGATCTGCAACAAAGGCTGAACCGCAAGACCGTTTCAAAGAAGCTGCTGGCGAGCCATCCGGCGGGGCTGCGCGCCTATGATCTGCTGATCTGGGGCGGGCGCGATCTGCGGCAGATGCCGTTCACATCGCGCCGCGTTCGGCTGGAGGCCGCCATCGAGGGGCTGGATGACCGCCGCATCGACGCCTCGCCGCTTCTTTCCTTCGGCACATGGGATGACCTTGCCGCTTTGCGGGCCGCGCCACCTGATGCCGTGATCGAAGGTATCATGCTGAAACGCCGCGACAGTGCCTATCAGGCCGGGCGGATCAAGGGGCCGTGGTTCAAATGGAAGCGCGACCCGATGGTCATCGACGCGGTGCTGATGTATGCCCAACGGGGCCACGGCAAACGCTCGGGCTATTATTCGGATTTCACCTTCGGGGTCTGGGACGGGGGCGAGCTGGTGCCGGTCGGCAAGGCGTATTTCGGCTTTACGGATGAAGAATTGAAGGATCTCGACCGCTTCGTCAGGAACAACACCGTGGACCGCTTCGGTCCGGTCCGTGCCGTGGCGCAGAAGAAGGTGGTTGAGGTCGCGTTCGAAGGGCTGAACCGCTCCACCCGGCACAAATCCGGCGTGGCGATGCGCTTTCCCCGGATCAGCCGCATCCGCGACGACAAGCCGGCAGGCGAGGCCGACCGGATCGAGACCTTGCGCGACATGCTGCCGCCCGAACTGACATGAGCCTGCCCGCCCCGATTGACGCTTGGTTCGCCCGGCAGGGCTGGACCCCGCACCCGCATCAGCTTGAGCTGTTCGAGGCGACCGACGACACGCTGCTGATCGCGCCGACCGGCGGGGGCAAGACGCTGGCCGGGTTTATGCCGACGCTGGCCGCGTTGATGGATGATGCCCGTCCGGGGCTGCACACGCTTTATGTCTCGCCGCTGAAAGCGCTGACCCATGATATTGCACGGAACCTGTCGCGCCCGGTTGCCGATCTGGATCTGGACATCCGCATCGAGGACCGCACCGGCGACACAGCCGCCGCGCGCCGCGCGCGGCAGCGTGTCGACCCGCCGCAGATCCTGCTGACCACGCCGGAAAGCCTCGCCCTGATGCTGTCCTACCCGGAGGCGCCGCAGATCTTCGGCAGCCTCAAGCGGGTGGTGATCGACGAAATCCACGCGCTTGCCGAATCCAAACGCGGCGAGCAGTTGATGCTGGGCCTCGCCCGTTTGCGCAGCCTTGCCCCCGACCTGACCGTCAGCGCACTGTCGGCGACGGTCGAGAACCCGCAGGCGCTTGCGCAATATCTGGGCGGGGCGCGCATCGTGCTGGCCGATCCCGGTCCCGCGCCCGACATTGCCATGCTGGAGACGACACACCCGCCGCCCTGGTCCGGCGGGGGCGGGGGCTATGCCGCGCGCGACGTGATGGCAGCGATAGAAGACGCGCGGCTGACTCTGGTTTTCATCAATACCCGCGCGCAGGCCGAGCTGTTTTTCCAATCGCTCTGGGCGGTCAACGACAACAACCTCCCCATCGGGCTGCATCACGGCTCCTTGGCGCGGGAGGTTCGCACGCGGGTTGAGGCTGCGATGGCGGCGGGCGAATTGCGCGCGGTCGTGGCGACGGGCAGCCTCGATCTCGGCATCGACTGGGGCGATGTGGATCTGGTGATTCAGGTCGGCGCGCCGAAAAACGTGAAACGTCTGGTGCAGCGCATCGGGCGGGCCAATCACCGTTATAACGCCCCGTCGAAAGCCCGGATCGTGCCCGCGAACCGTTTCGAGATCATCGAGTGTGTTGCCGCCCTGCAAGCCGTGGCAGAGGGCGATCTGGATGGCGAGGGGCGCGGCCCGGTCGGGGAATGGGGCGGGCTGGACGTGATCTGCCAGCAGATATTGCTAACCGCCTGCGCCGGGCCATTCGCGGCGGATGCGCTGTTTGCGGAGTTCCGCAGTGCCGGACCTTACGCCTCGCTCAGCCGGGCGCAATTCGACGATTGCCTCGATTTCGTGGCGACCGGCGGTTATGCGCTGCGTGCCTATGACCGCTGGCAAAGGCTGGTTGAACGGGACGGCAAATGGCAGCTGCGTGATCCCCGTGCTGCCCGGATGATCCGCATGAATATCGGCACCATCACCGATACCGAAACGCTGAAGGTCAGGCGTCGCAATGGCGGTGCCCCGCTGGGCGAGGTTGAGGAAGGCTTTGCCGCCAGTCTCGCCCCCGGTGACACCTTCCTGATCGGCGGGCAAACCGTGCGATATGACCGGCTGCGCGAAATGGTGGTCGAGGTCACGCCGCAGCCGTCGAAAACCCCGAGGATTGCGGTGTTCAGCGGCACCAAGCTGGCCACCTCGACTGAGTTGTCGGCGCGGGTTCTGGCGCTGATCGGCAACCCCGATGCTTGGGACGCGCTGCCCAGGCATACGCAGGACTGGCTGGAATTGCAGCGCGAGATTTCCGTCCTGCCGCAGCCCGGCACGCTGACCTGCGAGAGCTTCCTGCGTGGCCGCGCCTATTTCTGCGCCTACAGCTTTGCGGGGCAAAACGCGAACCAGACGCTCGGACTGCTGGTCACAAGGCGGATGGAGGAGGCGGGGCTTGGCCCGCTGGGCTTCGTCGCCACCGATTATGCGCTGCTGATCTGGTCAATGGACCCGGTGACCGATCCCGCGCCGTTCTTCGCGCCGGAGGCGCTGCGCGACGGTCTGGATGACTGGCTGGGCGAAAACGCGGTGATGAAGCGCAGTTTCCGCAATGTGGCGATGGTGGCGGGGCTGTTGCAGCGCAACCTGCCGGGGCAGCGCAAATCCGGCAAGCAGGCGACGTTTTCCAGCGACATCATCTATGACACGCTGTGCCGCCACGATCCCGATCATCTGCTGATGCGGCTGACCCGGTCAGAGGCGATGCGCGGGCTGGTCGATTTTGGCCGGGTTGAGGAGATGCTGTCATCGCGACCTGAGATCGTTCACGCCACGCCGCCCCATGTCACGCCACTCTCCGCGCCGCTTCTTCTGGAGGTCGGCAAGGTCCCGATCCGCGGCATGGGCGAAGATCGCCTGCTGGAAGAGGAAGCCGCGCGGATGATGGCCGAGGCCGGGCTGGAGGGCGAGGCGGCATGAACGGCAATATGAATGGCTGCGCGTTCCGATTTGCCGGGCAGGATTTCATCGCCCGCGCCTCCGGTGCGCTTTACTGGCCGTCGCAGGACATGCTGATCGTGGCGGATCTGCATCTGGGCAAATCCGAGCGTATGGCGCGGCGCGGCGGCGCGCTTCTGCCGCCATTCGAAAGCCGCGAGACCTTGCAGCGCCTGCGGGCGGAGATGGCGGCGGTCTCTCCTTCGCATCTGGCGCTGCTGGGGGACGTCTATGATGACGATGCGGCGGCGGAGGCGTTGGCGCCGCAGGACCGGGCCGATCTCGATTCGATCATGGCCGGGTGCCGCTGCACGCTTCTCTCGGGCAATCACGACGCCCGGACCGGGGCGGAGGAGATTGCGCTTGCCGGTATCACGCTGCGCCATATCGCCGGGGATGGTCCGGACATTTCGGGTCATTACCACCCGAAAGCCACGCTCGCCGGACGCAGCCGCCCCTGTTTCCTGATCGGCGCGCAGCATGTGATCCTGCCCGCCTTCGGTCACTATACTGGCGGGCTGCGCCATGACAGTCCGGCCCTGAGCGCGCTGGTGCCGGAGGGGCGGGCGATCCTGACAGGCCGGGCGGCGCTGGCAATCCCGCTCAACCGCGCGGGATAGCGCGGAAGGGTCAAGGGGGTTCTGCTGGACGCCCCTATAGGGATGGCCTACGACATGGTGACAGACAGCCCTCCAAGAATGACGCCTTTCAACGCCCTGCCATGACCGATTTCCTCAACGTCTCAGATTCCCTCACGCATCGCCGCTGGGTCGGACCGGATGACAACGTCACCCGCCGTGCCGAAGCCCTGTCGCAAACCGCCGCATTGCCGCTGCCGGTCGCACGCATTCTGGCCGAGCGGGGGGTGGTGGTGGCGGAGGCCGCGGGCTACCTCGCCCCGACCTTGCGCGACATGCTGCCCGATCCGCTTTTGCTGCGCGATATGGAACCGGCAGCGGCGCGGCTGGTTGCGGCGGCCACGGGCGGGGAGCGGATTGCGATCTTTGCTGATTATGACGTCGATGGCGGGTCTTCGGCGGCGCTGCTGCTCGACTGGCTGCGCCAGCAGGGGCGGGATGCGACGCTGTATATCCCGGATCGGATAGATGAGGGCTACGGTCCCAATGCGCCTGCAATGGCGGAGCTTGCGGCCTCGCATGATCTGATCGTGTGCGTCGATTGCGGGACGCTGTCGCATGATGCGCTGGCGGCGGCGGACGCGGCGGATGTGATCGTGCTGGATCACCATCTGGGCGGCGAGACCCTGCCGCCCGCGCTCGCCGTGGTGAACCCGAACCGGCAGGACGAGGATGGCGGACTCGGCCATCTCTGCGCGGCGGGCGTCGTGTTCCTGACGCTGGTACAGGCAGGCCGGGTGCTGCGGGAACAGGGCAAAAAGGAACCGCAGCTTCTCCCGATGCTGGATCTGGTCGCGCTTGCCACGGTGGCCGATGTCGCGCCGCTGATCGGGGTGAACCGGGCCTTCGTCCGGCAGGGTCTGGCGATCATGGCGCGGCGGCAGCGTCCGGGGCTTGTCGCGCTCTCGGATGTGTCGCGGCTGGATACGGCACCGTCGAGCTTTCATCTGGGCTTCATGCTCGGGCCACGGGTCAATGCCGGGGGGCGGGTCGGCAAGGCCGATCTCGGCGCCCGCTGCCTCAGCGCCGTCGACGCGGCGGAGGCACGGAAACTGGCGGAGATGCTGGACGACCTGAACCGCGACCGCCGCGCCATCGAAGCCGCCGTCCGGGAGGAGGCGCTGGCGCAGGTGGAGGCGCGCGGCGACAGCGTGCTGTCATGGGCCGCGGGCGAGGGCTGGCATCCCGGCGTCGTCGGCATCGTCGCCGCCAGGATCAAGGAACGCAGCAATCTGCCCTCCGTGGTGATCGGGGTCGAAGACGGCATCGGCAAGGGCTCCGCCCGGTCGGTGCCGGGGGTCGATCTGGGCCATGCCGTGCAGCGTCTGGCCGCCGAAGGGCTGATCGAGAAGGGCGGGGGCCACAAAATGGCCGCCGGTCTGACCGTCGCCGCCGCCGGGATCGAGGCGGCAATGGCGCGGCTGGCCGATCTGATCGCGCCGGAGCTGGCCGGGCGAAGCGGCGTCAACGATCTGCGCATCTCCGGCCTGATGGAACCCGCCGCTGCCACGCCCGAACTGATGGACATGATCGAGGCCGCAGGCCCCTTCGGTCAGGCGGCCCCCGCGCCGCGCTATGCGTTCTCTGATCTGTTGCTGGACAGCGTGGCGGGCATGGGCGACGGCCACCTGCGCGCGACGTTCCGCGCGAGCGGGCAAAACCCGCTGGAGGCGGTCGCCTGGGGTGCCATGTCCGGCCCGCTCGGCCCGGCGCTGATGGGCGCGAAAGGCAGGCGTTTCCACATCGCCGGCAAGCTGGAACTGTCGCAATGGGGCGGCCGCAGCCGCGTCCGCCTGCGCCTCGACGATGCGGCCTCGCTCTAGCGGAAGAAATTTTCCGGAAAGGCGATTTTTCGTCTTGCAGCCCCGGCGCGGCTGACCTAAACACCGCTCCACGCCACGGGGCAACGCCCCTTGCCGCGAAGGCTGGCCCGTTCGTCTATCGGTTAGGACGCCAGGTTTTCAACCTGGAAAGAGGGGTTCGATTCCCCTACGGGCTGCCATTTTTCAAATTCGTCCTTTGAAATCATTCACTTTTTCGCTGTTTCCTGTATCACGAATCGCGGGTGATATACCGTTCCCAGTGTATCCGTCGCCCATGATCAGCTTTTGGTCTCGGCGGAGCGTCCGCAAAGGGCGAACTTATAACGCGTCCTGTGGTTGCCCAATTGCATGATCGCCGACGGCAGGTTCCCTGCCGCCGCCGCCAACTGCCTGTGGGTCACGCCACCTGCCGGATCGGGGTCGTCCGTGCCGTGTCGGTTTCGAACTTCTCCAGCAACTGCGTCAGTTCGTCGACCTGCGAGGACAGCGAGCTTGCTGCCGTTGCGTAGTTTTCCGACATTGACAGATTGGCCTGATTGACCCCGTCGAGATGCGCCAGCGCGGAGGAGACCTCCTGCACGCCGGTCGACTGTTCCGCCGTGGCGTGCGCGATGCCGGAGATGTTGCCGACCACGTCGCGCACGGCGGTCTGAATATCGTTCAGCGCGGTGCCGGTCTGACGGACCAGATCGGCGCCCGATTTCACCTCGTTCTCGCTTTTCCCGATCAGCTCCGCGATGCTCTGCGATGCCTTGCCCGATTGCTGGGCGAGGTTGCGGACCTCCTGCGCCACGACCGCGAAACCCCGGCCGACCTCACCGGCGCGGGCGGCCTCCACGGCGGCGTTGATGGACAGAAGATTGGTCTGGAAGGCGAAATTCTCGATCACCGTGGTGAATTCGCCCATGCTTTTCGTATGCTGCTCGATCCGCTCGATGGCGGAGACCGCGTCTGCGACCACGTCATTGCCGTGTTTCACCACCTTCTCCGCGTTCTGGGCGGCGTCGTTCACCTCCTGCGCGGCGCCGCTGGTGGTGGCGGTATTGCCCGATATCTGCTCGACCGCCGCCGCCGTCTGCTCCAGCGATGCGGCCTGGCTTTCGCCGCGCTTGGCCAGATCGTCGGCACCCTGCGCGATCTGGGCGGCCTCCTTGTGGATCATGCTGGCGCGTTCGCGGATATCCTCGACCATACCGGCGAAATTCTCGACCGTCCGGTTGAAATTGTCCCGCACGCCGAGGAACTCCGCCGGCATGTCCTGCGTCAGCCGGTAGGTCAGCTTCCCGTCAGCCAGCTGGACCAGCCCGTCGATAATCCCTTCGACAGCGCGTTTCTTCGCTGTGATGTCCGTCGCCATCTTCAGCACGCCGCGCACCTGTCCGGCCGTGTCGATCAGCGGCACATAGCTGCCGCTTATCCACACCCGGGCACCGTCGCGGTTCACCCGTTCAAACTCGCCGGTGAAGGCCGCGCCAGAGCTGAGCTGCCGCCAGAAATCGGCATATTCGATGCTGTTCACATGGTCTGGCCGCACGAAGGTGCGATGATGCCGCCCGACAATATCGTCGCGCCGATAACCCATCAGGGACAGGAAATTCTCATTGGCGTCCAGAATTGTCCCGTCGGGCTTGAACTCGATCACGGCCTGCGCGTTGCTCAGCGCGCGAACCCGGTCGCTGTCGGTAATCTGAATTGATTCGGTCATCGCCGTCCTCTCGGTTTGCTGGCGACGGTTTTATCTATCAAAGATTAAAATCCGCTTTATTCCCGGCAAATTTCTGGAAAGGCTCAGCGTTTTCCGTTATCAGCCGCCTAAATTCCCGGCGACTCGCAGGGGGGCGAATGCGGATATTGTTTCTTGGCGACGTTATGGGCCGCGCCGGTCGTGCGGCGGTTGTGGATCGTCTGGCCGGGCTGAAATCCGCCACGCGCGCCGATTTCTGTATCGTGAACGGCGAAAACGCCTCGGGCGGGATGGGGCTGACCGGGGGGCATGCCCAGCTTCTGCTCAGCGCCGGCGCCGATGTGGTGACGCTGGGCGATCATGCCTTCGATCAGCGCGACATGCTGGGCTTTATCGAGAAGGAACCGCGGGTGCTGCGGCCCATCAACTTCGCCAAGGACGCCCCCGGTCGCGGGGTTGCCGTGTTCGAGGCGTCGCGGGGGCGCAAGGTCCTCGTCGCGCAGGTGCTGGGCAATGTGTTCATGAAACGCGCCTTTGACGACCCGTTCTCCGCGCTTGATACGGTCCTGCGGGCGCATCCGATGGGGGCGATGGCCGGTGTGCAGGCGGTAATGATCGATTTCCACGCCGAAGCAACGTCGGAGAAGATGGCGGCAGGGCATTTCTGCGACGGGCGCGCCAGCCTTGTGGCAGGCACCCACACCCATGTCCCGACCGGCGATGCGCAAATCCTGCCGCGCGGCACCGGCTATCTGACCGATGCCGGGATGTGCGGGGATTATGACAGCGTCATCGGCATGGAAAAGGCAGAACCCATGCGCCGCTTTGTCACCGGCATGAGCCGCGAGCGCTTCACGCCAGCCGGGGGCGATGTCAGCCTGTGTGGGGTGATGGTCGAAACCGATGACCGCACCGGGCTTGCGCGCCAGATCTGGCCGGTCCGCGACGGCGGCAGGCTTGCCCCTGCGATGCCGTCAATCGGCGGTGAAAGTTAACGCTTCGCTTGCACACACCCCCGTGATCGTCCAATGATGCGCCGATTGACCGGCCATGCCGGTTGCGGATTTGAGGGCTGAATGTTCGGCTTCGAACTTACCGGGACGGCGTCCGCCATTGCCACGATTGCCATTATCGCCGGCATGCTGACCCTGTTCATCCGCGAAATCTATCCGCCGGAAGTTACTGCAATTATCGGCGCTATGGTTTTGCTTTCGCTGGGAATACTTCCCGCCGACCGAATAGTCGACGTGCTCGCCAACCCGGCGCCGTGGACGATTGCCTTCATGTTCATCATCGTTGGCGGGCTGGTGCGCACCGGCGCGCTGGACTGGATCGGCCAGCACGCCGCGCGCCACGCGAAGGAGCGGCCCTTTGTCACGCTGGCCGGGCTGTCGGCGACCGTGCTGGCGATGTCGGCTTTCGTCAACAATACCCCGCTGGTGGTGGTGATGATGCCGATTTTCATCCAGCTTGCGCGGGAGCTTGAACAATCCCCGTCCAAGCTGCTGATGCCGTTGTCTTATCTGTCGATCCTCGGTGGCACGGTGACGATGATCGGCACCTCGACAAACCTGCTCGTTGATGGTGTGGCGCGTCAGGCCGGTCAGCCCGCCTTCGGGATTTTTGAGATTACCCCGGTCGGGCTTTGCATGGCGGCTGTCGGGCTGACCTATCTGCTGTTTGTCGCCCCGCGTATCCTGCCGGAGCGGGATTCCATGTCCTCGCTCATTTCCGGGCGCTCGAAGATGAAGTTTTTCACCGAGGTTGCAATCCCGGAGGACAGCGCGCTGGTCGGCAAGAAGCTGGAGGAGATCGACATTTTCTCCCGCGAAAACGCCCGCGTGATCGACGTTCTGCGCGGCGACGCCTCGCTCAGGCGCGATCTGGGGGCGGTGACGCTGGACGCGGGCGACCGGGTGGTGCTGCGTACCCCGATGTCGGAGGTGCTGGGCCTGCACGGCAACAAGGATCTGCGCATGGTCGACAAGCTCAGCTCCGTCCAGACCTCGACGGTGGAGGTGCTGATTACCCCCGGCTGCCACATGGTCGGCCGCTCGCTCGGTTCGATGCGGCTCCGGCGGCGCTACGGGGTCTATGTGCTGGCCGCGCATCGCAAGAACCAGAATATCGGGCGGCAGCTTGACGATCTGGTGGTGCGCGTCGGGGATACGCTGCTGCTGGAAGGCGCGCCTGCCGATATTCAGCGTCTCGCCGCCGATATGGAAATGGTGGAGGTGAACGCGCCCTCCGACCGCGCCTTCCGCCGCCGCCACGCGCCGATTGTGGTTGCGGTCCTTGCGGCTGTGGTGATCCTGTCGGCGCTGGATGTGGCACCGATCCTGCTTCTGGCCTTTGCCGGGGTCGCCATCGTTCTGGGCACGCGCTGCATCGACGCCGATGAGGCGCTGAGCTTCGTCGACGGGCGTCTGCTCGCGCTGATTTTCGCCATGCTTGCGGTCGGTGTCGGGCTGGACAATTCCGGCGCGGTCGAACTGATCGTCTCCGGCGTCGCGCCGCTTCTGGCCAATCTGCCGAACTGGGCGCTTGTGCTGGCGGTCTATCTGCTGGCGATGGCGCTGACCGAAACCGTCACGAATAACGCCGTCGCGGTGATCGTGACGCCGGTCGCAATCAGCCTTGCGCTGTCGCTGGAGGTCGATCCGCGCCCGCTGATCATCGCCGTCATGATGGGTGCCTCGGCCAGTTTTGCCACGCCGATCGGCTATCAGACCAACACGCTGGTCTACGGTCCCGGCGGCTACCGGTTCAGCGACTTCATCCGCGTGGGCCTGCCGCTGAACCTGTTGATGGCGGTGACCGCCTCGACCGTGATCCCGATTTTCTGGCCGCTCTGAGCGTTCGCCCTATAGCGGCCAGACAATCAGCAGCATCGGGACGGAGACGAGCATCACGATCACCTCCAACGGCAGCCCCATGCGCCAGTAATCGCCGAAACGATAATCGCCGGGGCCCATGATCAGCGTGTTGTTCTGGTGCCCGATGGGGGTCAGGAACGCACAGGCGGCAGAGACCGCGACGCCCATCAGGAATGCGTCCGGGTTGACCTCCAGCTTTTCGGCCAGACGGATGCCAACCGGGGCGGCAATGATCGTGGTCGCGTTGTTGTTCAGAATATCCGACATGAACATCGTCGTGACCATCAACAGCGCCAGCGCCACCCATGCCGGGAATCCCGCCGTCACGCTGGCCAGCCCGCTGGCGATCAGCGCCGAACCTCCGGTCGAATCCAGTGCCAGCCCCAAGGGGATCATCGAGCCCAGCAACACCACGACAGACCAATCCACATGGTCGTAAATCTCGGTGATCGACAGCACCCCGAACAGCACATAAAGCACGATCACGCAGCCAAGCGCGATCGGCATGGTAATCAGCCCGAGGCTGGTCAGCACGACCGCGGCCACAAACAGACCAAGCGTCATCGCCATCTGCCATTCGCGCATCACCGAGCGCGTGGCCCCGTCCAGACGCAGCAGGCCAAGCCCGCCACGAACCTGCTCCTCGCGCCCCTCGGGGACCAGCAACAGCAGCATATCGCCCGCCTGCACGGTCTGGCGGCGCAGGTTTCCGGTGACGATCTCGCCCCGCCTCCGCATCCCCATCAGGACCGAGTTATAACGATTGGTCAGCCCGACCTGCTGCACCGTCTGTCCGGTCAGGTCGGATGTCAGCGGCGCCAGAAATTCGATCAGCGATTCCCCGCGTTCGCTGCGGGGGCGTGCGCGTGCCTCGGAATGGCCATCGGGATAGGCCAGCTTCATCGAGGACCGGAAATCGTCCAGCGCATTGGGATCGGCCCGCAAGGTCAGCACGTCGCCGGCGGCGAGGGTCACGGTGGCGGGATCGTCCTCGACCCGATGGTGATGGCGGCTGAGCGCGTTGATCCACGCATCCGAGGCGCGGGCGCTGTCGCGCAGATCGGCCAGCGTCATGCCAAGCGCGGCGCTGTCCTCGGTCACGACCAGCTCGGCCTGATAGCCGCGCGGCAGGTTTTCGGCGTTGCTGCCATCATCCACCTTGTCATGCAGCGGGATCAGCCGCCAGCCGATCAGCGCCACGAAGGCGATCCCGGCAATGGCGACGGCGCCGCCGACCGGCAGGAACTGGAACATCCGGTACGGCTCGCCCAGCACCTCCTGCCGGAAGCCCGAGACGATCAGGTTCGGCGGCGTCCCGATCAGCGTCAGCATGCCGCCAAGGATGGTGGCGAAGGCCAGCGGCATCAGCGTCAGCCCGACGGCGCGGCCCGCCTTGCGCGCGATCTGGATGTCGATGGGCATCAGGATCGCCAGCGCCGCGATATTGTTCATGAACCCCGACAGTGCGCCGCCGATCCCGCCCATCACCGCGATATGCAGGCTGATCGGGCGATCCGCATCGACCAGCAGCCGCGTGAGCCGCGCCACTGCGCCAGACCGCATCAGCCCCGCCGTGGTGATCAGGATCAGCGCCACGACCATCGTCGCGGGGTGGCCGAAACCGCTGAACGCCTCGTCCCCCGGTACGACGCCCAGAAGCACGCCGGCCATCAGCCCGGCGAAGGCGACCAGATCATGCCGCCATTTGCCGATGAACATCAGCACCATGACCGCGCCGAAAATCGAAAACAGGACAATCTGGGGGAAGGTCATCGCGAAATCCTCGCCATCAATCAGGTGGCGATGATAACCGCCTCCGCTTATGGTGCAATGGCGTTCGCGGCTCCGCAATGCCTTGCGGTCGGCCCCCGTGCTGGATTAAAAGCCCAAAAAACCCGATTTCTGCTGACGTTTAAGGACCATCTATCATGGCAGGCCATTCAAAATGGGCGAATATTCAGCATCGCAAGGGTCGCCAGGACGCGATCCGGTCGAAGCTGTTCTCGAAGCTGGCGAAGGAGATTACCGTCGCCGCGAAGATGGGCGATCCCGACCCCGAGAAGAACCCGAGGCTGCGGCTGGCGGTAAAAGAGGCGAAGTCGAACTCGGTCCCCAAGGACGTCATCGACCGCGCGATCAAGAAGTCGCTGGGCGGCGATGCGGAGAATTACGACGAAATCCGCTATGAGGGTTACGGCCCGAATGGTATCGCGATCATTGTCGAGGCGATGACCGACAACCGCAACCGCACGGCGTCGAATGTGCGCTCGACCTTCACCAAGAATGGCGGCGATCTGGGCCAGACCGGCAGCGTCAGCTTCATGTTCGACCGCGTGGGGGAGATCAAATACCCGGTTGAGGCAGGCGATGCCGACACGGTGATGATGGCCGCGATCGAGGCCGGGGCGGAGGATGTGCAATCCGATGATGACGGCCACTGGATCTATTGCGCCGATACCGACCTGAACGAGGTCTCGACCGCGCTTGAGGAGGCTCTGGGCGAATCCGAGACGGCGAAGCTGATCTGGAAACCGCAGGCCCCGACCGAAGTGACCGATATGGACACGGCGCAGAAGCTGATGAAGCTGATCGAGACGCTGGAGGATGACGACGACGTGCAGAACGTCACCGGCAATTTCGATCTCTCGGACGAGGTTGCGGAGCAATTGTGATCACGTTGCCCCGGTGATTTCGGGGCTGTGATCACAAAGGGCGCAGCGCCGCGCGGGCGGTGCGTCTGATATTGCGGGTCAGATCGGTCAGCGCCGGGGCCATGATCCGCGCGATCTGCCAGTATAGCGGCACGCCGAGTTTCGTGTCCGGCAATAGCGGGATCAGGCGACCGCTGCGCAGATCCTCCGCAATCAGGATTTCAGGGTTCATCCCCCAGCCCATGCCGAGCCTGACCGCCTGCGCAAATGCCTCGCTCGTCGGGATCAGATGGGTCGGCAGGGTGATCCGCTGGCCGAAATTCCGCTTCACCCATTCATTTTGCAGCGCGTCCTTCTTGTTGAAGGTGATCGCGGGGGCAGCCCGCAGCGCCTCTGCCGTGATCCCGTCGGGGAAATGGCGGGAAATGAAATCCGGCGTCGCCACAGCGAGGTAATCCATCACCCCGAGCGCGTGGCTGTCGCATCCGGCGACCGGCCCGCGCTGTGCCGTGACCGCCGCGCTGACCAGCCCCGCCCGCAGCAGCCCCTCGGCATGGTCCTGATCGTCGATCACCAGATCCAGCAGCCCCGGCGCGTGCGGCAGCGCCGCAATCGCCCAGCTTGCAAGGCTGTCGGCATTCACCGCCACCCGGATGGTCGGGGGCAGGGCGTCGCCTGGTGCGATGCCTGCCAGACCCGCCTCCAGCAGACGGACCTGATCGTGATGCGCGACCAGTCGCATCCCGGCCTCAGTCGCGGTCACAGGCGGGCCGCGATCCAGCAGCACCTGTCCCAGCCGAGCCTCAAGCGACTTGATCCGCTGGGACACGGCGGGCTGCGTGATGCCGAGTGCATGGGCGGCGGCGTCGAAGGAACCGCGCCGGATCACCTCTGCCAAGGCCGCGAGGGCGGGGTAGTCGATCATTAGAATTTCTTATCCAGATAAATCAAAATGAATTTCACTTATTTCGACGGCTGATGCAAGACGGGCGCAACGAAAGGGTTAAACATGCACGCTTATCTTGCAGGTCTCGGCACCGGATTATCGCTGATCGTCGCCATCGGGGCGCAGAACGCCTTTGTGCTGCGACAGGGGCTGTTGCGCAGCCATGTCCTGCCTGTGGTGCTGTTCTGCGCCATTTCCGACGCGATCCTTGTCAGCGTCGGGGTGTTCGGCGCGGAGCTTCTGACGCAGGTCGCGCCATGGTTCACCGAAGCGATGAGATGGGGCGGGGCGGCGTTTCTGATCCTCTACGGGTTGCGCGCCGCAATGTCCGCGCTCAAGGGTGGGGATGCGCTTCGGGTTGCGGGACAGGCGCAGGCGTTCTGGCCGACAATGGCGGCGGTTGCGGCAATCACCTGGGCCAACCCGCATGTCTATCTGGATACGGTCGTGCTGCTTGGCGCGGTTTCTGCCGATTTTGCCAACAAGACCGCCTTTGCCGCCGGTGCGATCAGCGGATCGTTCCTGTTTTTCTTCTCGCTCGGCTATGGGGCGCGGCTGCTTGCGCCGGTCTTTGCGCGGCCCCGTGCATGGCAGATCCTCGATCTGGTCATCGCCTTTATTATGTGGTCTATCGCGCTCAGGCTGATAATGGGTGACTAGGTGAACGAGACGCAGCGCAACGATCTGGCCGGGATCGGGTGGATGGTTGTGACCGGGCTGTGCTTCGTTTTCGTCAACGCGCTGGTCAAGCATTTCGGGCAAGGGCTGCCAGCGCCGCAATCGGCTTTCATCCGCTTCGTGTTCGGCATTTTCTTCACCATGCCGGTTCTGGTGCAGATCGCGCGGCAGGGCCTGCCGGCGGGAACGCTGGGACCGTTTGCCCTGCGGGGCGCGCTGCATGTGCTGGCGGTCATGCTGTGGTTTTACGCCATGACCCGGATCTCCATTGCCGAGGTGACGGCGATCGGCTTTCTCAACCCGATTATCGCCACCATTGGTGCTGCGCTGCTGTTTGGCGAGTTGCTGTCATGGCGGCGCGGGATCGCCATCGGTGTGGCGCTGATCGGGGCGCTGATCGTGCTGCGGCCCGGTGTCCGGGAGCTGAACAGCGGTCATCTGGCGCAGACCGCGGCGGCTTTTGCATTCGGGATTTCCTACCTCATCGCGCGGCAACTGGCGCTTCGGGCCCCGGCGCAGGTGGTGGTCGCGATGATGTCGCTGACCGTGACCGTGGCGCTTGCGCCGATTGCCCTTGCCGTCTGGGTGCCGCCGACATGGGCACAGATCGGCGGGCTTGGTCTGGTCGCGGTTTTCGCGACCACGGGTCATTATACCATGACGCGGGCCTTCGCCTCGGCGCCGATGTCGGTGACCCAGCCGGTCACATTCCTGCAACTGATCTGGGCCAGCCTGCTGGACGTGGCGCTGTTCGCGGAGCCGGTCGACCCGATGGTGCTGCTGGGCGGCGGCGTGATGATCGGGGCGATCACCTATATCACATGGCGCGAGTCGCGGAAGCGCGGTCTGCCGCCGGATCATTGAGCGGCACGTCCGACCCGTTTACGACCCCGCCAGCCGCCGCAGCAGATCGGCGCGGGTGATCCGTCCCGCGCCCGCCACCGGCAGCGCCTCACGCTCGGCAAGCGCCGTCAGCACCTGTTTCAGCGGCATATCCGGCGGCAGGGGCGTGCCCGTCGCATCGCCTTCGCGCGCCAGATCGCCCGCTGTCAGCACGTCGAGCGGGTTGAGATGGGCGACGAAGGCCGCGACATAATCATTCGCCGGTTGTGCCATGATCTGCCGCGCGGTGCCGGTCTGCACGATCCGCCCGCCCTCCATCAGCGCGATGCGGTTGCCGAGCTTGAACGCCTCGTCCAGATCGTGACTGACAAACAGGATGGAGCGTTTCGCGGTTCGCTGAAGCGCCAGCAGGTCGTCCTGAAGCCGCGCCCGGATCAGCGGGTCAAGCGCGCTGAACGGTTCATCCATCAGCAGGATCGGGGCGCGTGTTGCGAAGGCACGGGCGAGGCCGACGCGTTGCTGCATCCCGCCCGACAATTCCGCCACCTGACGATCCGCCCAGCCATCTAGCCCGACCAGTTCAAGCTGCTCCGCCACGCGGGCCGCGCGCTGGCTGCGGGGCATGCCGGCCAGTTCCATGCCCAGCCCGACATTATCCGCCACGCTGCGCCACGGCAGCAGGCCGAATTGCTGGAACACCATCGAGACATGGTTCAGCCGCAATTCCCGCAGCGTCGCCCGGTTCGCACCGGGAACGGAGATCATCCGGTCCCCCATCCGGACCCGCACATCGCCGCGCGCCACCGGGTTCAGCCCGTTCACGGCCCTGAGCAGCGTCGATTTGCCGGAGCCGGAAAGACCCATCAGCACGACGATTTCCCCATCATCGACGCTCAGCGAAGCATCATGGACGCCCAGAACCTGCCCGGTCGCGGCCTCGATCTCGCTGCGGTCGTGACCGGCATCGGCGCGGTTCAGCGCCGTATCGGGCCGGTCCCCGAACATGATCGAGCAATTGTCGAAGGCGATGGCGGTCACGGTTTTTCCCTTCTGCGCAAGGCCCGGTCGAGCATCACAGCCAGCACCACGATCACCAGCCCGGATTCGAAACCCAGTGCCGCATTCACGCTGTTGAGCGCGCGGACCACCGGCACCCCCAGCCCTGCCGCGCCGACAAGTGCCGCGATCACCACCATCGACAGCGACAGCATGATGGTCTGGTTCAGCCCGGTCATGATCTGGGGCAGGGCGCTTGGCATTTCCACCTTCCACAGAAGCTGTCGCGGGGTGGCGCCGAAGGCCACGGCCGCCTCGCGCAGCGGCGCGGGGGTGGAGGCGATGCCAAGCTGGGTCAGCCGGATCGGCGCGGGCAGCACGAAAATCACGGTCGCGATCAGCCCCGGCACCATGCCGATATTGAACAGCACCACAGCCGGGATCAGATAAACGAAGGTCGGCAGCGTCTGCATCAGATCAAGCAGCGGGCGCACCCATTCATAGAGTTTCGGACGATGGGCGAGCGCGATGCCCGCGGGCACGCCCAGCCCCATGCAGACGACACAGGCCGACAGCACCAGCGTCAGCGACTCCATCGTCTCCTTCCAGTAGCCCTGATTGAGGATGAACAGGAAACCCAGCCCGATGCCGAGCGTGATCGTCACGCTGCGCTGCAACGCATAGGTGACGGCCATCGCGATCAGGATGAACAGAAACGGAGGCGGCGCGGTCAGCAGAAACAGGACGCCGTCAATCCCGGCCTCGATCGCTGCGTGAAGCGCGTCGAAAAACCCGGTTGCATTGGTGGCCAGCCAGTCAAAAACCCGGTCGGCGGTTTGGCCGACCGGGATTTTATGGGCTGTGACCAGTTCGGTCAGTTGTTCCAAGGCGCGGCTCAGCCTTCCAGTGCGGCGTTGAGCATGTCGGCGGCGTCGCTGCCATCCTGCGCGGTGACGCCCTCCAGCCACGGGGTCGCGGCGTCGGGATTGGCCTTCAGCCATTCGGTTGCCGCGTCGCCGGGCATGGCGCCGTCATTCAGGATCGCGCCCATGATCTGATTTTCCATCTCCAGCGTGAATTCCAGATTTTTCAGGAACTGGCCGA